>JANJVX010000146.1 GCA_024709845.1 Burkholderiaceae bacterium | reverse complement strand
CCCTGGGCGAAGTTGAACACCCCCGAGGCCTTGTAGATCAGCACGAAGCCGAGAGCCACCAGGGAATACAGCATGCCGGCCATCAGGCCGCCAATCAGTGTTTCAAGAAAAAATGCCATTTGCTTGTCTCCCGCCTTAGTGGCTGGTGCCCAGATAGGCGCGAATCACGTCTTCGTTGTTGCGGACTTCTTCCGGCGCGCCGTCGCCGATCTTCTTGCCGTAGTCCAGAACCACCACGCGGTCGGAGATGTCCATCACGACGCCCATGTCGTGCTCGATCAGCACGATGGTGGTGCCGAACTCGTCGTTCACGTCGAGGATGAAGCGGCACATGTCCTGCTTTTCTTCCACGTTCATGCCGGCCATAGGCTCGTCGAGCAGCAGCACCTGCGGCTCCATGGCCAGAGCCCGGCCCAGGTCCACGCGCTTTTGCAGGCCGTAGGGCAACTGGCCCACGGGGGTCTTGCGGAAGGCCTGGATTTCGAGGAAGTCGATGATGTGTTCGACCTTTTCGCGGTGCGCGATCTCCTCGCGCTCAGCGGGGCCCCAGCGCAGCGCCTGCATGAACAGGTTGCTCTTGATCTTGAGGTTGCGCCCCGACATGATGTTGTCGATCACGCTCATGCCCTTGAACAGCGCCAGGTTCTGGAAGGTGCGTGCCACGCCCATCTCGGCCACCTGACGGCTGTTCATGTGGTCAAAGGTCTTGCCTCGGAAGGTGATGGAGCCTTCAGACGGTGTATAGACGCCGTTGATGCAGTTGAGCATGGAGCTCTTGCCGGCGCCGTTGGGGCCGATGATGGAGCGGATCTCATGCTCTTTCACATTGAAGGAGATGTCGGTCAGGGCCTTCACCCCGCCAAAGCGCAGGCTGATGTTCTTGACGTCCAGGATGACGTCGCCGATCTTTTTCTGGGTCATGGGGTGCTTTCCGGTGTCTTAGGCACTGACCTTGGCAGGCGCATGGATCTTGGCGTCGAGGATCTGCAGCGTGGCGCTCACGCTTCCCGTGCGGCCATCCTCGAACTTGACCTGGGTTTCGATGAACTGCTCGGTGCGCCCCTCGTAGAGCGCTTCGACCAGCACGCCGTACTTCTGTGCAATGAAATTGCGGCGCACCTTGCGGGTGCGGGTCAGCTCGTCGTCGTCGGGGTCGAGCTCTTTGTGCAGCACCAGGAAGCGCGCCACCTGGGTGTCGGACATCCCGGGCTCGCCCGCCAGGTCGGCGTTGACCTGGCCAATGCACTCGGCAATGAGCTGCAGCACCTGGGGCTTGGAGGCCAGGTCCACATAGCCGCCATAGGGCAGGCCCTGGCGCTCGGCCCAGTTGCCCACGGCCTCGTAGTCGATGTTGATGAAGGCGCAGACCTGGTCTTTGCCATGGCCAAAGCACACGGCTTCCTTGATCTGCGGGAAGAACTTGAGCTTGTTCTCGATGTAGTTGGGCGCGAACATGGCGCCGCCGTTGAGCTTGCCCACGTCTTTGGCGCGGTCGATGATGCGCAGGTGCCCGTCCTGGTCGAGCACGCCGGCATCGCCCGTGTGGAAGTAGCCATTGGCATCGATGACCTCGGCCGTGGCGTCGGGGCGCTTGTAGTATTCCTTGAGCACCGACACGCCCTTGACCAGCACTTCGCCGTTATCGGCGATCTTCAGCTCGATGCCGGGCGCGGCCTGGCCCACGGTGTTGAGCTTGACCTGGCCGTTCTTCTGGATGCACACATAGGCGCAGGTCTCGGTCTGGCCATACAACTGCTTGAGGTTGATGCCGATGGAGCGGAAAAAGCGGAACAGGTCGGGGCCGATGGCGGCGCCTGCCGTGTAGGCCACGCGGATGCGCGACAGTCCCATCACGTTGCGCAGCGGGCCGTAGATGGTGATGTCCCCCAGGGTGTACATCAGCCGGTCCATGAAGCCCACGGACTTGCCGTCGAGGATGTCCGAGCCCACGCGCCGGGCCAGGTCCATGGCCTTGGCATACATCCAGCGTTTGAAGGGTGCGGCGTCTTCCATGCGGATGGAGACGGAGGTCAGCATGCCTTCGAACACGCGGGGGGGGGCGAAATAGTAGGTCGGGCCGATTTCGCGCAGATCGATCGAGACGGTGGCCGCCGACTCCGGGCAGTTGATGGTGAAGCCCGCCACCAGCCACTGGGCCAGCGAGAACAGGTGATCGCCCACCCAGGCCGGGGGCAGGTAGGAGATCACGTTGTCTCGGGGGTTCAGTCCGTCCACCTCGACGCCGCCCTGGGCCGAGCCGATGAAGCTGGCGTGGGTCTGGCACACACCCTTGGGTTTGCCGGTGGTGCCCGAGGTGTAGAGGATCACCGACACGTCGTCGGGCTTGTTCTGGGCCACCTGGGCATCCCATGCGCCGGGGTGAGCCCGGTCCCACTCAGCGCCCAGTGCCTTGAGCTTCTCGGTGCTGATCAGGCCCGCCTGGTCGTAGTTGCGCAGACCGCGCGGGTCGTCATAGATGATGTGGGCCATGCCGGGCACGGTCTCGCGCACTTCCAGCAGCTTGTCCACCTGTTCCTGGTTTTCGGCGAACAGGAACTGGATTTCAGCGTCCTCCATCACGAAGGCCATTTCGGAGGCCACGGCGTCCTGGTAGAGCGGGATGGGCACCCCGCCGATGCTCTGCACCGCCACCATGCTCATGTAGAGGTGCGGGCGGTTGTCGCCGACCAGGGCCAGGTTCTGGCCGCGCTGGAAGCCCAGCGCGAGCAGGCCGCAGGCCAGATGACGCACGGTCTCCGATGCGTCCTTCCAGGTCCATGTCTGCCAGATGCCGTATTCTTTTTCGCGCAGCGCCGGGTCCGTGGGGCGCTCGGCTGCGTGTTTGAGCAGCAGTTGCGGGAACGTGGTCTTCATTCCGGTTCCTATCAGTTGCAAGATGTCCGTCGATCCGGCGGGGCCGGAAGCGTGGCCCATGGCCACTCAGCTGGTAACAATCGTAAGACCGACTTTGACGTCATCTTGTCTTTACGACGACAATTTAGGGGAAACTCCTGATCGGGTTCGCCCCATCAGCGCAAAAAGCGGCCATCGCGGCTCACCATCGTCAGCTCCACAAAGCGTGAAGCATTGCGTTCCGGCGTGGTGGCATGGATGTCGAAGCCGCCCAGGTCCACCTTCTTGAGGCTCCAGGTCGCGTCGATGAATGCGGCGCGTGTCGGGTTCTTGCCTGCGCGCTGCAGCGCATCGATGAACACCCGGGCGTTGATATAGCCTTCCAGCGCCAGGTGCGAGGGCTCGACAGGCGTGTCCAGCGATTTCAGGGCCTGCTGGAAATCGCGCACCACGGGCGTGATCACGTTGGTGGGCAGCGGCACCACTTGCGAGATCGCCATGCCCGTGGCGTTGGTGCCCAGGGCCTTGACGTTGGCCGAGGTGCCGAGCACCGACAGCGCGTACAGCGACACCCCCTGGCGCAATGCACGGAACGCCTTGACGAACTCCAGCGCCGGCTTGCCCGCCAGGCCGATCAGCACGGCCTCGGGGTTGCTCTCGGCGAGCTTGCGCGCGGCACTGGCCGCGTCGGAAGCGTCGTTCTCCACGGTGGCGGTGACGGCATTGGGCAGCTTGGCGTTTTCCATGGCCATTTGCGCCCCTGCGAACACTTCCTTGCCGAAGGTGTTGTTCTGGTAGACCACGGAAATCCGGCGGATGCCGATCGTGGCCAGATGCTGCACGCATTTCTCGGCTTCCTCGGCATAGCTGGCGCGGATGTTGAAGACATTGCGTGCGCCCGGGATGCGGCTGAGCTGCCCTCCCGTGAACGGGGCAAAGAACGGAATCCCCGACTCAAGCACCTTGGGCAGCATGGCCTGAACCATCGGTGTGCCCATGCAGTTGAAGAGCGCGAAGCAGTCCTTGTCGGCCAGGAACTTTTCTGCGTTGGCCAGTGCGCGCGGGACGTCATAGCCATCGTCCTGGACTTCGAGTTCGATCTTGCGGCCGTGCACGCCGCCGCGTGCATTGACCACGGCAAACGCCGCCTTGGCGCCCTGGTGCATGGCTGTGCCCAGATCGCCCAGCGGGCCGCTCAGGGCCGTGGACTGGCAGATTTTCAGCGGAGCTTCCTGTGCGCGCAGGGCGGGTGTCAGGCCCAGCCAGGGCAGCGTGGCTGCGCTGGCCAGCAGGCGCCGGCGGGTCAGCAGGACGGGGGGGCGCATGGGGGGGCGGCGCAGGGTGTTCATGGTGCTAACTCCAATTGGGGGGCGGTGGCGCCCAGTCGGCCGCATCATCGGACGGTGATTGGAATTTTTTTGTCTTTCCGACGACAATTTGAATCATGGTATTCCCGAACCGTGGCCGCATGGCGCGCCCGGTGGGGCCATGCGGCAGGGCCGGGCAACGGGGCTGTGTCAGCCAGCGCCAAGCTTGCCGCCGGTTTTTTAACGACAATCAGGCGGCAGGGCCACGGGCCCCATTGAAAACCCTCGCACGGCCAGCACGGCATGAACCAGGAACTGTCATTGCACCACCGCCGCCGCCAGCCCACGCCCGATGAACTGGCCGGTATTCCCTGGCTGCCCCTGTTGCAGCCGGTCGAGCGTGAGCGCGCCATGGCGGCCCTGCTGGTGGGCGATGCCCGTGCGGGCGACTACGTCTGCCGCATCGGGCGGCCCGTCACCTACTGGTTCGGCGTCATCGAGGGGCTGCTCAAGATGAGCAACGACAACGCGGACGGCGGCACGATGACCTTTGCCGGCCTGCCGCCCGGTGGCTGGTTTGGTGAAGGCACGGTGGTCAAGCGTGAGCCGTATCGCTACAACGTGCAGGCCCTGCGCAAGAGCGTGGTGGCAGGGCTGCCCATCGACACGTTTCACTGGCTGCTGGACCACTCCATCGGTTTCAACCGCTACGTCATGAACCAGCTCAACGAGCGCCTGGGTCAATTCATTGCAGCGCGCGAGATCGACCGGCTGAACAACCCCGACGCGCGCGTGGCGCGCAGCCTGGCCGCACTGTTCAATTCGGCGCTGTACCCTGGAGTGGGCGAGGTGCTGCGCATCACCCAGCAGGAGTTGGCCTATCTGGTGGGGCTGTCGCGCCAGCGGGTCAACGAGGCGTTGGCGGCGCTCGAAGCCCAAGGGGCCATCCGGGTCGAATACGGCGGCCTGCGGGTGCTGGACCTTGCCGCGCTCCGGTCGAGCGTGATGCAATAGTGGTCGGGTGGAATTTGATATGAAATCGGGCTGAAACGCTTTACTGATGAGCGCAGCATGCTATTGTTTTTGAATGATATCGATGTGCCTTCAGGGGCGGGGCGTCCCGGTGGCATTCCAACCAAGGGGCAGCAGCCATGGCACTGACACCGATGGCCCTTCGTGCCTGCAAGGCCGCAGGCATTCTGGCCGGACTCTTTCTGGCGGCCTGTGCCAGCCCGCCGCCGCCATCGGCCGGTCTGGGGGAACAGCTGGTGGCCGTCACCGCGCAGCATGAGCTGCTGGTGTTCAACGCCGGCGAGCCCCAGCGCATCCTGGAGCGGCGGCCCGTCACCGGGCTGGCTGCGGACGAGCAACTGGCAGGCATCGACTACCGGGTGGCGCGGGGCGTGCTGTACGCCTTGTCGCACACAGGGCGGCTCTATACCCTGGACGTCGCCTCGGGTGCGCTGAGCCCCGTGGGTGCGGCGCCGTTGGCCCTGCAACTGCGCGGCGCGGTTTTCGGGTTTGACTTCAACCCTGCGGCCGACCGCATTCGCGTGGTCTCCAGCGCCGGGCAGAACCTGCGTCTGCACCCCGACACCGGGGCGGTGGTCGATGGCGATGCTGCCCTGGACGGCGTGCAGCCCGACCCCGTGCTGCGCTATGCCTGGGGCGACAGGCAGGCCGGGCGCGAGCCGGACATTGCTGCCGCTGCCTACACCTACAACGCCCAGGACGACAAGCTCACCACCAACTACGCCATCGACCGCGCGCTCGGCACGCTCGTCATGCAGGGGTCGCGCGAAGGTGCAACACCGGTCGTTTCGCCCAACACCGGCCAGCTGCGCACTGTCGGTCCGCTGGGCCTGGGGCCGTTGGCCGATGCGTCGTTCGACATCGCCGACGTGGGCAACACCGCCCTGCTGGCGGCCCGCACCGCAACGGACCCGCGCACCCGCCTGTACACCGTGGACCTGGAAACCGGCCGTGCCGCTCCGCTGGGCGTGGTGGGCGACGGCAGCCCGCTGCGGGGCCTGGCCATCGCGCCATGAGTGTTGCGGCCACGTCCCGGCGAGCCTGGCGCACGGCGCTGGTGCTGCCCGCGCTGTGCCTGGTCTGGGGCGCCTGGGCGGCCGGCGTGCAGGTGCAAGTGCTGGATGGCGCGGGCCAGCCCCTGGGCGGTGCGGTGGTGTTTCTGGAATCGGCCGAAGCCCGGCGCCTGGTCAAGCCCCTGGAGGTGCAGGAGGTGTCGCAGGAGAACAAGCAGTTCCTCCCCGCAGTGCGGGTGCTGACCGTGGGAACCGAAGTGCGCTTCCCCAACCGCGACACGGTGCGCCACCATGTGTACTCGTTCTCGCCGGCCAAGAAGTTCGAGCTCAAGCTCTACACCGGTACACCGGCCCAGCCGGTGCTGTTCGACCAGCCTGGCGTGGTGGTGCTGGGGTGCAACATCCATGACCACATGGTGGGCTGGATCGTGGTGCTCGACACCCCCTATTTCGCGCAGACTCCGGCCACGGGGGGCGGGGCGTCCATCGGCCCGGTGCCACCGGGCAGCTACCGTCTGCGCGCCTGGCATCCCCGCCTGCCGGTGGGGGCCGCCGCGCAGGAGCAGGCGCTGACCGTGACAGCCGGTGGCGCCACGGCAACCGTGCGCATGACGGGGCTGGCGCCTTGAGTACGCGCCCGATACGGCACAGCCTCATCCTGCGGCTCGTCGGGGTGTCGCTGCTGTTGCTCCTGATCGTGCAGGTGGCCGGTTTCGCCGTGGTGAACCGCAGCATCGACCGCAATGCGCGCCTGCAGATCGCGCGCGAGCTCGACACCGACGAGCGCGTCTGGCACCGGCTGCTGGAGCAGAACGCCGAGCGACTGCGCCAGGGCTCGGCGCTGCTGGCGGCCGACTACGGTTTTCGCTCGGCCGTCAGCTCGGGCGACGAGGAAACCATCCAGTCGGCGCTGGAGAACCATGGCGCGCGCATTGGGGCGGCGGCCACGGCGCTGCTGGACACGGAGCGGGCCTTGCGCGCGGTCCGGCTGGCCGAGGGCTTGCCGCAAATGCCCGGCTCCCTCGCGCAGGTGGTGCAGGCCCTGTCGGACCAGTCTCAGGGCAGCGTGGTGGCCGTGATGCAGGGGCAGCCCTACCAGTTCGTCATGGTGCCGCTGAAGGCGCCGGTCGTGATTGGCTGGGTGCTCATGGGCTTTCCCGTGGGGCAGCCCCTGGCCGACGAGATGCGCCAGTTGCTGTCCGTCGATGTGGCGGTGCGTGTGCGGGCCGCCGATGGCAGCGTGGCGGTGCCGGTGGGCACCCTGCCTGCCGCCGCGCTGGCGCCGCTGCGCCAGCCGGGCGCCGCAGCGGGAGAGCTGCAGACCGAATCCGGCACGCTGCTGGTGCGTACCAGCGCCTTGAACGCGGTGGGGGGCGAGGTCCAGGTGCTGCTGCTGCGCTCGGTGGACGAGGTGGTGGCGCCCTACCGGCAGCTGCAGTTCCTGCTGGCCACCATCACCGGTGGCGGGGTGCTGCTGGTGGCGCTGGGCAGCGGCACCATGGCCCGGCGCGTGACCACGCCCTTGCGCTCGCTGCTGGCCGCCACGCGGCGCCTCGCCAGCGGCGACTACAGCGTGCCCATGGAGCACACGGCACGGGTCGATGAAATCGGCGATCTGGCACGCTCGTTCGACCACATGCGCCTGGACATCGCGCGCCAGCAGGCCAAGGTGCGCGACCTGGCCTACCGCGACCGCCTTACCGGCCTGCCCAACCGCGAGCGCTTTCGCACGGCGGTCATGCAGGCCATCCACACGCACCGCAGCCCGGCCCGGCCGCTGGCGGTGCTGCTGCTGGACCTGGACCGCTTCAAACATGTCAACGACGTGCTCGGCTATGCCTTTGGCGACCGCCTGCTGCAGGCCGTGGCCGGGCGCCTGCGCCCGCATGTGCACGCACCGGGCGACCTGGTGGCGCGCGTCGGCGGCAACGAGTTCGCGCTGCTGCTGCACGACACCGATGGCCCGCAGGCCCTGCAGGTGGCCCAGGGCATTGCCCGCTCCTTCGAAAAACCGCTGGAGTTCGACGACCAGACGGTGGACCTGAGCGCCGGCATCGGCATTGCCTGCTGGCCGGGCGATGCCCAGGATGCCGACACCCTGCTCAACCGCGCCGAAATCGCCATGTACGCCGCCAAGCGCAAGCTCAGCGTGGCGCTGCTGTACGAACCGGCACTGGACTCGGCGAGCGCCCAGACCCTGACGCTGCTGGGCGACCTGCGCCGCGCCGTCGAGCGGGACGAGCTGCGCCTGTACCTGCAGCCCAAGGTGGCGCTGCACGGCCAGCCAGGGCATGCCGCCGAGGCGCTGGTGCGCTGGCAGCACCCGCAGCGCGGCCTGGTGCCGCCCATGGAGTTCATTCCCTTCGCCGAGCAGACCGGCTTTGTGCGCCAGCTCACGCTGTGGGTCTTCGAGGCGGTGGCACGCCTGCTGGCGCAGGAGCGCGTGCGCCTGATGGGGCTGCGCGTTTCGGTCAACCTGTCCACGCGCGACCTGCTCGACCCCGAACTCTGCACCCGCCTGGAGGCCATCCTGGCACGCCACGGCGTGGGGGCGGCCAGCTTTTGCCTGGAGATCACCGAGAGCGCCATCATGGACGACCCGCAGCGCGCCGAGGCCATGCTCAACCGTCTGTCGCAGCAGGGCTTCAAGCTCTCCATCGACGACTTCGGCACGGGGTACTCGTCGCTGGCCTACCTGCGGCGCCTGCCGGTGCAGGAGCTCAAGATCGACAAGTCCTTTGTCATGGGCATGCAGGCCGGGGAGGGAGACGCGCAGATCGTGCGCTCCACCATCGACCTGGCGCACAATCTGGGCCTGAGCGTGGTGGCCGAAGGCGTGGAAAATGCCGACATCCTGGAGCGACTGCGCACACTGGCCTGCGACGAGGCGCAGGGCTACCACATCAGCCGGCCGCTGCCGGTGGACGGTTTCCTGGCCTGGCTGACGCCTCAGGCCTGAGAAGGTGTGAACGAACCCACCATGCCCGCTCATTCCGCCAATACACACCCGCTCGTCGTTGCAAATGCCCGCCATAGCACGCGCTATGGCTGTGGCATTGCAGATCTTCCCCAGGCCGGAAAGGCGCCATCGCGGTGCCTTGTTCCGTTCCGCCTCAGCGTTCCAGGGCGGGAAGCTGCCGGGCGCCGCTGCGGCCGCCGCCGGATGTAGCCAGGCGGTCCGGCGCAGCCGCTGGCGCTGCAGGGCCATGGTTTGGACCCGGCCAGTCGCGGTCATCGCGCACGCTGCGCTCCAGCCGGAATGCGCCCACCACCTCGGTCAGACGTCCGGCCTGCTCTTTGAGGCTGTCTGCGGCGGCGGCGCCTTCTTCCACCAGCGCAGCGTTCTGCTGGGTCATGGACTCCAGTTCTCCCACCGACTGGCTGACCAGCACGATGCGCTGGCTTTGCTCCTGGGTGGCCTGGGTGATTTCGGCCATGATGTCCGACACCTTGCACACGGCACTGACCAGTTCGTTCATGGTGCTGCCTGCGCGGCCCACCAGCTCGCCGCCTTGCTCCACCTGCTGCACGCTGGCGCCTATCAGGGCCTTGATCTCGCGTGCCGCCGTGGCCGCGCGGCCCGCCAGGTTGCGCACCTCGCCCGCCACCACGGCAAAGCCGCGCCCCTGCTCGCCAGCGCGTGCGGCCTCCACGGCGGCATTGAGCGCGAGGATGTTGGTCTGGAAGGCGATGCCGTCGATCACGCCGGTGATGTCGGCAATCTGGCGCGAACTCGCGCTGATCGAATCCATGGTCTGTACCACCTGCGACACGGCCTGCCCGCCCCGCGTGGCGGCCTCCGAGGCCGTGGAGGCCAGCCGGTTGGCCTGGTGGGCGGACTCTGCGCTCTGGCCCACGGTGCCCGTCAGGTCGGCCAGTGCCGAGGCGCTGGACTGGAGGTTGTGCGAGGTTTGCTCCGTGCGCAGGCTCAGGTCCAGGTTGCCCGAGGCGACCTCCGAACTGGCGGTGAGGATGGAGTCGGCCGCCTGGCTGATTTCACCCACCAGTGCGCGCAGGCGGTCCTGCATGGCGGCAATGGCGTCGAGCAGGCGGCCGGTTTCGTCGTGGATGCGTACTTCAATGGCCGAGGTCAGGTCGCCGCGCGCAATGCGTTCGGCCACCACCACCGCCCGGCCGATGGGCTGTGTGATGCTGGCGGTGATGCGCCGTGCAATCCACCAGCCCAGCAGCGCCGCAGATGCCACCAGCACGGCGCCCAGGCCGAGTGCCTGGCTTTGCAGGTGCTCGGCCTGCTGGGCCGATTCGGCGTTGAGCTGGTTTTGCCGCTCGATCAGCTCGGCCAGCCGGGCGCGCCAGGCGGCTTCGGCGGGCGCTGCACGGGTCATCAGGGTGAGGGTGGCACTCACGGTGTCGCCATCCTCGACGCCTTGGAGTGCGATCTCCAGCTCAGGGCGGATCTTCTGGGCCAGTGCTTCGATCTCGCCCAGCAGCTTTTGCTGCTCCGGCCGGGTGTCTGCCGAGGAAAAAAGCTGCGCCAGTGCCGCCTGCTGTTGCTGGTAGTCCTGCAGGGATTTGCGCGACGCCGCGATCTGGGTCTGCGCCTGCTTGCCATCGATTTCGTTGAGCATGGCTGCCGATCGGCTCTGGATGCCAAGCGTTCCCACGGTCTCCAGCATGGTGTTGACCAGCTTGGCCTTGGCTGCGCCAGGGCCGGTGATGGCGCGCATCTGCTGGTTGACGGTGTGCAGCGACCACAGTCCTCCGGCGGCAATGCACATCATCAACACCAGCAAGCAGCCAAACCCCAGCCGCAGCCGGGCCGCGATAGAGAGCGAGGTGAATTTTTGTGCGATGGGCATGGCGATACCTCCTGTGCCGGTGGCTGGCAGACTCCTGCGGGCAGCGGTCACTGAGTGTATTGACAATGCGTTGCGGTGTGTGGTGGCGGTCATGTGGCTTTTCCATGCGGATATGTGCGCTGTGCATGGGCGGTAAGAGTCTGTTCAAAGTCTTTTCATGGTGCCCGCAAGGCAGCAAAAGGCCGCAATCTAGGCGCGCGCCGCAGGCCATGCTGGCGGCCTGGGCAAGGTGCGCAATGACGAGTGCGGCCTTTTGCGGGGCAACGGGCACCATGAAAAGACTTTGAACAGGCTCTAAGAGACAATTCGGGCCATGCAATCCAAGAAGCCCGCTCCGCGAACCCTGCAACAGCCCCCGGTGCCCTCTGCCGCCGTTTCTTCGGCCCAGGGCACGCGCCTTAACAAGCGCCTGGCCGAACTCGGCCTGTGCTCGCGCCGTGAGGCCGACGACTGGATTGCGCGCGGCTGGGTCCATGTCAACGGCCAGGTGGCCGCCATGGGCGTCAAGGTCACGCCGCAGGACCGCGTCACCGTCGAGCGCGCCGCGCAGCGCCAGCAGGACAGCCGGGTCACCATCCTGCTGAACAAGCCCATCGGTTACGTGTCGGGCCAGGCCGAGGATGGGCATGAGCCCGCCGTGGCGCTGATCAACCCGCGCACGCACTGGCGCGACGACCCGAGCGGTCTGCGCTTCACGCCGCCGCACCTGCGCGGCCTGGCGCCGGCCGGGCGCCTTGACATTGACTCGGTGGGTCTGCTGGTGCTCACGCAGGACGGGCGCGTGGCGCGGCAGATCATTGGCGAAGACTCGGTCATGGACAAGGAATACCTCGTGCGCGTGGTGTACCAGGGGCCGGGCCCGGTGCGCGCCGTGGCGCCGGGCGCACGCCCCGAGCCCTTGCAGGAAATCAGCGAGCACGACCCCGTCAGCACCAACGTGCAGGCCGTCTTTCCGCGCGAACTGCTCGAACGTCTGCGCCACGGCCTGAGCCTGGATGGCCAGCCGCTGAAACCCGCCAAGGTGGAATGGCAAAACCCCGAGCAACTGCGCTTCGTGCTGACCGAGGGCAAGAAGCGCCAGATCCGGCGCATGTGCGAGCAGGTGGGCCTGAAGGTGGTGGGCCTCAAACGCATCCGTATCGGCCGTGTCACACTGGGCAACCTGCCCGTGGGGCAGTGGCGCTATCTGGGCGCGCACGAACGCTTTTGAGCGCGGGCGCAGCGGGGGTGGTGTCCGATCCCCTTTTTTCCGGAGCATTCATGGCATCCACCACTCCCCCCTCATCGGGCAAGACGGCACGCGTCGCCAAAGCGGCCCTGGGCCAGTTGCGCGCCACCGACCTGCGGGGCGCGGCGCGCCTGGCCACCCAGGCCACGGCAGGCGTGGCACGCATCGCCGAAGGCGTGCACCAGTCGGTGCTCAGCACCATGGGCCTGCCCGGCGGGGCCGAGCCCGGCCGCACGCGCGGGCTGACCGGCATGGTCTACCAGGGCATTCATGGCGTGACACGGCTGGTCGATGCCGGGCTGCAGGCCGCGTTGCTGCGGCTCGAACCCTTTCTGGACCGCGGCATGGCCGGACGGGATGCCGCCACGCCACCGGCCGAACGCGAGGCCGTGCTGTCGGCCCTCAACGGCGTCATGGGCGACCGCCTGGCCCAGGATGCCAACCCGCTGGCGATCACCATGGAACTGCGCCAGCAGGGCCGGCCGCTGGACGTGGCCGCACTCGGTGCGAGTGGCGCCGCCACCGGCAAGGTCTTGCTGCTGGTGCATGGCCTGTGCATGAACGACCTGCAATGGCAGCGCGAGGGCCACGACCACGGCACCCACCTGGCACAGGCGCTGGGCTACACCCCGGTCTATGTGCGTTACAACACGGGGCAGCACACCTCGGTGAACGGGCGCGCCCTGGCCGGCCACATCGAGGCCTTGCTGGCCGCCTGGCCCGTGCCCGTGCAGGAGTTCACCGTGCTGGTGCACAGCATGGGCGGGCTGGTGGTGCGCGGCGCATGCCACTATGGCGCCGAGGCGGGCCATCAATGGCCCGCGCAGTTGCGGCGCGTCGTTTTTCTGGGCACGCCGCACCATGGGGCGCCGCTGGAGCGCGCGGGCAACTGGGTGGATGTGCTGCTGGGCAGCACGCCCTACAGCCGTCCGTTCGCCCGGCTGGGCCAGTTGCGCAGCGCGGGCATCACCGATCTGCGCTACGGCCATGTGCTCGATGCCGACTGGCAGGGGCGTGACCGCTTCCGCCGCAGCCCCGACAGGCGCACGCCGTTGCCCTTGCCCGCCGGGGTGGAATGCTTCACGGTGGCCGCCACCCTGTCGGCACGCAACAAGCCGGTGGCCGAGTGCCTGGTGGGCGACGGGCTGGTGCCCCTGCACAGCGCCCTGGGGGTGCACGACGACCCTGCGCGCTGCCTCGATTTCCCCCGGGCACGCCGCCATGTGGCCTACCGCCTGGGGCATCTGGCGCTGCTCAGCGATGCCGGTGTGGCACGCCAGCTCGTCCAATGGCTGGGACGGCCGCTGGCTGGCTGAGCGGGCCGGATGCCTTCCCGCCTTCTGAGCCCGGGGAGCCGCCGTCCATCCTTTTTTTGGGGTGTGCGTGCCATGGGCATGCCCGATATTGCTACCATCGCTCTCTGAAGTGATGTGTAACAAGGAGAAACTCGTGAGCGACCGCAAGTACCGTCTGGTAACCCGCAGTGATTTTGATGGCTTGGTGTGCGCCGTGCTCCTCAACGAGCTGGATCTGATCGACGACATCCTGTTCGTTCACCCCAAGGACATGCAGGACGGAAAGATCGAGATCACCGAGCGTGACATCACCACCAACCTGCCCTATGTGCCGGGCGCGCACCTGGTGTTCGACCACCACGAATCGGAGACCGTGCGCAACTCCGGCCGGCGCGATGTCAACCACATCATCGAGGCGCACGCGCCTTCGGCCGCACGCGTGGTCTACAACCACTATGGCGGCAAGGCGACCTTCCCGCGCATCACCGAAGAAATGATGGTGGCGGTGGACCAGGCCGACTCGGCACAGTATTCGCGTGAGGACATCCTCAACCCGCAGGGCTGGGTGCTGCTGAACTACCTGATGGATTCGCGCACCGGTCTGGGCCGCTTCAAGGAATTCCGCATCAGCAACTATGCGCTGATGATGGACCTCATCAAATACTGCCGAGACCATACGATCGAGGAAATCCTGGCGCTGCCCGACGTGCAGGAACGCGTGGCGCTGTACCACGACCACGCGGCCCGGGCCAAGGAGCAGATCCTGAACTGCGCCACCCAGATCGGTAATCTGGTGGTGCTTGACCTGCGGCCCGAGGACACCATCTGGGCCACCAACCGCTTCATGATCTATGCACTGTTTCCCACGGCCAACATCTCCATCCATGTGATGTGGGGCCTGCAGAAGCAGAACACCGTGTTTGCCACGGGCAAGTCCATCCTGGACCGAGGCAGCAAGACCCATGTGGGCAACCTGATGCTCGAATTCGGCGGCGGCGGCCACGCCGCCGCAGGCACCTGCCAGATCGCCAACGAGAAGGCCGATGCCATGCTGCAAATGCTGGTGCAGCGCATCACCGCCGACGGCTAGACCGGGATCGTCCCCCAGAGCGGTGGCGCCGCTTCCCCCTTCTCTCGCAAAACTGCACTTTGCGGGAAGGGGGACGCCACCAGCGCCAGAACCTGGAGCATGGGCGGTCCTCGCGCGGTGGCTGCTGGTCCGCGCTGCGCTGCTTGCATGGGCCGTGACCGACGCGCAGCGCCAAGCAAACCGGCAGATTTCAGTAAAAATGGCCTCTAGCGCTTATCCATCAAGCGCTAGCAGCTATCATTTTTGATGAATTGTGCGGTGCCAACCTCGGCGCGGCCCAGGGTTGAAACCCGCGCAAGCACCCCCAAATGAACGCCTGCGCGCTGGCTTGGCCGTTGGGACGGGCGGCGCAACCCTCTCCCGCATTGGATTTGTCACTACAACCCCTATGAGCAAACAAACCCTTTCCTTCCAGGCCGAAGTGGCCCAGTTGCTGCATCTGGTCACGCATTCGCTGTACTCCAACCAGGAAATCTTCCTGCGCGAGCTGATCTCGAACGCCTCCGACGCCTGCGACAAGCTGCGCTTCGAGGCGCTGAACAACAATGCGCTGTATGAGGACGCGCCCAACCTGGAAGTGCGCGTGAGCTTCGACAAGGACGCCAAGACGCTCACCATCCAGGACAACGGCATCGGCATGAGCGCGCAGGAGGCCATCGACCACCTGGGCACCATCGCCAAGAGCGGCACCAAGGACTTCATGGGCAAGCTCACGGGCGACCAGAAGCAGGATGCCCAGCTCATCGGCCAGTTCGGCGTGGGCTTCTACTCGGGCTTCATCGTGGCCGACAAGATCACCGTCGAATCGCGCCGTGCGGGCCTCAAGGCCGAAGACGGCGTGCGCTGGGTCAGCGGCGGCGCCGGTGACTTCGAGGTGGAAACCATTACCCGCGCCGCGCGCGGCACCAGCGTCATCCTGCACCTGCGCGACGACGCCTCCGAATACCTCAACGCCTGGAAGCTCAAGCAGGTGATCGGCAAGTATTCCGACCACATCAGCCTGCCCATCCTCATGGAAAAAGAGGAATGGAAGGAAAGCGAGAAGGAAGGCGAGCCCGGCGGCATGGTGAAAACCGGCGAATGGGAAACCGTCAACAAGGCCAGCGCCCTGTGGACACGCCCCAAGAAGGACATCACGCAAGAGCAGTACCAGGAGTTCTACAAGGCCATCAGCCACGACTACGAGAACCCCCTGACCTGGGCGCACAACCGCGTGGAAGGCAACACCGAGTACACGCAGCTGCTCTACATCCCCGCCAAGGCGCCGTTCGACCTGTGGAACCGCGACAAGAAGGCCGGCGTGAAGCTCTACGTCAAGCGCGTCTTCATCATGGACGACGCCGAGGCACTGATGCCCAGCTACCTGCGCTTCGTCAAGGGCGTGATCGATTCGAGCGACCTGCCGCTCAACGTCAGCCGCGAACTGCTGCAGGAAAGCCGTGACGTGCGCGCCATCCGCGAAGGCAGCACCAAGCGCGTGCTGAGCATGCTGGAAGACCTGGCCAAGCACGACAAGCATGACGCCCCCGCCGAGGGCGCCGACGGCGTGACCGACGTGGTGAGCGAGGAAGACAAGGCCAAGGAAGGCAAGTACACCGCGTTCTACGCCGAGTTCGGCGCCGTGCTCAAGGAGGGCCTGGGCGAAGACTTTGCCAACCGCGAGCGCCTGGCCAAGCTGCTGCGCTTTGCCAGCACCACCAGCGACAGCGTGAGCGTGGGCTTTGCCGACTACAAGGCGCGCATGAAGGAAGGCCAGGAGGCCATCTACTACATCACCGCCGACACCCTGGCCGCCGCCAAGAACAGCCCGCAGCTCGAAGTCTTCAAGAAGAAGGGCATCGAGGTGCTCTTGATGACCGACCGCGTGGACGAGTGGGCGCTGAACTACCTGCACGACTTCGACGGCACCCCGCTGCAAAGCGTGGCCAAGGGCGCCGTGGACCTGGGCAAGCTGCAAGACGAGGCCGAGAAGAAGGCCGCCGAAGAGGCCGCCGAAGCCTTCAAGCCCGTGCTCGCCAAGCTCAAGGAAGCGCTGAAGGACAAGGCCGAGGACGTGCGCGTGACCACGCGCCTCGTCGATTCGCCCGCCTGCCTGGTGGTGCAGGACGACGGCATGAGCACCCAGCTCGCCCGCATGCTCAAGCAGGCCGGCCAGAAGGCCCCAGAAACCAAACCGGTGCTGGAGGTGAACGCCGAGCACCCGCTGGTGAAAAAGCTCGACGGCAGCGTGCACTTCCACGACCTGGCCCACATCCTGTTCGACCAGGCCCTGCTGGCCGAAGGCGGCCTGCCGGAAGATCCGGCCGCCTATGTGAAGCGGGTGAACGCGCTGCTGGTCTGAGAGACTGAGCGCGCAACACCCTCAGCGCCTTGCGCCCTTGAAGGGGTGCAAGGCGTTTTTTCTTTGGAAAATCAGCGGGAGCGCAGTCAGTTACCGCGCCTGCGTCAGGACGCGGGCATGCACGGCGTCACGTTCGGCCGGGTGGGCGCGGATGAGCTCCAGCAGCGCATCTGCGGGCAACTCCATGGACTTGCGCCGGTCCTTCTTGACCGGAATGGTGCGCCAGCCCGAAAGCACCATCCAGTTCCACAGATCGCGCGGAATGGGCTGGTTGACGGCCATCTTCACCTCTTTGCGAATGATGAAGGCGCCTTCAGGCGGCACGGGACCGGCGGGCGGGGTGCGGCGTTTTTGCCGGATGGAGAAAACAGTGCGCAGGAGATCTTTCATGGGCTGGTGCGGACGCCCGCAGTGGCGGTGAAAAGCGCAGGATAGCCCAGGCCAGGCGGCCGAACCATCCCCAGGCGCAAGATTCACCGCTGGATACATTCTTGCCCCGGCTGCTTGCGCACCCCGCCGCCTTCACGCCACCAGCGGCTCCTCCTGCATCACCTCGATCTGCTCGTGCAGCATGTCCACCTGCCCGCGCCAGTAGTCGCTGGTGCCGAACCAGGGGAAGTTGATGGGGAAGATCGGGTCTTCCCAGCGGCGGGCGAGCCAGGCGCTGTAGTGGATCAGGCGCAGGGTGCGCAGCGGCTCGATGAGGGCCAGCTCGCGCCGGTCGAAGCTGCGGAACTGCTCGTACCCGTCGAGCAGGGCGCCGAGCTGGTGCGTGCGCTGGCGCCGGTCGCCCGACAGCAGCATCCACAGGTCCTGCACAGCGGGGCCCATGCGGGCGTCGTCCAGGTCCACGAAGTGCGGGCCGCCACGGCCCCATTCGTCCAGCGGCGTCCAGAGGATGTTGCCGGGGTGGCAGTCGCCGTGCAGGCGCAGAACGGTGGCGTCTTTCAAGCAAAATTGGCCACAATATCCCGTGGATTCTGCGTTAGAAGCTATCAAATCAAGAGCGGTATCGCAGGCATCGCGCCAGGCGGATTGCACGTCGAGCGGGATCAGGTGGTGTTCCAGCAGCCAGTCGCGCGGCTCGGTGCCGAACTGCTGCAGATCGAGCATGGGCCGCGCGGCGAAGGGGCGGGCGGCGCCCACGGCATGGATGCGCGCGAGGAAGCGGCCGGTCCATTCGAGCACCTCGAAGTCGTCCAGTTCGGGCTGGCGGCCGCCGCGCCAGGGGCTGACGGAGAACGCAAAGCCCCCGTGCGGATGCAGCGTTCGGCCGTCCAGCACCATGGGGCCGACGGCGGGCACCTCGGCCGCCATGAGCTCGGCGGCGAAGGCGTGTTCTTCGAGGATCTGCGCCTCGCTCCAGCGCCCGGGGCGGTAGAACTTGGCCACCACGCGGCTGCCGTCCTCCAGCGTGGCCTGGTACACGCGGTTCTCGTAAGACGACAGCGCCATGAGCCGCCCGTCGCCATGCAGCCCCACGCTGGCCAGTGCGTCGAGCACCATGTCGGGCGTGAGGGCGGCGAAGGGGTGCAGCGGCGAGGCGTCAGGAATAGAGTGCATGCCCTCATTTTCGCTGGCCTGCAACGCCCCAAGCCGTGCCATACTTTTGACGAATGGTTACATATCCCGTCTGGAGACAAGGGGAAGGCATGGCGTTGAGCATCAAAACCAAGATATGGCTGCCTGCCATTGCGGTGAGTATCGGGCTGGTACTCATGTCGGCCGGGTCGGCGGTGCGCACGGTGAAGTCGCAGGCCATCACGGTCAAGGAGCAGTCCGACCAGCAAAGCAAGCTGGAGCTGTCCGCACGCTGGCGCGGGCTGGCCGAGGCGCAGGCGCTGCGCACCCTGGGCGCGGCGCTGGCGGCCGATGAGGCCTCGGCCGCCCTGCTGCAAGGCGGGCAGGAGCAGGACCAGCAGGAACTGGCCCAGGTGCAGTCGGCGCTGGGCACGCTGCTCACCACCCCGATGGAGCGCGCCGCGCTGGACGCCGCCACCCAGCAGGCGCAGGCGCTGAAGGCTTCGCTGGAAGCCGCGCAAAAACTCAAGGCCGCGGGCGACGCTGCCGCGCTGCAGGTGCACATCCAGAGCGACACCCAGGGCAAGCTCAAGGCGTTTCAGAGCGCGCAGCAGGACATGGTGCGCCTGACCGAGCGCGGGGCCACCGAGCTGCGTGACAAGGCAGGCACAGAGCGGCTGAAAACCGTGTGGGGTGTGGCGGGCATCATGGCCGTCATCATCGTGGCGGTGTGCATCGGCACGCGGCTGGTGCAGCGCAGCGTGACCGGGCCGCTGGCCGACATCGTTCAGGTGGCGCGCTCCATTGGCGAGGGTGACCTGACGGTGCGCATCGTCACCGGCCGCCAGGATGAAATGGGCGAGGTGCTGCGCGCGCTGGCGCAGATGTCGCAATCCCTGGCGGAACTGGTGGGGCAGGTGCAGCGCTCGGCGGGCAGCATCGGTGCGGCCAGCGTCGAGATTGCCCATGGCAATCAAGACCTTTCCAGCCGCACGGAAGCCGCCGCCGCCAACCTGCAGCGCGCGTCGTCCACGCTGGACCACCTCAGCGGCGCAGTCGGGCAGTCGGCCGCATCGGCCCGCGAGGCCAATGCGCTGGCGGCTTCGGCTTTCACTTTGTCGCAAAGCGGTGGCCAGTCGGTCAGCGAGGTGGTGCACACCATGCACCGCATCGACAGCTCGTCCAAGAAAATCGTGGACATCATTGCCGTCATTGACGGCATTGCGTTCCAGACCAACATCCTGGCGCTGAACGCCGCCGTGGAAGCCGCCCGCGCCGGTGAGCAGGGGCGCGGTTTTGCGGTGGTGGCCAGCGAGGTGCGCTCGCTCGCCGGGCGCTCGGCAGAGGCCGCGCGCGAGGTCAAGGCGCTGATTTCTGCCTCGGTGGAAAACGTGGAAGCCGGTACGGCCCTGGTGGACCGTGCGGGGCAGACCATGCAGGAGATCGTGCAATCGGTCCAGCGCGTCAGTGGCATCATCGAGGAGATCACTGCCAGCACCGCTGAACAAAGCGGCGACATGCAGCTGGTGAACTCCGCCGTAGGCGAACTGGAGCAGATGACCCAGCAGAACGCGGCCCTCGTGGAGCAAAGCGCCGCGGCGGCCGGTGCCATGAGCGAGCAGGCGGCCGTGCTTGAGCGCCTGGTGGGGCGTTTCAAACTGGCCGATGTACCGCTTGCATCGTCTGCGCGGCTGGCGGCGGGCTAAGTCGGCATCGCCTGTACGGCGCGCAGCGGCGATCGCTCAGGGCCGCATGCGGGCGATGTGGCCTGTGCGCGGATCGCCCTGGCCGCGCAGCAGCTCCAGGAACAATGCTTGCGTGGCCTGCGGCCCCTGGTGGTGCTGCACGGTGATCCAGGGCTGCGGTGGCGCCTGCACGGCGCTGCTGAAGGCCTGCCAGGCTGCCACCAGGCGGTCGTTCAGGCCCTGCGTGCCCCATTCACCCGTGCGCTTCTTCACCTGTGCGGGGGCGAAGAACATCACCGGGCGCGGGCCGGGCAGCTGCCCGGCGCCGCCCAGGTCGCCCACATGGCTGGCGCCCACGGCGCAGTTGTAGGCGAGTTGCGTGCAATGCTGGTGGATGCGCTGGCGCAGCGCCACGCTGCCCGCAAAGTCGATGTAGACGCAGGGCGTTTCGGCGGCGATCTGTTCCAGGTCTTCGTAGGTCACCACGCGGTGGTAGCAGCCCAGGCTTTCGCAAAACGCCTGGTTGGCCCTGGACGTGAGGCCGACCACCTGCACGCCTGCGCGCTGTGCGAGCTGGAAGGCTGTGCCGTAGGCGGTCTTGCTCGATGCGCTGGACAGCAGCAGTGTGCCCGCGCCATAGAAACCCTGGTCGGCCAGGAAGTCGTCGATGAGCCAGGAGGTGATGAACAGCGGCCGCAGCAAGGCCTGGATGTCTTCGGTGTCCGGGTGGTAGAACGGGTCGGCGCCGCAGCGCAGGTAGTGGTTGTAGACAGGGTGCAGGCCGGTACGGTGCGTGGCACCGTCGGCAAAGCCTGTGGCAGTTGCCTTGTGGGGCTGGAGCACTGCCTCGGTTGCCATGGGCCAGTAGCCGTAGAGCCGCTCGCCCACCGCCACATCGGGGTGCAGCGATTCGGCCACCGTGCCGAAGCCCCACACCGGCACGATGCCCCAGCCCGGCTCGCCCGAGGGGAAGAAGCGCCAGTACTCCAGCATCTCGCCCATGGCGGCATAGGTGATGTTGTTGGCGGTGAGCGCAAAGCGATCGACGCGCACGCGCACCTGGCCGTCGGCCAGCGGGGCGGGTTCGGTGCTGCGCAGCGTGGTGCTGGCCAGGGCGTCCTGGCGCACGAGCAGGGTGGTGGTGTTCATGCGGCAACGGTAGGGCAAGCGGCGCCCGGGCTCAAGCCCGGCGGGCCGCCTGCGCGACACCGGGGCGAAATCAGGCCAGGGTCAGCGTCACATCGATGTTGCCGCGCGTGGCGTTGGAGTAGGGGCAGACCTTGTGGGCCGCGTCCACCAGCGCCTGGGCGGCGGCGCGGTCCATGCCGGGCAGGTGCACTTGCAGACGCACGGCGATGCCATAGCCGCCGGTGATGGGGCCGAGGTCCACCTCGGCGTCCACGGCCACGTCCTGCGGGATGGCGATTTTCTGCATGCCGCCCACGGCCTTGAGCGCGCCGATGAAGCAGGCCGAGTAGCCAGCAGCGAACAGCTGCTCGGGGTTGGTGCCGGTGCCCGAGGTGCCGGGAGAGGAGAGTTTCACGTCGAGGCGGCCGTCGTCGGTGCGTGAGGCGCCGTCGCGGCCCCCGGTGGTGTGGGCGCGGGCGGTGTAGAGGACTTTGTCGAGGGAGGCCATGGTGCTTTCCTTTGCGGGTGGTGCCCGGTACGGGCGGGGGGTGAATGGGTTCAGACCTGGGCGAGCTGGGTGCGCAGGGCCTGCAGCTGGCGCGTCAGCGCCTGCAGTTCGGGCAGGGCAGTGCGGCTGCCGCGCAGCACGCAGGCGGGCACGCTCTCGGCGTCATCGCGCAGCGCGCGGCCCTTGGGGGTGAGGGTGATGCGCACGCGGCGCTCGTCCTGCGGGTCGCGCTGGCGCGCCACCAGGCCCGAGGCTTCCAGGCGCTTGAGCAGCGGCGTCAGCGTGCCGGAGTCGAGGAACAGGCGCTCGCCAAGTTCGGAGACGGTGGGCCCGTCCTGCTCCCACAGCACCAGCATCACGAGGTACTGCGGGTATGTCAGGCCGATGGCGTCGAGCAGCGGCTTGTAGAGCTTGGTCATCGCCAGCGAGGTCGAATACAGCGCGAAGCAGACCTGGTTGTCGAGCCACAGGAGGGGGGGGCTGGGGCTGTCGGTGGTGTGTTCGGTGGGCATGGGATGAATTATTGGCAGCAATTAAATTGTGTGCAATTGAATTGCCGGAAGGCCCTCTGAAATGAAGGGGCATAGCGTCAAATGCTCCTGAAAATAGAGCTATTGGCGCTTGATGGGCGGGCGCTACAGGGCGTTTTGATCATGAAAACGCAATGAAAAAGGCCGGACGAAACCGCCCGGCCTGGCAGGGGAGCGCGGGGCTCAGTACTGGTAAACGCCGCTGCCCGTCTTGCGGCCCAGGCGGCCGGCAGCCACCATTTCGCGCAGCAGCGGGCAGGCGCGGTACTTGCTGTCGCCGAACTCGGCGAGGTACACATCCATCACGGCCAGGCACACGTCCAGGCCCACCATGTCGGCCAAGGCCAGCGGGCCGATGGGCTGGTTGCAGCCCAGCTTCATGCCGGCGTCGATGTCTTCCGGCGTGGCCAGGCCTTCGGCCAGCACGAAGAAGGCCTCGTTGATCATGGGCACGAGGATGCGGTTGACCACGAAGCCCGGGGCGTTCTTCACGGTGATGGGGCTCTTGCCCAGCGCCAGCGCCATCGCCTTCACGGCGTCGTGCGTGGCGTCGCTGGTCTGCAGGCCACGGATGATCTCCACCAGCGCCATCATCGGCACCGGGTTGAAGAAGTGCATGCCGATGAACTTGTCGGCGCGGCTGGTGGCGGCCGCCAGCTTGGTGATGGAGATCGACGAGGTGTTCGACGCAATGATGACCTCGGGGCCGACGATGCCATCGACCTGCTTGAGGATCTTGAGCTTGAGCTCGTAGTTCTCGGTGGCAGCTTCGATGACGAGCTGCGCGGCCTTGAGGTCGTCGTAGCTGGTCGAGGTCTTGATGCGCGCCAGGGCCGTGTCTTTGTCGGCCTGGGTGATCTTTTCCTTCTTGATCAGGCGGTCCAGGCTGCCGGACACGGTCGCCAGGCCCTTCTGGACAGCAGCGTCAGAAATATCGACCATGACGACGTTGATGCCCGAGACCGCGCAAGCCTGCGCGATGCCGTTGCCCATGGTGCCTGCGCCGATGATGCCAACCGTGGAAATGCTCATGTGGAGTGCTCTCTTCAAAGTGAAACAACAGCCGCCATCGTAGCGGCATTGACCCTCTCTTTGGGTTAAGGTGTGTCAAACACGGAGGAGGCGGATATGTTCGACTACATCGTGGTGGGTGGCGGTTCGGCCGGTTGCGTGCTCGCCGGGCGCCTGAGCGAAGACCCCGCCGTGCGCGTGTGCCTGCTGGAAGCGGGCCCGGCGGACGCAAGCGTGCTCATCCACTGCCCGGCAGGGCTGGCCGTGATGGCCAAGTACATGCTTAACGGCTGGGGGCTGAACACCACCCCGCAGCCGGGCCTGGGCGGCCGCCGGGGCTACCAGCCGCGTGGCAAGGTGCTGGGCGGCTCCAGCTCCATCAACGCCATGATCTACGCGCGCGGCCAGCCGCAGGACTACGACCACTGGGCCGCGCAGGGCAATCCGGGTTGGGGCTGGGCCGATGTGCTGCCCTACTTCCTGAGGTCCGAGAACAACGAGCGCGGCGCCGACGCCTGGCACGCCACGGGCGGCCCGCTCAACGTGATGGACCTGCGCTCGCCCAACCGCTTCGGCCGTGTGTTCGTCGAAGCAGGCGTGCAGGCGGGCCATGCGCACAACCGCGACTTCAACGGCGCCACCCAGGAAGGCGTGGGTGAATACCAGGTCACGCACCGCGATGGCGAACGTTTCAGCGCCGCCAAGGCCTACCTCACGCCGCACCTGGCGCGGCCCAACCTGCAGGTGCTCACCGGGGCGCACGCCACGCGCGTGCTGTTCGACGGGCGCCGCGCCGTGGGCGTGGAGTTCCGCCAGGGTGGCCGCCTGCAGCAGCTGCGCTGCAGGCGCGAGGTGCTGCTGAGCGCGGGTGCGTTGCTGTCGCCGCAGCTGCTCATGCTCTCGGGCATCGGCCCCGGCGCACAGTTGCAGCGCCACGGCATCGCCGTGCTGCACGACCAGCCGGGTGTGGGCGCGCACCTGCACGACCATCCCGACGTGGTGCGCGTGGTCGATGCGCCGGGGCAGAGCGAGCTGTTCGGCATCTCCCTGCCCGGCGTGGCGCGCATCGTGCGTGGCGTGCAGGAATGGCGCCAGCGGCGCAGCGGCATGCTGACGACCAACTTCGCCGAGGCGGGGGGCTTCATCCGCAGCCAGCCCTGCGAAACAGCGCCCGACGTGCAGCTGCATTTCGTCATCGGCAAGCTCGTGGACCATGGCCGCAAGACGGTGCTGGGCCATGGCCATTCCTGCCATGTCTGCCTGTTGCAGCCCGTGAGCCGGGGCAGCGTGCAGCTCGCCAGCGGCGACCCGAGAGCGCTGCCGCTGGTGGACCCGAACTTCCTGGGCGAGCGCGCCGACATGGACCGCATGGTGCATGGCTTCCGGCGCATGCAGGAGATCCTGGCGCAGCCCGCGCTGGCGCGCTACGGCAGCGCGCCCGTGCTGGAGTCCGACAGCGAGATCGAGGCCTTCATCCGCCAGCACGCCGACACCATCTACCACCCGGTGGGTACTTGCCGCATGGGGCCGGGCGAGCACGACGTGGTCGATGCGCAGCTGCGCGTGCGCGGCGTGCAGAGCCTGCGCGTGGTCGATGCGTCCATCATGCCGCGCATCGTCAGCGGCAACACCAACGCACCCACGATCATGATCGCGGAAAAGGCGGTAGACATGGTGCGCGCGGCGGTGTGATGGATTTCACGCAAATGACGGACGATGGCGTTTTTAAGAATGGAATAGGGTTCGGTTAAGGGATTTTTAGCAGCGCGCGAAGGCGGCGATTTCTAGACTTCATTCCACGGTTGCGGGTGCATGGTGCACCCGGCCCGGCGCGGCGGAAGCTGCACCGAAAGCAGGCCCCACGGGCCAGGAAAGAACGTGATGAAGATCGAACCCCGAGAAATTGCCGAAGTCGCCGCCACCCAGTCCGCCGCACCGCGCGTGGACCTGTACGCCGGTATCCACAAGGCCCTGCGCGCCTTCATGGCCGATACCCTGCTCGGCCTGGGCCGCATGGACGTGGAGGACGACCTGGACTTTGCCCAGAGCTGCCAGCGCGTGGCCCAGCTGCTCGATGTGTGCCAGGCCCACCTGGAGCACGAGAACACCTTTGTGCACCCGGCCATCGAAGCCCGTGCCCAGGGCGGCAGCCACGCCGTGGCAGACGAGCACGAGGAGCATGAGCGCTCCATCCTGCGCCTGGTGCGCGCCGTGGCCGACCTGATGGCCTGCACGCGCGCCGACCGCGCACCGCGCGCCCAGGCGCTGTACCACGCGCTGGCGCTGTTCGTGGCGCACAACTTCGAGCACATGCACATCGAAGAGACCGCGCACAACGCAGCGCTGTGGCAGCACTACACCGACGGCGAGCTGATGGCCGTGCACGACGCGCTGGTGTCTTCGATTCCGCCCGGCGAGATGATGCTGGTGATGCGCTGGATGGTGCCTTTCATGGCGCCCGCAGAGCGCCTGGCCCTGCTCGGCGGCATGCGCCAGCAGGTGCCTGGCGAGGCGTTCGGCGCGGTGCTGGATGTGGTGCGCCCGCACCTCACCGCGCGCGAGTGGGCCAAGCTCATGGTGGGCCTGGGGATGGGCGCCGCAGCCGGCCAGTGAGTGCTCAGCCCGGCTGCTCTTCCAACAGCACCGGGCAGGCCACGCACAGGCGGAAGCGCCCGCGCCCGGTTTTTTCGAGGCGCATGGGCGGGTTGTTCTCCTGCAGGCGGCGCTGCAGCAGCAGCAGGCGCGCTTCCAGGTTGTCGGCCACGTCGGGCAGGCGGATGGAGGGGTCGAGCCGCAGCTCGCGGTTGCTGAACTCGGTGCGCCCGGCCTGCGTGTAGTCGCGCAGCAGCTTCCAGAAAATGGCCCCGGCCACGCCCTTGATCAGGTAGTCGTCGTTGATGAACACGCTGTCATTGGCCGGGTAGTGGCGCACGCGCACAGGGGTGCCGCCGAGCACAGGCGCCTGCGCCGTAGCCGGAGCGGTGGCCTCGCCCGTCTCCGGCGCGGCCTGCAGCAGGTCGATGGCGGCCCCCAGATGCCCGGCCAGCGCCACCAGCAGGTCCTCGTCTTCGAAGTCGAAGGCCATGTCGCGCGGGCTTTCGACGAACAGCACGCCCAGCACGCGGCCCGCGGCCACCATGGGCACGGCGAGCTGGCTGTGGGGTTCGGGCAGGCCGGGGTAGGGAATCTCGGTGCCGGGCACCAGCGCCGGGCCGTCCGCGCTGCCGGCCTGCAGGCTGCTGCGCATGGCGTGGCTGTAGAGGGCGGCGTGCGTCATGTGGCTGATGCGCACCGGTGTGTTCTCGCGCGCGGCCACGCCGATCACGCCGTGCCCCAGTGCAATCTCCGAGCCCACGCCCGACGTGGCGTAGCCACAACTGGCGACGGTGTAGAGACGCTGGGCCGGCGTGTCGAGCAGCAGCACCATGGCATGCCCGATGCCCAGCGCATCGCGCAGGCAGGCCAGGGCGGTCTGCAGCAGGTCGTCCAGCCCGGTACAGGCGGCCATGCGCTGGCTGCACTGGCGCAGGCGGTGCAGCAGGCCGGTACGGCAGGGCGCGGGCGGCAGGCCCTCGCCGTCGATGGCGTCAATGTGCTCCACCGCATACACGTCCGAGCCCTTGAGGCGGAACACCTCGGCCATGCCGGTGTGCGAGGCGATGCCCGCCAGCCGCGCCTTCATGCTCTCGAAGAGCGCGCCGCCGGTCTCGGTGCGCAGGTAGCGCAGGTGCAGGCGATAAAAACGCGCCGTCACCGGGTCGAGCAGCAGCACCGAGGCGTGCGGGTTGTCCAGGATGTTGGCGCGTGTCTTGTTGAAGAACTGAAAGGACAGGGCCACATGGCCCTCGTCCACATAGACCACCTGCGAGATGTAGGCCACGTTGGGTGTGCCGTCGCTGGCGCAGGTGGCCATGATGGCTGGAATGGCGCCCTCCAGGCAAGGGCGGATGGAGTGCAGCGAAGGGGCGGTCATGGTCTGGCCTTCGGGGCGTCCAGCGGGGCGCCGGCGCGGGGGCCCGGCGTCTGGTCGTAGGCGCTTTCAGGCGTGAACTGCACCGCCACCACGTCCTCCAGCGGTGCCGCGAGCATGGCGGCCGCGAACTGCGGCCCGTAGCCCACCGGTGCCAGTTCGCACTGCATCGAGGCCAGGTAGCGGTCCAGTTGCGGCTGGTCGGCCGGTGCAGCAGGGCGCAGCGTGGCCGCGCGGGCCTTGAGCTGCAGCGTGCGGTGCGTGGGCGGCTCGCTGAACACCACCGCGACCCCGCCCCCGGCCTCGATGTCCTGCAGCAGCTGGCGCGACTGGCTGCGCCGCAGGTACACGGTGACCTGCGTACCGCAGGCGCTGATGGCGCTGCCCACGCCGCGCATGAGGCTGGGGCGCAGCGCGTCGTTGCGCGAGGCCACGATCACCGAGACGCCCCGGTCCACCATGGCGATGTGTTCCGGGCTCAGCAGGGCGGGCGCAGTCATGGTGCTCAGGCGGCGAAGCGGCGGCGCGTCAGGGCCAGTGCGACCCAGTAGGCGAGCGCGGTGGTAAGCACCATCACCAGGCCATGGCGCAGCGGGTGTGCGGGCCACTGGTCCATGAACAGCGGGCGCACCAGCTCGACGGCATTGGTCAGCGGCAGCCAGTCGGAAATGTGCCGCACCACGGCGGGCAGCTGCTCGCGCGGGAAGAACACGCCCGAGAGGAACATCATGGGTGTGAGCACCAGCGTGAAGTAGTAGGTGAAGAAGTCGTAGCCCTTGGCCAGCGCGTTGAAGATGAGCGCGATGCTGGAGAACATGATGCCCACGCACAGCAGCACCGGCCAGGCCACGAGCAGCTTGGGGCTGTGGCTGATGCCCAGCGCCAGCATCACGCCCATGATGGCCGTGACCGTGAACAGCGCCTTGAAGGCGGCCCAGAGCATCTCGGCCAGCACCACGTCGTCCAGCCCCACGGGGGTGTTCATGATGCCCTCCCAGGTTTTCTGCACATGCATGCGCGAGAACGCCGAGTACAGCGCCTCGAAGCTGGCGGCGTTCATGGCGCTCATGCAGATCGAACCGCTGGCCAGGAACAGGATGTAGGGCACGGCCTGCCCGTTCACCTGCATCTGCCCCACGAGCGCGCCCATGCCGTAGCCAAAGGCCACCAGCCACATCAACGGCTCTGCGATGTTGCCCACCAGGCTCGGGATGGCGAGCTTGCGCCACACCAGCAGGTTGCGCAGGAACACCGGCCACCAGCGCAGCGAGAGGCCGGGCGGGCGCCAGTGCGAGGCGGGAGGGGCGCCGGTCAGGGGGATGGAAGACATGGCGCGTATTGTGCGCAATTGCTGCCGGTCTGTCCTCGGCCCGCGCGGCGCGCCGGCGTGGGGGCTCGATTACAGTAGGCGCCAGTATCCTTCTCCCTCCCACGGCCCCATGACAACCCTCGGCACCCCGCTCACTCCCCATTCCACCAAGGTCATGCTGCTCGGCGCGGGCGAGCTGGGCAAGGAGGTGCTGATCGCCCTGCAGCGCCTGGGCGTGGAGACCATCGCCGTGGACCGCTATGACCACGCCCCCGGCCAGCAGGTGGCGCACCACGCGCGCACCATCGCCATGAGCGACCCGGCGCAGCTCAAGGCCCTGATCGAGACCGAGCGCCCGCACCTGGTGGTGCCCGAGATCGAGGCCATCGCCACGCCCATGCTGGAGCAACTGGAGGCCGCGGGTGTGGTGCGCGTGATCCCCACGGCCCGCGCTGCGCGCCTGACCATGGACCGCGAGGGCATCCGCCGCCTCGCCGCCGAGACGCTGGGCCTGCCCACCAGCCCCTACCGCTTCTGCGACTCGCTGGCCGAGCTGCAGGCCGCGATCGATGGCGTGAACGGTGAAAAAGGCGTGGGCTACCCCTGCATCGTCAAGCCCGTGATGAGCAGCTCGGGCAAGGGCCAGAGCAAGATCGACGGCCCTGGTGACGTGCAGAAAGCCTGGGACTACGCCATGGCCGGCGGTCGCGTGAGCCATGGGCGTGTGATCGTCGAGGGCTTCATCGACTTCGACTACGAGATCACGCTGTTGACGGTGCGCGCTGTGGGCGAAGGCGGCCAGATCGAAACGCATTTCTGCGACCCCATCGGCCATGTGCAGGTGAGTGGCGACTATGTGGAAAGCTGGCAGCCGCACCCCATGCACCCGGCGGCGCTGGAGAAGGCCCGCCAGATCGCCCGTGCCGTGACCGGCAACCTGGGCGGCCAGGGGCTGTTCGGCGTGGAACTGTTTGTCCAGGGCGAGCAGGTCTGGTTCAGCGAGGTCAGCCCGCGCCCGCACGACACCGGTCTGGTCACGCTGTGCACCCAGCACCAGAGCGAGTTCGAGCTGCACGCGCGCGCCATCCTCGGCCTGCCGGTGGACACCAGCCTGCGCAATCCCGGCGCCAGCGCCGTCATCTACGGCGGCGTGGAGGCGGCGGGCATCGTGTTCGATGGTGTCGATGAGGCGCTGCGCGTGCCCGGCACCGACCTGCGCCTGTTCGGCAAGCCCGAGAGCTTTGCCAAGCGGCGCATGGGCGTCGCGCTGGCGCGCGCGGGCGATGTGGACACCGCGCGCACCCACCCCAAGCTCGCGGCCGGCACGGTCCGGCCACGCCAGGTTTGAGGGTTAAATTGGCCTCTAGCGCTTATTTGGTAAGCGCTGATAGCTCCTGTTTCAGGAGCGTTTCAGGCGCGGTCAACCATCCTCCCGGATTTGCCGTCCGGTGAGTTTGAGGAACAAATCCTCCAGGTTCGCCGGCCGGTGCAGCGTGCGCAGGTGCGGGTGCTGCAGCAGTGCGTCGAGCAGGGGGCGCGCTGCGCGGGTGTAGAAGAACACCGTCTCGCCGCTGACCTCGGTGCGTGCCGCCAGGGACTGCAGGGCGGCGTCGTGCGCCAGCGCCAGGGCGCCCGCGCCGTACACCTCCACCACCTCGGGCTCCAGGTGCTCGGCGATCAGGGCGCGCGGCGCGCCTTCGGCGATCTTGCGGCCGTGGTCGAGCACCAGCAGGCGCGAGCACAGGCGCTCGGCCTCGTCCATGAAGTGCGTGGTCAGCAAGATGGAGGTGCCCTGCTGCACCAGGCGCTGCAGCCGCTCCCACATGAGGTGGCGTGCCTGCGGGTCCAGCCCGGTGGTGGGTTCGTCGAGCAGCAGCAGGCGCGGTGCGTTGACCAGCGCCCGCGCCAGTGACAGGCGCCGCTTCATGCCGCCCGACAGCTCGCCCGGCTTGGCATGGGCCTTGTGCGTGAGCGCGGCAAACTCCAGCAACTGGGGTGCCCGTTCGTCCATCACCTGGGGCCCCAGGCCGAAGTAACGGCCGAACACGCGCAGGTTCTCCAGGCAGGTGAAGTCGGGGTCGAGCGAGTCGAACTGCGTCACCACACCGATCTCGGCCTTGATGGCCAGGGCGTCGCGCGGCATTTGCAGCAGCGGGCCGCCGCCCGCAGGCTGGTAATGGATGCTGCCGCCGTCGGGCGCCGTCAGGCCCAGGCACATGCGGATGGTGGTGGTCTTGCCCGCGCCATTGGGTCCGATGACGCCCAGGCATTCACCGGGGGCCATGGAGAACGAGACGTCGTTGACCACGGTGGTCTCGCCATAACGCTTGCTCAGGTGACGAACCTCGAACAGGGGCGGGGCCAGGGGGCGGGGCGAGGAGGATGTTTCGGCCATGCAGGGATTGTGGATGAAATCGGCGGTAAAAGCCCTGTGCGCTTGCGCAAAAAGCTACAAATAATATAGCAGTCAAACCAGGGGCAAGGCGGCATTGACGGATATCAAATGCTGGCGATGTTCCCTTATTCTTCATAGGGGAATTCTTTGTCAATCCGGGCATACTAGGAGCCGGTAACAAAAAGTGCGAAAGGGCACGCATGGACAAGCAAGCTTCCCCGGCGTCACTGTATGAGCGGCAGCGCCAGACCGCCAAGGCCCTGGATGAAAGCGTTCAGGCCCAGATGGCGCGGGCCAGCATGGGGCTTTCGCCGGTATCCATGGCGCTGGCCGCAGCCGACTGGGCCATGCACTTGGCCTTGTCGCCGGGGCGCCAGATGGTGCTGGGGCAGCGCGCGCTGGCGCTGGCGCAGCAGGCGTGGCTGGCGTCGGTGCGTCCGCCCGCCGATGAGCAGGGGGCTGCCCTGCCCGAAAAGGATGCGCGCTTTCGCGATGAAAGCTGGCAGCTCTGGCCCTTCAATGCCCTGAAGGAGGGATTCAAGGCCAGCGATGCCTGGTGGCGCGAGGCCGCCCAGGTGGATGGCATGACGCGGCACCACCAGCATGTGGTGGAGTTTTTCACCCGGCAGACGCTCGATGCGCTGTCGCCCTCCAACTGGCCGTTCACGAATGCCGAGGCGCAGCAGCGTGCACGCGAGACCGGCGGGCAAAGCCTGCTCAATGGCTACCAGAAGTTCACCGAAGACCTGAAGAAGCACCATGGTGCCGAGCCGGGGGACGGGGCGCAGACACTGGAACCGCTCACCTTCGAGGTGGGCAAGGATGTGGCCGTCACGCCCGGCAAGGTGGTGTTCCGCAACCATCTGATCGAGCTGATCCAGTACGCGCCCACGACGGCCAAGGTCTATCCGGAGCCGCTGCTCATCGTGCCCTCGTGCATCATGAAGTACTACATCCTGGACCTCTCGCCCGCCAACTCCATGGTGCGCTACCTCGTGGGCCAGGGCTACACGGTGTTCATCGTCTCGTGGCGCAACCCCGATGCCTCCGACCGCGACCTGGGCATGCAGGATTACCTGCGCCTGGGTGTGATGGAGGCCATGGCCGCCATCCAGGAGCGCACGAAGGCGCCACGCATCCATGCGCTGGGCTACTGTCTGGGCGGCACCTTCCTGGCCATGGTGGCCGCCGCCCTGGGGCACCGCAGCCGTGCAAAGCACAGAAAAGCGCCGCATCGCCGGCGCGAGGACGCCAGCGGTCTGGACCGGCTGCCCGAACTGGCCAGCGTCACGCTGCTGGCGGCGCAGACCGATTTCAGCGAGCCGGGCGAGATGGGCGTTTTCATCGACGACGACCAGATCCAGGCGCTGCGCCAGGACATGGAGCGCAAAGGCTATTTTTCGGGCAAGGCCATGGCCGGTTCGTTCCAGTTCCTCAATGCGCGCGATCTGGTCTGGTCGCGCAGCACACGCCGCTACCTGCTGGGCCAGGACGAGGTGGACTTCGACCTCATGAGCTGGAACGCCGACGTCACACGCCTGCCCGCGCGCATGCATTCCGAGTACCTGTCGTCGCTGTTCCTCAACAATGCGCTGGCCACGGGCCACTACCGTGTGGACGGCGTGGGCGTGGCGCTCATGGACATTCATGCGCCCATGCTGGTGGTGGGCACCACGCGCGACCATGTCTCGCCCTGGCGCTCGGTCTACAAGATCCATCTGCAGACCGACACGCACGTGACCTTCATCCTGGCCGCGGGCGGGCACAACGCCGGTATCGTTTCCGAGCCGGGCCGCCCCCGGCGCAGCTACCAGATCGCGGCCACCGAAGACGGCCACGGCTGGACCGGCCCTGACGAGTGGGAGGCCAACGCCCCCGTGCGCGAGGGTTCCTGGTGGGAGGCCATGGACGACTGGCTCAAGGCGCGCTCGGGCAAGCCGGTGGCGCCGCCGCCCATGGACCCGGCCCAAGTGCTGTGCGACGCGCCCGGTGAATACGTCATGGTGCGCTATGCCGATTGATGGCCACGCGGGGGACGATCCGGTCGCGGACCATCTGCGCCGCATGGGCGACTCGGCGCACGCGTTGAGCGCGCGCATCGCGCGCCTGGCCGTGGCCCTGGGGGTGAACCTGGACAACGACGCCGAGCTGGAGCAGGTGCTGCATATCGACGCCGTGCGCGTGCCCGTGCCGGACCGGCGGGTCACGCCCGACCGCCGCGCTGCGCCCCGCACCGGCATGAGCACGGACCGCCGCAAATCCCATATGCGCGAGGAGCTGCGCGGCCTGCTGGTGCTGCGCTACGGCGTGGCCCGCAGCTACGTGGGCCGCGTGGGCTTCGATGCGGCGCGCCACATCCTGGTGTCGGCGCAGGAGCAACTCGTGCGCGAAGGCTTCAGGCCGGGTGCGGACGGCGCCAACCTTCGGCGGCTTTTCGACCCAGACTGACTCCCCCCGGCGTTGGCGTGCGTGGTGCGTGCATCGGTCACACCACGGCGCCGCGCTTGACCCTGTTTCCTGAAATCCGCAACACATGACGAAAAAGAACAATCCCTTCAGCCTGGCGGGCAAGAAGGGCCTGATCCTGGGCCTGGCCAATGAGAGCAGCATCGCCTGGGGCTGCACCCAGCTGACCCGCCAGATGGGCGCCGAGCTGGTGGTGTCCTGCCTCAACGAAAAGGCCCGCCGCTACGTCGAACCGCTGACCGATCCGCTGGAGGTGGAGCTGGTGAACTGCAACGTCGAGCAGGACGGCGAGCTCGCAGCCCTGGTGGCACACGCCGCGCAGCGCCTGGGACGGCTCGATTTCGTGATCCACTCCATCGCCTGGGCGCCGCTGGAGGACCTGCACGGCCGGGTGACCGACAGCTCGCGCAAAGGCTTTTCGCGGGCCATGGAGGTGTCGTGCCACTCGTTCGCCGAACTGGCCCGGCTGTGCGTGCCGCACATGGCCCAGGGGGGGAGCCTGCTGAGCATGACCTACCTCGGCGCCGAAGAGGCCGTGCCGCACTACGGCCTGATGGGCCCGGTGAAGGCCGCGCTCGAATCGCTGGTGCGCTACATGGCGCTCGAACTCGGGCCGCAGGGCATCCGTGTGCATGCCGTGTCGCCCGGCCCCATCCTGACACGGGCGGCCTCGGGCATTGCCAGCTTTGACGAGCTGATGGCCAACGCCGTGCTCAAGGCACCGCTCAAGCGCCTGGTCTCGCTGGAGGAAATCGCCCAGCTCAGCGCCTTCCTGTGCTGCGATGCATCCTCCGGCATGACCGGCCAGACCATCTATGTCGATGGCGGCTGTCACGCAGTGGCGTGAAATGAAGCGCCCCCCTGTGTCGCGCCCGTTTTCAACGCCGGGTCATCTGGTTGAATTCTCATCTGCATGCATCCGCTCTGATTTTTTAAGGATTTCCGCAACATGAACATGGCACCGAACACCGAATGGCTGGAAAACGTCACCTACGACGAACTCAGCGTGGGCCAGAGTGCGCGCCTGCTGCGCACCCTCACGCAGGCCGATATCCAGGCCTTCGCTGCCGTCTCGGGCGACACCAACCCCGCCCACCTGAACCATGAATATGCCAACGACACGCTGTTCCACGGCGTCATCGCCCACGGCATGTGGGGCGGCGCGCTGATCTCGGCGCTGCTGGGCACGCAGTTTCCGGGCCCCGGCACCATCTACCTGGAGCAGGTGCTGCACTTCACCAAGCCCGTGCGCATCGGCGACACGCTGACCGTGACGGTCACGGTGGCCAGCAAGGACGACGAGAAGAAGCGTGTCGAACTCGACTGCCTGGTCACCAACCAGAAGGGCCAGAGCGTGCTGCACGGCACGGCCCGGGTGCTGCCGCCCACGGCCAAGGTGCGCATTCCCAAGGTGAACGCACCGCAGATCCAGCTGTTCGACCCCGAGGCGCGCTTCAAGGAGCTGCTGTCGCTGGCCGACGGCATGCCCGCCGTGCGCTGCGCCGTGGTGCACCCGTGCGACGTGGGCTCGCTCAGCGGCGCCATGGATTCGGCGCACTACGGTCTCATCGTGCCCGTGCTCATCGGCCCCGAGGCGCGCATCCGCGCGGTGGCTGCTGAAGCAGGCATCAACCTCGACGGGGTGGAGATCCACTCGGTCGAACACAGCCACGCTGCGGCCGAGCTGGCCGCCGGCATGGCCGCGCGCCGTGAGGTCGAGGTGCTGATGAAGGGCAGCCTGCACACCGACGAGATGATCAAGGCCGTGCTGGCGCAGCCCGCGCTGCGCACCGGGCGGCGCATGTCGCATGTGTTCCGCTTCGACGTGCCGCTCTACCCCAAGCCGCTGCTCATCACCGACGCCGCGCTCAACATCCGCCCCAGCCTGGCGGAGAAGCAGGACATCATCCAGAACGCGATCGACTTCGCGCGCATCCTGGGCGTGGAGCAACCCAAGGTGGCCATCCTCTCGGCGGTGGAGACCGTGAGCCCCAACATCCCGTCCACGCTGGACGCCGCCGCCCTGTGCAAGATGGCCGACCGGGGCCAGATCAGGGGCGGCCTGCTCGACGGCCCGCTGGCCTTCGACAACGCCATCTCGGCCCAGGCGGCCGAAATCAAGCACATCGAGTCGAACGTGGCGGGCGATGCCGACATCCTGGCCGTGCCCGACCTGGAGAGCGGCAACATGCTGGCCAAGCAACTCGAGTACCTGGCGGGCGCCTCGGGCTCGGGCATCGTGCTGGGCGCGCGCGTGCCGATCGCGCTGACCAGCCGCGCTGACGGTCCCACGGCGCGCGTGTCCTCGGCCTTGCTGGCCACGCTGGCCGCCTACGACGCACGCCGCCAGCGCCAGTCGCAGGCCGCCGTGCAGGTGTGACGCCATGGCCGTTCTCTCCGTCAACGCGGGGTCGTCCTCGCTCAAGTTTTCACTCCACCCCGTGGAGGGCGGGCAGGTGCAGCCCAGCGTGCTGGGCGGCACCATCGAGGGGCTGGAGCCCGGCGGCCAGCCCGGGATGGACTGGACCTTTGCCGGGCAGCAGCGCCGTGAGGCCGTGAACGGCCCGGGCGAGACGCCCTTTGTGCAGGCACTGAACCGCCTGCGCGAACTGCTCGCGGGCCTGGAGGGCGCCCCCCGGATCACTGCCGTGGCGCACCGCGTGGTGCATGGCGGCGAGGAGTTCCAGGACAGCGTGCTCATCAACGATGCGGTGCTCGAACGCCTGGCGCGGTTCAATTCGCTGGCGCCGCTGCACCAGCCGCACAACCTGGCGGGCATCCGCTCCTTCCGCCAGGCCTTTCCGGCGCTGCCGCAGGTGGCCTGCTTCGACACTGCCTTCCACGCCAGCCTGCCCGAGGTGGCGAGCGCCTTTGCGCTGCCCGCTTCGCTCACGGGCCAGGGCGTGCGCCGCTACGGCTTCCACGGCCTGTCTTACCACTACATCATGGACACGCTGCGCGAACGCGCACCGCGCGCGCAAGGCCGCGTGCTCATGGCCCATCTGGGCAACGGCGCCAGCCTGTGCGCGGCGCGCGGCGGGCGCAGCGTGGCCACCACCATGGGCTTCTCGGCGCTTGACGGCCTGATGATGGGCACGCGCAGCGGCATGCTTGATGCGGGCGTGCTGCTCTACCTGATGGAGCAGGGCTGGGACCACGACCGCATCCAGAAGCTGCTCTACAAGCAGAGCGGGCTGCTCGGCGTCTCGGGCATCTCGGCCGACATGCGGCGCCTGCGCGCCGACGGCAGCGCGGCGGCCCAGCGTGCCATCGACCAGTTCACCTACCGTGTGGTGCGCGAGTCGGGCGCCATGGCGGCCAGCATGGGCGGCCTGGATGTGCTGGCCTTCAGCGGCGGCATTGGCGAGAACGACGCCATCCTGCGCGCGCAGGTGTGCGAGCAGCTCGGCTGGATGGGCGTGCGCATGGACGCCGGACGCAATGCCCAGGCCCGGGGCGGCGCCATCCAGGCGATCCACGCGCCGGACAGTGCCGTCGAGGTCTGGGTCGTGCCCACCGATGAAGGCCGCGTGGCCGCGCGCGAGGCGGTGCGCCTGCTGCAGCCGGGCGAGGGCACCCGGCCTGCGTCAGCGCCCTCAGAAAATTGATAGTCAAAAATGGCTTTGGCGCTTTATGGGTAAGCGCTAGCAGCTATTGAATCAGGAGCGAATGGGCGCCGCGCTGCACAGGCGCCCGCGCCCGGCGGTCTTGGCTTCGTAGAGCGCTGCGTCGGCGCGTGCCAGCAGCGGCAGGATGCCGGTGTCGTCCGGCCGCAGTGTGGCCATGCCCGCGCTGAAATCCAGCGCCAGGCCCAGTTCGGCGGGCGCCGCCTGCTGCAGGCGCTGGCGCAGGCGCTGGTCGAGCGGAACCCCCGCGGCCGCATCGTCGTGCAGCAGCAGGCAGAACTCCTCGCCGCCCAGGCGCGCGGCCAGGTCGCCGTTGCGCCGCGTGTCCTTGAGCAGGCGGGCGAACAGCTCCAGCGCATGGTCGCCCACTTCGTGGCCGTGCAGGTCGTTGACCTGTTTGAAATGGTCGAGGTCCAGCATGAGGGCCGTGAGTGGCAGCTCGTGGCGCCGCGCATGGGCCAGCATGGCCTGGGCGCGCTCTTCGAAGCCGCGCCGGTTGGGCAGGCCGGTGAGCGGATCGGTCACGGCCAGTTCGCGCAGCTTGAACTCGGCCTCGTCGCGCCAGGCCACCAGCAGGGCGATGGTGTTGAGCGCCACGGTCACGCAGGCCGCCAGCGCGAAGGCCAGGTTGACCGGGTGGGGCGTGCTGAAGTGCGGGTACTGGTCGGTGAAGGCACCCAGGACGCCGCGCGCCAGGGTCAGGCCGGCCATGGTCAGCATGCTCGCGAAGACCAGCCGTCGCCAGCCCGCCTCCGCAGGCAATTGCGGCCACAGCGCGGCGCGCGCCACCAGCAGCGTCACGGCGGCCAGCAGGATGTTGGCCCAGCCGACACGGAAGGCGTAGCTGTCGAAACCCAGAAAGTAGCCCAGCGGCGCGGCCACGGCCAGCACCTGGAACAGGCGCGGCCAGGGCCGGGGGCCCAGCCAGCCGGCCAGGGCGCGGTAGTTCATCCATTGCGCGGCCATGCCGCAGCCGATGGAGACGGTGGAGATGACGCGGTCGGACAGCGGGGTGGGCGCGAAGTTGGAGACGATGATGGCCACCCAGGCCATGGCCTGCAGCAGCAGCGTGGCCTGCACGTAGCGGGCGGCGGCGCTGATGTTCCGGCCCATGATGAGCGGCAGCGACGCCGAGATCAGGAACAGGCTGATGGCCGTGGTGGCCAGCAGCGTCAGAAAATCCAGTTGCATGGCGCTGGATTACTGGAAGGCCACCTCGGCAAAGCTGCGCAGCTTGCGGCTGTGCAGGCGCTGCACGCCGCCGCCGCGCAGGATCTCGATGGCGCGCATGCCGATGCGCAGGTGCTGGTCCACGCGCTCGCGGTAGAAGTGGTTGGCCATGCCGGGCAGCTTGATTTCGCCGTGCAGCGGCTTGTCGCTCACGCACAGCAGGGTGCCGTAGGGCACGCGGAAGCGAAAGCCGTTGGCGGCTATTGTTGCGCTCTCCATGTCCAGCGCCACGGCGCGGCTCTGGCTGAAGCGGCGCTGGGGCAGGTTGTCGGGCAGCAACTCCCAGTTGCGGTTGTCGGTGCTGGCCACGGTGCCGGTGCGCATGATGCGCTTGAGTTCGTCGCGGCCCATGCGCGTGATGTCGGCCACGGCCTGCTCCAGCGCCACCTGGATCTCGGCCAGCGCGGGAATGGGCACCCACAGCGGCAGCTCCTCGTCGAGCACATGGTCCTCGCGCACATAGGCGTGGGCCAGCACGTAGTCGCCCAGCTGCTGGCTGTTGCGCAGGCCGGCGCAGTGGCCCAGCATCAGCCAGGCGTGCGGGCGCAGCACGGCGATGTGGTCGGTGATGGTCTTGGCGTTGGCCGGGCCCACGCCGATGTTCACCATGGTGATGCCGCTGCGGTCCGCGCGCATCAGGTGGTAGGCGGGCATCTGCGGCAGGCGCGGCGGCGGCGCTCCCAGCTCGTCACCGGGTTCGGCCGCCAGGCCCACGCGGCGTGTGACCACGTTGCCGGGCTCGATGAAAGCGATGTACTCGCTGTCGGGCCTGGCCATTTCGGCATGGCCCAGGCGCACGAACTCGTCGATGTAGAACTGGTAGTTGGTGAACAGCACGAAATTCTGGAACCACTCAGGCTGCGTGCCCGTGTAGTGGCGCAGCCGGTGCAGCGAGTAGTCCACGCGCGGCGCGGTGAACAGCGACAGTGGCTGTGCCTCGCCCGGGTGGTGCTGGCGCGTGCCATTGGCGATGCCGTCGTCCATGGCGGAGAGGTCGGGCAGGTCGAACAGGTCGCGCATCAGCATGCGCCGCTCGGGGCCGAGCTGGCCTTCGACATGGTCGTGCTCGGCGAACGAGAAGTGGATCGGAATCGGGTGCGTGCTCGTGCCCACCTCCAGTTCCACGCCGTGGCTGCGCCGCAGCAGGCGGAACTGCTCCAGGTAGTAGTCGGAAAACAGGTCGGGCCGCGTGAGCGTGGTTTCGTAGCGCCCCGGGCCTTCGACGAAGCCGTAGGCCAGCTTGCTGTCGGCGCGGGACACGGTGGTGGTGTGCACGCGCACGAAGGGGTAGAAGGCGCGCACGGGGGCGGGCGGAGTGTCGCCCGCCACGAAGCGGTGCATGGCGCCGCGCAGGTGGCCGATCTGCTGCTGGTAGATGCGCTGCACCTGGGCCAGGGCGTCGGCGGGGTCGGTGTGGCGGGTCGGTGCGATGAAGTCGGGAATCTGGGGCATGGGGCTATTGTCCACAAGCCCGGGCACCGGCATGTGACATGTCTCCGGCGGTGCCGGTCCCGCCGGGGGGCGGGTCACTTCTGGAGCCAGCGGAGGGCGGCCTGCGCGTCCATGGGTTCGGACACCAGGTAGCCTTGTGCCAGGTCGCAGCCCAGCTGGCGCAACAGTGCCATCTGCGCGGCGGTTTCCACGCCCTCGGCCACGGTCTTGAGCTGCAGGCTGTGGCCCATCTGGATGATGGCGGTGACGATGGCCACGTCGTCGGCGTCGCCGGGTGTGTCCATGACGAAGGAACGGTCGATCTTGAGCTTGTCGATCGGGTAGCGCTTGAGGTAGCTCAGGGACGAGTAGCCGGTGCCGAAGTCGTCCACCGACACGCCCACGCCCAGCGCCTTGAGGTCGTTGAGCGTGTCGAGCACGGGACCGGTCTGGTGCATGAGCACCGATTCGGTGAGTTCGATCTCCAGGAAGCGCGGCTCCAGGCCGGTGGCGTGCAGCATGGCGGCCACCTCGGCCACCAGGTTGCGCTGGCGAAACTCCAGCGCCGAGAGGTTCACGGCCATGGGCACCAGCGCCAGGCCCTCGTCCTGCCAGGCCTTGAGCTGGCGGCAGGCCTCGTGCAGCACCCAGCGGCCAATCGGCGCGATGAGTCCGCGTGACTCGGCGAAGCCGATGAATTCGTCCGGCCCCACCAGGCCGCGCAGCGGGTGCTGCCAGCGCACCAGCGCCTCGAAGCCCTGGAGCGAGCCATCCGCCAGGCGCACCTGGGGCTGGTAGTGCAGCACGAAGGCCTGCGCGGCGATGGCCTCGCGCAGCAGGCGCTCCTGCTGCAGCACCTCCATGGCGCGGCCGTCCATGCCGGGCTGGAAGAACTGGCGGTTGCCCCGGCCGCTTTCCTTGGCGTGGTACATCGCGGCGTCGGCGCAGCGCAGCAGCACTTCGCCAGTGCCGCCATCGTCCGGAAAGAGGCTGATGCCGATGGAGGGGGACATGGTGATGGGCTGGTGGTCCAGCGTGAACGCTCCCTGCATGGCGTGCAGCAGCTTGTCGGCCACGAGGGCGGCGTCGTCCGGCGTATGGATATCGGTCAGCACGGCCACGAACTGGTCGCCTCCCAGGCGGGCCACGACGTCGGTGTCGCGCACGCACTGTTTGATGCGCGCGGCCACTTCGCACAGCAACTGGTCGCCCGCGTGGTGCCCGAGCGAGTCGTTGATGGTCTTGAAATGGTCCAGGTCGATGAACAGCACCGCGCAGCGGCCCTGGCGCCGGTTGGCCTGCGCCAGCAGCAGGTCGAACTGCTCCATCAGGTGGTGCCGGTTGGGCAGGTGCGTGAGCGGGTCGTGCAGGGCGATGAAGGCCTCGCGCTCCTGGGCCTTCTTGCGCGCGGTGAGGTCGTGCAGGACGACGATGCGGTAGTCGGCGTGGCGCATGGGCATGGTCTTGCCCACCGCCTCCACCGCGATGGTGCGGCCATCCTTGTGGGTGATGGTGACCTCGTAGGGGTCCTCGCGCCCGCTGCGGGTGTATTCCAGCGCCACCGGCCGCCATTCGGGGGTGATGAAGCTGAAGATCGACAGGCCCAGCACCTCGGGCAGCGTGTAGCCGGTGAGGCGCTGCAGCGCCTCGTTGCCGTCGATGATGATGCCGTTGCGGTGGAACACGATGGCCTCGTCGGTGGCCTCGGCGAACTTGCGCATGCGCTCCTCGCTCTGGCGCACCGCGTTTTCCGCGCGCCAGCGCTCGGTGATGTCGGTGATCAGGACGAAAGCGCCGGCCAGCTGCCCCGGGCCGCTGACGTGCGGGATGAGGTTGACCTCGATGACGCGCACTTCGCCCTTGGGCAGGGTCTGCTCGCGCACGTATTTCACGCGCTCGCCCTGCATGCAGCGTTCGACGTGGGGCTCGATGGCCCGCCAGGCCCGCTCGCCGATGGCCTCGCGCACGGTGAGACCGAGGATGGACTCGACGCTGTGCCCGTTGAACGCGGCATAGCCCTGGTTGGCAAAGCGGCAGCGCAGGCCGGGAAGGTCGAAATAGGCCATCAGCGCAGGCACGGAATCCGCGATCAGCCGCAGCAGCGCGTCATGGTGTTCGCTGGGCGGTGGGGTCTGGGCGTGGTTCGTTGTGTCTGGCATGTCAAGCCGCACGGTTTGTGTCCTTTATAGCCGATTGCCGGGCACGCCTGGCTAGGGGCAAGTCCGCATTCAGCGGCGGCGTGGCGGCCTGTGGGCGGGCGGTTTCTGGCAGCATCGGGGCATGTCCGGGAACGGTTTGCAGGAGCGTGCATGCAGGAGTGGGGCGATTTTTCGGCCGCCATGGCGGTGCTGGCCAGTGCGCTGGGCTGCGGCCTGCTCATGGGCATCGAGCGTGAGCGGCGCAAGGGCGACGGGCCTTTTCGCGCGCTCGCGGGGGTGCGCTCGTTCGCGCTGGCCTCGCTCAGCGGCGCGGCGGCCGCGCTGATCGGCTCCCCGGCGCTGGTGGCCGTGGGGGGCGTCTTCATCGCGGCGCTGGCGGTCACGGCCTATGCGCGCGACCGCTCGGGCGACCCCGGCGTGACCACCGAGATCGCCCTGCTGCTGGCCTACCTGATCGGCTTGCTGTGCGCGCGCGACCAGATGCTCGCCGCCGCGCTGGCCGTGGCCGCCACGGGCCTGCTGGCGGCACGTGACAGCCTGCACCAGTTCTCGCGCGACTGGCTGCAGCCGGGCGAGGTGCGCAGCGGCCTCATCCTGGCGGCGCTGCTGCTGCTGGTGGCGCCGCTGGTGCCGAACGCGCCGCTGTGGCAGGGGCTGCTGAACCCGCACGTCGTCATGCGCCTGCTGCTGGTGCTGCTGGTGATCCAGTCGCTGGCGCACGTGGGTCGCCGCCTGCTGCAGGCGCGCCAGGCGATGGCGCTGTCGGCGCTGGCCTCGGGCTTCATCTCCAGCACGGCCACCATTGCCAGCCTGGGCATGGAGGCGCGCGAGAACCCCGCGGCCGTGCGCGCGCAGACCGGCGCGGCCGTGCTCTCATGCGTCGCCACCATGGCGCAGATCGTGGTGGTCGCGGCCGCCGTGCAGCCCGCCTGGCTGGCGCGGCTCTGGGCGCCGGCGCTCGCCGGGGCCGTTGTGGCGGGTGCCTGGGGCTGGTGGCGGGTGCGGGGTGCGACGGCAGGCCCCGAGGATGGAAAGGCCCGTCCTCAACTCCCGCCCGACACGGCCATGTTCAAGCTGCGCGACGCGGCCCTCATCGCGGCGCTGCTGACGGCGGTGCAAGTGGGTGTGCTGTTGCTCACGCGCTGGCAGGGTGATGCCGGCATGCTGGTGGGCGCGCTGCTCGCCGCGCTGGCCGATGTGCATGCGGCGGCTGCGGCCCTGCTGGTGCAGGGCGGCCCGGCGAGTCCCATGGCCCCGGCCGTGGCGCAGGCCCTGATGGCGGCGCTGCTGGTGCATGCCGGCAGCAAGAGCGCGGTGGCGCTGGCCAGCGGCGGCTGGCGCTACGCGCTGGCCGTGGCGCCGGGCATCGTGGCGCACACCCTGGCCTTCGTGGGGGTCATGGCACTGTGGGGGTGAACACCCCTCGGAGGCGGCGGCCCTTGCGCGCGGGCGCTGGTCTGGGTGGTGCCCGTTCCATGCGCCGTGGCGCGCGCGCAGCGCGGTGGGGCCACCGGGATCCCGGCCGGGCCGGATAATCCCGCCCATGACTTCCCAAGACAACCAAGCCGGCGCGGCCTTCAGCACGCTGGCCCTGGGCTCCGCCCAGCTCGCCAACCTGCAGCAGCTCGGCTACACCCAGATGACCCCCATCCAGGCGGCCAGCCTGCCGCTGGCGCTGCGCGGCCAAGACCTGATCGCCCAGGCCAGCACCGGCAGCGGCAAGACGGCCGCCTTCGGCCTGGCCCTGCTGGCGCGCCTGAACCCGCGCCGCTTCGCCGTGCAGGCGCTGGTGCTGTGCCCCACGCGCGAGCTGGCCGACCAGGTGGCCACCGAGGTCCGCCGCCTGGCGCGGGCCGAGGAGAACATCAAGGTCGTGACACTGTGCGGCGGCGTGCCGCTGCGCGGCCAGATCGCCAGCCTGGAGCATGGCGCGCACATCGTGGTCGGAACGCCCGGCCGCGTGATGGACCACCTGGAGCGCGGCAGCCTCACGCTCGAAGCCCTGGGCACCCTGGTGCTCGACGAGGCCGACCGCATGCTCGACATGGGCTTCTTCGACGACATCGCCACCGTGGCGCGCCAGTGCCCGAAAGAGCGCCAGACCCTGCTGTTCTCGGCCACTTACCCCGAGGGCATCGCCAAGCTGAGCCAGCAGTTCATGAAGAACCCGCAGCAGATCACGGTGCAGGCGCAGCATGCCGAGGCCAAGATCGCGCAGCGCTGGTACGAGGTGAAGGATTCCGAGCGCCTGCACGCGGTGTCGCTGCTGCTGGGCCATTTCCGGCCCGAGTCGTCCATCGCGTTCTGCAACACCAAGCAGCAGTGCCGCGACCTCGTGGCCGTGCTGCAGGCGCAGGGTTACAGCGCGCTGGCGCTGTTCGGCGAGCTGGAGCAGCGCGAGCGCGACCAGGTGCTGGTGCGCTTCGCCAACCGCAGCTGCTCGGTGCTGGTGGCCACCGACGTGGCCGCGCGCGGGCTGGACATCGCCGACCTGGCCGCCGTCATCAACGTGGATGTGACGCCCGACCCCGAGGTGCACATCCACCGCATCGGCCGTACCGGCCGGGGCGATGCCGAGGGCCTGGCGCTGAGCCTGGCGAGCATGGACGAGATGGGCAGCGTGGGCAAGATCGAGCAGCTGCAGGGCCGCGAATCGCGCTGGTACCCGCTGGCCGAACTCACGCCCACCGGCAGCGGCCCGCTGCTGCCGCCCATGGCCACGCTGCAGATCATCGGCGGGCGCAAGGAGAAAATCCGCGCGGGCGACGTGCTGGGCGCGCTCACCGGCGAGATGGGCTTCACGCGCGAGCAGGTCGGCAAGATCAACGTGAACGACTTCTCCACCTATGTGGCGGTGGACCGCGCCATCGCCGCCCAGGCCGTGCAGCGCCTCAATAGCGGCCGCGTCAAGGGCAAGAGCGTCAAGGCGCGGCTGGTGACCGACGGCGAGTTTCTTGAATGAAATCGGCCTGTAGCGCTTTACCCATAAGCGCTACAAGCTATTGATTCAATAGCGTTTTGCGCCGCCCTCACGGGCGCGCGCCGGCCGCCTCCAGCATCTTCACCATGGCGTCATAGCCGCGCTGGCGCGCGAGCTGCAGCGGCGTGTTGCCGTGGCGGTCGGCGAGCCGGGTGCTGGCGCCCGCGTCGAGCAGCGCCTGCAGCGTGGCCTGGTGGCGCGGCCCGCCGTCGCCGAGCACGATGGACTCGATCAGCGCCGTCCAGTGCAGGTTGTTCACATGGTCCAGCGGCGCGTCGGCGGCGATGAGCTGGCGCACCACGCCCGCATGCCCCAGGTGGGCGGCGGCGATGAGTGCGGTGCCGTCGTAGCGGCTGGTCACTTGCTTGGCGCTGGCGCCCAGCTGCAGCAGCAGGCGCAGCGTTTCCTCGTCATCGGCCACGGCGGCGATGGTGACCGCGTCGTAGCGGTCGTTCTCCAGCAGGTCGAGCGCCGCGCCCGCCTGGGCCAGCAGGCGCACCGCCTCGCGCTGGCGCGCGAAGGTGGCCACGTGCAGCGGCGTGCGGCCATGGGCGTCGCGCGCATTCACATCGGGCCGCGCGGCCAGCAGGCGCTGCAGCCCGGCGGTGTCGCCGCGTGCGGCGGCGGCGTGCAGGCCCTGGTAGGCGGCGGTCTCGCTGGCCGTGGGCGCCACCTGGGCCTGTGCGGGCAGCACCAGCAGCAGGGGCGCCGCCAGCAAGACCCAGGACAGAAGCTTGCGCTGTGCCATGGCGGGGGCCTGCTTACTTGAGTTGATCCTGGACTTTGGCGATTGCCGCCATGGCGCACTGCTCGTCCAGGTGGCCGCCGGGCGCGCCGCCCACGCCCACGGCGCCGATGACCTCGTTGCCCACCTTCACCGGCACGCCGCCGCCCAGCAGCAGGTAGCCGGGGATCTGGCCCAGGTTGGCGGCGGCGGGGTTCTTCTGCGCGCCTTCCATGATGGCCAGCGTGGTGTTCTTGGCCGAGGCCGAGGTGTAGGCCTTGAGGCGGCTGGCTTCGAGCGTGTGCGGGCCGGCGTTGTCGGCGCGTTGCACGGCGCGCACGGTGCCGGCGCGGTCCACCACGGTGGCCGTCACGTTGTAGCCGCCGGCGGTGCAGGCAGCCACGGTGTGCGCGGCGATCTGGTTGGCCAGGTCGAGCGACATGTTGCGCTCGGTGCGCACGCCTTCGGCGCTGGCGGCCGTGGCGATGAAGGCGAGGGCGAAGGCGGTGGTCTTGAGGCCGTGGTGCATGGTGTTCTCCGGTGGTGGTCCTTCGGCGCCACCCGTTGCGGCGCCGTGGGGAGAACTGTAGAAAAAGCCGCCGTGCCGCGCCATGCGGACGGCTACGCGCAGGGCTCCGTAGTTCTACGGAGGAGGCAACCCCCTGTGGCGCTACGCGCCTTCCCCCTTCTCTCGCCCCGCTGCGCGAGGCGGGAAGGGGGACGCCACCAGCGCGGCGGGGCGGCCCTTGAGCGGTGGCCACTGGCGAAGTCAAAGGTGTTTCACGGGTCTGGGTGGGTATCTACGAGCGCGGCGTAGCGCCGGATGAGCTGGGCCAGCGAGTCCACGCCGAGCTTGGCGAACAGGTTGGCGCGGTGCGTTTCCACGGTGCGCGGTGAGAGTTCGAGCGCGCGGCCGATCTCCTTGGTCGTCAGCCCCTCGACGATCAGGCCCAGCACCTCGCGTTCGCGCGCCGAGAGCTGGGCGTGGCGCTCGCGCGCCTGCTGGTCGGCCTGGTGGCGTTCGCGCGAGCGCACATGCTGGCGCACGGCGTTCTGCAGGGCCTCGATGAGCACCTCGTCTTCCACGGGTTTTTCGAGGAACTCGGCTGCTCCGGCCTTGAAGGCGCGGCGGCACATGTCTACCGTGCCGTGGCCGGTGAGCAGGACCACGGGCTGGTCCGCGCCCTGGGTCTGCAGTTGCTCCAGCACGGTCAGGCCGCTGGTGCCGGGCATGCGCACGTCGAGCACGATGGCGCCGATGCTGGCGCGGTCGAACCCGGCCAGGAAGGCCTGCGGGTCGGCCCAGGCCTGCACGCGCAGGCCCACGGTGGCGATGAGCAGGGAGAGGCCCTCGCGCACGGCGGCGTCGTCGTCCACGAGGTGGATGAGGGGCGAGAGGGAGGAGGCGCTGTCGTTCATGGTGTGGGCGTGGCGGCGGGCAGCAGGAGCACGAAGGCCGCGCCCCGGCCGTTGCCGGGGGCGAGCTGGAGGCTGGCACCCATGGCCTGGGCCAGGCTTTCGCACAGCGGCAGGCCCAGGCCGAGGCCGCCTGCGCGGGTGGTGAAGAAGGGCTCGAACAGGCGCTCGCGCGCCTCGGGCGGGATGCCGGGGCCGTGGTCGCGCACGGTGAGCTGGATCTGGCCGGGGGTGGGCATGGCCAGGTGCAACTCCAGGCGGCGCTCGGTGGCGGGGACCTGCTCTAGCGCCTGCAGCGCGTTCACCACGAGGTTGTGCACGATCTGCTGCAGCGCCACGGGCTCGGCCAGCACGGCGGGGAGGCCGGGCTCGGCATGCACCTCGGGCACCACGGCGCGGGCGCGGCATTCGGGTTCCAGCAGGTGCAGCGCGTCGTGCACGGCGGTGGCCAGTTGCAGCGGCTGCGCCTGGCCGGCGAGGTCGGGGCGCTCGACCAGGCGGCGCAGCCGGCCCACCACGTCGGAGGCGCGGCGTGCCTGCTCCACGGCGCGCGCCATGGCGGTGCGCGCGGTATCCAGGTCGGGCGGTTCGTCGCCCAGCAGGCGCTGCGCGGCCTGGGTGCTTGAGAGCAGCGCGGTGAGGGGCTGGTTGAGCTCGTGCGCCATGCCGGCGGCGAGCTCGCCCAGGGTGTTCAGGCGCGCCACCTGGCCCAGGCGCAGCAGCTCCTCGGCGCGCCGGCGCGCCACGCGGTGGCGCCACAGCATGCGCATGGCCACGGCGGCGGCGGCGGTGGCTGCGCACCAGCCCAGCATGGCGAGCCAGGGCAGCTCGTCCCAGCCCACCACGCGTTGTGCCACCACGTCCAGCGGCTGGCTCGGCGAGGCCAGGGTCTTGCGAAAGCCGTAGCTCCAGCCGCGGTCCGGCGTGCGGCCGGGCTGCACGGTGAAGGCCTGGTCGGCATGTTCCAGCGTTACGCGGACGGGGCTGGTGACCGGGTCCATGGGCCATTCGTCGTGCGGCACGGTGGCGTGCAGGTCGATGTGCAGCGCGTAGCTGGTAGGCGCGCTGGCCAGCACCAGGTGGTAGCGCCCGGCGGCAATGTCGGGGCGGGCCAGCGCGGCGTGACCCGTGGCGCGCGAGACAGCCTCGGCGGCTTCCAGCGGCGCGCGCGCGGCGGCGGGCCAGGTGCCGTCGGCCGGGCGGCGCAGCACTTCGAGGATCTGCGGGTACACCGAGGGCAGGCGCGGCAGCGCGGCATCGGCGCCGCCCAGGCCGGGCTCGGCGGGCTGCAGCAGCGCCAGGGTGGAGAGGATGGCGTCGTGCTGCACCATGCGCTGGCTCAGCAGGCGGTGCACGATGCGCGCATCGGTCTCGAAGGCCGCCTGCAGTTGCTGCAGCCGTGCATGCGCCAGCCACCCGGCACCACTGCCGGCGGCCAGCAGGCAGGCCAGCGTGGCGGCGGTGCGGCGGTGCCATGCCTTGTTCATGGCGGGATTCTGGCATGCCAGTCTGGTGTAATCCGGGGCCATGTCATCCACCGCATCTTCGCCGCGCCCTTGGCTCACGCCCCGCAACCTGCTGTGGGCGTCGGTCTGCGTGGCCATTCTCACCATCACGCTCAAGACCCTGGCCTGGTACGTGACGGGCTCGGTGGGCCTGTTGTCGGACGCCATGGAGTCCTTCGTCAACCTCGCCAGCGCGGTGTTCGCCCTGGCCATGGTGACAGTGGCGCAGTTGCCCGCCGACGACAACCACCCCTACGGCCACCACAAGGCCGAGTATTTTTCCTCGGGCTTCGAGGGCATCCTCATCGTGGGGGTGTCGGCGGGCATCCTGTGGGCGGCCGTGCACCGGCTGCTGGACCCGCAGCCGCTGGAGCAGGTGGGCTGGGGCCTGGGGCTGTCGGTGCTCAGTTCGGCGCTCAATGGCCTGCTGGCCTGGGTGATGTTCCGCGCGGCGCGCGAGCACCGCTCCATCGCGCTGGAGGCCGACGCGCGCCACCTCGTCACCGATGTCTGGACCTCGGCCGGCGTGCTGGTGGGCCTGGTGGGCGCAGCCCTCACGGGCTGGTTGTGGCTCGATGCCGTGGCGGCCATCATCGTTGCGCTCAACATCCTCAAGGAGGGTGTGGAGCTGGTCTGGCGCTCCTCGCAAGGTCTGATGGACGAGGCCGCCGAGCCCGAGGTGCAGTCCACCATCGAGGCCACGCTGCAGCGCTTCGTGCAGGGCCAGCCTCCGGGGGCGCTGCGTTTTGACCATGTGTCCACACGCCGCGCCGGGCAGCGCCGCTTCGTGGACATGCACATGCACATGCCGGCCGACTGGACCCTGCGCCACGCCGCCGAACTGCGCGGCCAGGTCGAGCGCGCGCTGATGGCCGCCGTGCCCGGCCTGCGCGCCACCATCGAGCTGTTGCCCACCGATGTGGAAGCGCATTTTGATGACCTCGCAGGCAACCCCAAGGAGGAAGTGAAGTGATCAGCGTCTTGCAACGCGTGCGCGAAGCGCGTGTCGAGGTGGATGGACAGACCGTGGGCGCCATCGGCGCAGGCCTGCTGGTGCTGGTGTGCGCCGAGCGCGGCGACACCGAGCAAGAGGCCGACAAGCTGCTGGCCAAGATCCTCAAGCTGCGCATCTTCAGCGACGAGGCCGGCAAGATGAACCGCAGCGTGCAGGACATCGGCGGCGGCCTGCTGCTGGTGAGCCAGTTCACCCTGGCCGCCGACACCTCCAGCGGCAACCGCCCCGGCTTCAGCCAGGCCGCTGCGCCCGACGAGGGGCGGCGGCTGTTCGACTACGTGGTGGAGCGGGCGCGTGCCCTGCACCCCGTGGTGCAGACGGGCCGGTTCGCGACCGAGATGCAGGTGCACTTGGTCAACGACGGGCCGGTGACGATTCCGATGCGCATGGCGCCTGCCGCCCCGGCACGCACTGCCGCGTGAAAACCTTTGTCCTTTACCTGGCCACGGCGCTGGCGGAGATCGTGGGCTGCTATTTGCCCTGGCTGTGGCTGCGTCAGCACGGCCCGGTGTGGCTGCTGCTGCCGGCCGCCGCGAGCCTGGCGCTGTTTGCCTGGTTGCTGACCCTGCACGACACCCCGTCGGGCCGGGTCTATGCCGCCTATGGCGGCGTTTACATCGGCGCGGCCATCGTGTGGCTGTGGGCGGTGGACGGCGTGCGTCCGTCCGCCTGGGATGTGGCCGGTGTGGCGGTCGCCTTGCTGGGCATGGCGCTGATTGCCTTCCAGCCGCGCTGAGGGGCGCCCAGCTGCCATGTCTGGGCGCTCTGCCGTACGAGCGGGCGGGTTTTTGATTCAAAAATGATAGCTTCCAACGATTACCATGTAAGCGTTGGAGTCGATTTTTATTGATTTTTTGCCGCCACCAACGGTGACACCGGAAGCCACCGGAACCCCATCGACGCCAGCGCCAGCCACCCGGCGATGGCGAGCATCACGGCGGTGTGCAGGTCTGTGCCGCGCTGCACGGCCCAGGTGGCGACGATGCCGGTGAACCACTGCATCAGCGCCACGCCCAGGAACATGGCCATGGTGAACGCAGAGAGGGCGCGGCCCGTCAGCGCGGGTGGGTAGGAGGTGCGCACGTCGGCGTACTGCAGCACGCCGTAGCCCGACAGCAGACCCATCAGCAGGATCAGCGCCACGCTGGCGCCCGTGTGCTGCCGCAGCAGTGCCAGCGCCACGAACATCCCGGCCATCAGCAGCGAGGCGTTGGCGATCCAGAACCGGCGCTTGGCGGTGCCGGGGTCCAGCCGACCCGACAGGCCGGGCGCGAACAGCGCGATGAGCGACAGGGCGAGTGCGACGTTGCCGCTGTCCACCAGCGTGAGGTGGAAGCGGTCCATCAGCAGCGGCGCCAGCCACAGGCCGCGCAGCGACAGGAAGGCGGCGTAGCCCGACATGCCCAGCAGCAGGATGCCCCAGGTGTGGGGCAGGAGCAGCAGCTCGGCAAAGCCGCGCAGGGCCTGGCCCCAGGTTTCGCGCGCGGCCACAGGAGCGGCAGGCAGCGGTGGCTCGTGCACGCGTAGGTAGATCAGCAGCCACGACAACGCGCTCAAACCGGCCAGCGCCGCGTAGCCGGTGCGCCAGCCGCCGTGCTGCACCAGCCAGGCCAGCGGCGTGCCGGTGAACAGCAGGCCCAGCCCGCCCACGCCCATGGCCACGCCCGAGAGAAAGGCGAAGCGATCCGCCGGAAAGTGCCGCGCGATGAACAGCGTGCAGGCCAGGAAGGCGGGCGAGCAGCCCATGCCGATCAGCAACTGGCCCGCCATCAGCCAGGCATAGCCGGGCGCCAGGGCGGAGAGCGCGGAGCCCGCGATGGTGAATGGAAAGGCGATGAGCACGGTGCGGCGCAGGCCGTACAGGTCCAGCCCCACGCCCATCAGCAGCTGGGCCACGCCGAAGGACAGGCCGAACAGCCCGGCGAAGGCGCCCAGCGACTGGGCGGACAGCCCGAACTCCGCCGTCAGCCCCTGGGCCATCATGGCCGTGGTGGTGCGGAAGGCCTGGCTGAGCGCGAAGCCGCTGAGCAGCGCCAGCAGCATGACCCAGAGCGCGCGCTCGCCCGTGTGTCCTGGGCCGGGGGGATGCGTGGTGTGGCTGCTCACTGGCGCCAGAAGAACAGCCCGGCCATCACCAGGCCTGTGGCCACGATGCCCCAGCGCAGCACCGGCGCAGGCAGCTTGCGCGCCACGCGTGCGCCGCCGTAACCACCCGCGGTGGCGGCCAGCATCATCAGCAGCGCCTGGGGCCAGTGCACCACGCCGCCCGCGGCGTAGATGGCTACGGCGATGGCCGTGAGCAGGGCCGATACCCAGTTTTTCAGGACGTTCATGGCGTTGAGGTTGGTCTGGCCCAAGAGGCCGAACAGCGCAAGCAACAGAATGCCCAGCCCGCCGTTGAAGTAGCCCCCATAGCCCGCCACGGCCAGCACGCCGATGGTGGCGCGGGCCGTGGAGGGTTTGCCGCCCGCCAGGCGCGCGCGCAGCCACGGGCCAAAGGCAAACAGCGCCGTGGCCGCCAGCAGCAGCCAGGGCACTACGCGCCGGAAGGTGGCGTCGGGCGTGACCAGCAGCAGCGCCGCACCCGCCGCGCCGCCGATCAGCGAGAGCACCACCAGCAGACGCATCGACAGGCCCGGCGGCGGGGCGGTGTCTTCACGGAAGCCCCAGGCCCCGGCGATGTAGCCCGGCAGCAGTGCCACGGTGCCCGTGGCATTGGCCGCCACGGGGGGCACGCCGGTGAAGACGAGGGCGGGCAGGGTCAGAAAGCTGCCGCCTCCGGCGACGGCATTGAGGGCGCCGGCGATGAAGGCGGCAGCGAGCAGCAGGGCGGTGTCCAAGGCATCTCCTCCAGGCCCGGGCTGGCAACGCGTCCCGGGATTATTGTGCGTATCTTAGGTGGAGATATTTAAAAATCAGGCGTTCATTGCTGCATAAAAAGTATCAATTGCTTTGCCGGAATGCGTTTTTTTTCCGGGGGCATCACGCGGCATACGGATCGGCAAAGCCCAGCTCCCGCAGGATGTCGGTCTCGTAGGCTTCCATCTCCTGCGCATCTGCTTCGCTGGTCTCGTGGTCCCAGCCCTGGGCGTGCAGCGTGCCGTGCACCAGCAGGTGGGCGTAGTGCTCTTCCAGGCTTTTGTTCTGCTCGTGCGCCTCGCGCTCGACCACCGGGGCGCAGAGCACCAGGTCAGCCGTCACCAGGGGCTCCTGCGTGTAATCGAAGGTCAGCACGTTGGTGGCGTAGTCCTTGTGCCGGTAGTCGCGGTTGAGCTGGCGGCCCTCGTCCTGGCCGACGATGCGCACGGTGATTTCGGCATCCTGGGCCAGGGCGTGGCGGATCCAGCGCGTGACCTTGTGGCGCGGCAGCACGGCACGGTGGGCCACCGTTTCATCGCCACGGGCGAATTGCAGGGAAAGTGTGAGGTGGTTTAAAGCCATTTTTGCCTCCAGGGCCCGCCTTTACTGCGCGAGCAGCTATGAATTCAGGAGTTATTCGCTGCTGCCGCGCCGGCTGCGCTGGGCGTCGTAGGCATCGACGATGCGCGCCACCAGCGGGTGGCGCACCACGTCGGCGGTGGTGAAGCGGGTCACGGCGATGCCTTTGACGCGCTTCAAGACGCGCTCGGCGTCGATCAAGCCGCTGAGCTGGCCCTTGGGCAGGTCGATCTGGCTCACGTCACCGGTGACCACGGCCTTGGCGCCGAAACCGATGCGCGTGAGGAACATCTTCATCTGCTCGGGGGTGGTGTTTTGCGCCTCGTCGAGGATGACGAAGGCGTTGTTCAGCGTGCGCCCGCGCATGAAGGCCAGCGGCGCGATCTCCAGCGCGTTGCGCTCGAAGGCCTTCTGCACCTTGTCGTAGCCCATGAGGTCGTAGAGCGCGTCGTACAGCGGGCGCAGGTAGGGGTCGACCTTCTGCGCCAGGTCGCCGGGCAGAAAGCCCAGGCGCTCGCCCGCCTCCACCGCCGGGCGCGTGAGCACGATGCGCTGCACGTTGCTGCGCTCCAGCGCATCGACCGCGCAGGCCACGGCGAGGTAGGTCTTGCCGGTGCCGGCCGGGCCGATGCCGAAGGTGATGTCGTGTGTGGCGATGTTGTCGAGGTACTGGGCCTGTGTGGGCGTGCGCGCGCGCAGGTCGGCGCGGCGGGTGTTCAGCGGGGCCGGGCCGCCTTCGGTCTCGGCGGCCAGGGCGCTGTCGCCCACCAGCATGAGCTGCAGGTGTTCTTCGGTGATGGGCCGCTCGGCCATTTCATACACGGCCTGCAGCACTTCCATGGCCTGCGTCGCGCGCGCTTTGGGGCCGTCCACCTTGAACTGCTCGTGCCGGTGCGCGATGCTGACCTGCAAGGCGGCCTCGATGGTGCGCAGGTGGCAGTCTGCCGGGCCGCACAGGTGCGTGAGGCGGGTGTTGTTATGGGGGGTGAAGGTGTGGCGCAGGATCACGTTGATAATTCCGTCGGAATGCGCCGGACGGCGACAAAGGACACCAATGATAGGCAAATTGACCGGTCAGCTGCTGGAGAAGAACCCGCCGGAGGTGCTGGTGGACTGCCATGGCGTCGGCTACGAGGTGCAGGTGCCCATGAGCACCTTCTACAACCTGCCCGCCATCGGCGAACGGGTGAGTCTGCTCACGCAGTTCATCGTGCGCGAGGATGCGCAACTGCTGTACGGCTTTGGCACGGCGCCCGAGCGCGCTGCCTTTCGTGAACTCATCAAGATTTCGGGCGTGGGGCCGCGCACGGCGCTGTCCATCCTGAGCGGCATGGGCGTGCAGGACCTGGCGCAGGCCGTCACGCTGCAGGAGGCCGGGCGCCTGGTCAAGGTGCCGGGCATCGGCAAGAAGACGGCCGAGCGGCTGTTGCTCGAACTCAAGGGCAAACTCGGTGCCGACATGGGCGGCGCCCATGTCCACGCCACCACCGAGGCGCAGGCCGATATCCTGCAGGCACTGTTGGCTTTGGGCTACAACGACAAGGAAGCTGCGGCGGCTTTGATGGCCTTGCCGCAGGATGTGGGCGTCAGCGAGGGGATCAAGCTGGCGCTGAAGGCATTGGCACGATAGGATGGCCGGATTCGGTCTGGGTGTCGATTTGCCGTGCAAATATGTTGCGGGAATGGTTTGCCCAATATCTGCTTGGTCGGCATTCTGGTTCGGAGGGTTTATGTTGAGAAAATCATGGCGTGGATGTTCCGCCTTTGTGATTGCGCTCACGGCGTTCACGGTGGTGGGCTGTGGCGGTGGTGAAGGCTCCATGAGTGCCGCCAATTCCGTGGGGCCCGTGCTCAAGGTCGATGGCTGGCAGCAGCCCGCAGGCGTTGGGCAGCAGCAATCCCTGCATATCCGGATGCGCAGTTCCCTCCAGATGCATGCGCCTGCTCCGGCCAAGATTACCCTGGGGCCTCTGGCGCAGGAAAAACTCGCGCAGGAAACCTCCGGAGGTCCGCGCTTGGTTGGTGTTGCCCGAACCAGCCCGAAGTCCCTGTCCGGAGCGGCTGTCGGTGGCCTGCTGAAATGGCAGGAGGGCGCTTATGGCAATGCGGTGGCAGCCATCAGCTATTCGGCGGAGGGTGCGCATGGCTTGCGTCTGGGCGTGCTGATCGAGTCGCTTCCCGGAAGTGCTGCTTTGCGGGTGTATAGCCAGGAGAAGCCCGAAGTGGTGTTCCAGATTTCCGGGCAGGAAATCCTGCAGCGCATCCAGACAAATATGCAAGCAGGGGACAAGACCGATGCTGCACGGACCTGGTGGACGCCGGACATGGGCACCCAGGAAGCGACGCTGGAGATCGAGCTGCCTGCCGGCACGCCCAAGGATGCGTTGCGCATCGCGATTCCGTCGGTTTCGCACATCTTTGCCGACCTGTCTGTGCAGGCCGAAGACGAAATGCAGGCCAAGATCAATGAATCCCAGGCCTGCGAGCAGGATGCCACCTGTGATGACACCTACGCCAACCAACGCAATGCTGTGGCTCGCATGGTGTTCACCTCGAATGGCTCGTCCTATTTGTGCACCGGTACCTTGCTGAACGATGCCACATCTTCAGGGATCCCCTATTTTCTGACGGCCAACCATTGCATTTCCAGTCAGACCGTGGCATCCACATTGCAAACGGATTGGTTTTATCGTTCTCCTACGTGCAATTCACGCACTTTATCCAGTGCATCCACCAAACGGTATAACGGTGGGAAATTGCTCTATAACAGTTCCAGCAACGACGTATCGTTCCTAAAGCTCAACGATGAAGCCCCCGTTGGGGCCTTCTTTGCCGGTTGGGATGCTACCAAGCAGGGGATCAGCACTTCCGTTGTGGGGCTGCACCACCCCGCAGGGGATCTGTTGAAGCTGAGCTTGGGGCATATCACCAGTTTCCTGGCTTGTACCCCGGGAACTGGCAATACATTTCAATGCGGTACTGCAGGGGAAGATACGGGAAATTTTTACCGCGTTAACTGGATGCGCGGCACCACCGAAGGCGGCAGCAGTGGGTCGGCCCTGTTCAAGGGGGGGAGTCATGTGATCGGGACCCTGTACGGGGGGAGCTCTAGCTGTACGACCAGTGCAGCGCCTGAGGTGTATGGGCGCTTCGACCTTGCATACGAAGCTGGACTGAAGGAGTGGCTCTCTGGTCAACTGCCGGTCGGCACACGAGCTCCGGTGTATCGCTTCTTCAACATTAAAACCGGAGCGCACTTTTTCACCCCCAATCCGGCTGAGCGCGATTATGTGAAAACCACCTATCATGACTTCTCTTATGAGGGTATTGCCTTTTATGCGTATGCCGCTGCGCAGAACGGAGAGAGTCCGGTATTCCGGTTTTTTAATATGAACAGTGGTTCGCACTTTTACACCATTAGCCTGGCTGAGCGCGACATGGTTCAGAGCACTTATCCGCAATTCAAATATGAGGGCGCAGCGTGGTATGCGCAGACGACGGCTACGGAAGGATCCGTGCCAATGCATCGATTTTTCAAAAATTCGACGGGCACTCATTTCTATACTGTCAATACAACGGAGAAGGATTTCGTGATCGCCAACTATCCCGACTTCCGCTACGAAGGCGTTGCCTATCACGCATGGATAGCGACACAGTGATCTTGCGGTGAAAAGGACAGGATGACGGTTACCACGGATTCTTTTGTCCGATCGGAGGGGGTGGACCGGGTGATTTCACCCGGTGCACAAGGGGGGCACGAAGAAGCCCTCGAACGCGCCCTGCGCCCCAAGCTGCTGCAGGAATATGTCGGCCAGGCCAAGGCGCGCGAGCAGCTGGAGATCTTCATTGGTGCGGCGAAGAAGCGCGAAGAGGCGCTGGACCATGTGCTCTTGTTCGGCCCGCCGGGGCTGGGCAAGACC
>JANJVX010000121.1 GCA_024709845.1 Burkholderiaceae bacterium | reverse complement strand
AAGCCCAACCCCGACTTCGTGCTGAACCAGCCCCGCTACCAGGGCGCCAGCATCCTGCTGGCCCGCAAGAACTTTGGCTGCGGCTCCAGCCGCGAGCACGCGCCCTGGGCGCTGGACCAGTACGGCTTTCGCGCCGTCATCGCGCCGAGCTTTGCCGACATCTTCTTCAACAACTGCTTCAAGAACGGCCTGCTGCCCATCGTGCTGCCCGAGGCCACCGTCTCGCAGTTGTTCGATGAAGTGGCCGCCTTCCCCGGCTACCAGCTCACCATCGACCTGGAGCGCCAGGTGGTGGTGCGGCCCCAGGGTGAGGAGATTGCGTTCGACGTCGTGCCCTTCCGCAAGTATTGCCTGCTCAACGGCTTTGACGACATCGGCCTGACCCTGCGCCAGTCCGACAAGATCCGCGCCTTCGAAGCACAGCGCCTGGCGACCAAGCCGTGGCTGGCGCACACCATGGTGTCCTGAATCGAAATTTCAGGTCAAACTGGCCGCTAGCGCTTTATATACAAGCGCTGGCAGCTATCATTATTGAATTGATTGAAGTCATGAAAATCGCAGTTCTGCCGGGTGACGGCATTGGCACCGAAATCGTCGCCGAGGCCGTCAAGGTCCTGGAAGTGCTGGACCTGAAGTTCGAGATGGAATCCGCCCTGGTCGGCGGTGCCGCCTACGAAGCCCACGGCCACCCGCTGCCCGAGTCCACCTTGAAGCTCGCCAAGGAGGCCGACGCCGTGCTGTTCGGCGCCGTGGGCGACTGGAAATACGACAAACTCGACCGCCCCCTGCGCCCCGAGCAAGCCATCCTGGGCCTGCGCAAGAACCTGGGCCTGTTCGCCAACTTCCGCCCCGCCATCTGCTATGAGCAACTGGTGGGCGCATCGAGCCTCAAGCCCGAGCTGATCGCGGGCCTCGACATTCTCATCATCCGCGAGCTGACGGGCGACATCTACTTCGGCCAGCCGCGTGGCCGCCGCGTGGCCACCGACGGCCACTTCCCTGGTGCCGAAGAAGCGTATGACACCATGCGCTACTCCAAGCCCGAGATCGAGCGCATCGCCCACGTCGCCTTCCAGGCTGCACGCAAGCGCAACAAGAAGGTCACCAGCGTGGACAAGGCCAATGTGCTGGAGACCTTCCAGTTCTGGAAGGACGTGGTCACCGAGGTGCACCAGCAGTACCCCGACGTGGAACTGCAGCACATGTACGTGGACAACGCCGCCATGCAGCTCGTCAAGGCGCCCAAGGCGTTCGACGTGGTGGTCACCGGCAACATGTTCGGCGACATCCTGAGCGACGAGGCCTCCATGCTCACCGGGTCGATTGGCATGCTGCCTTCGGCCAGCCTGAACTCGAAGGGCCAGGGCCTGTACGAACCCAGCCACGGCAGCGCCCCCGACATCGCGGGCAAGGGCGTGGCCAACCCGCTGGCCACCATCCTCTCGGCCGCCATGATGCTGCGCTTCAGCCTGAACCAGGAAGCCGCCGCCCAGCGCATCGAGGCCGCCGTGCAGAAGGTGCTGGCCCAGGGCCTGCGCACGCCCGACATCTGGAGCGAAGGCACCACGAAGGTGGGCACGGCGCAGATGGGCGATGCCGTGGTGCAAGCGCTGCGCTGATTCAGCCCGTATCGCATTTGCAAGGGGCCAAACGGCCCCTTTTTTTTCTTTCCATTGCCTCAACAGGGCACCACTTCCACGGCGCTGCCCGCGGCCTCCAACACGAGGCGGAGCATCTCCGTCGTCACGCGGGCCTTGTTCAACACCACGTCACCCAGCAAGGCAAACGCCGCGCCCAGATAGGCCAGGTAGCCAAAGCCCACGTAGTCGTTGAACACCAAGGTGTGCAGCCAGTCTTGGTTGAAGAGGTACAGATACCCCGTCACCAGCGCTGCCACCAGCAGCAGCGCGGCCGAAGGCAGCAGATGCAGCCCCGCGCGGGGCTTGAGCAGCACGGCGCCCAGCAGGAGCGCAAACACCAGCGCGTCGATGCCGGTGAAGATGCGGAACTCGCGCACCACCTGGTGGGCAGTTTCCAGGTATTTGGTGCGGATGAGCACCGTCAGCCGCTCGTGAATGGCGGACGCACCCGCAACCTCGCCCTCCAACCCGCCGCGAATCCCGGCCTCGACCTTCTTGCGGCATTCGCAATCAAGGTCCGCCATCTCGGCAATCACCCGCGAAAGCCGCTCAGGCAGCTGCTGTGCCAACGCTCGCTGGGCCTGCGCCATGCGCTCTGCCTGTCCACGCGCCAACACCTGGGCCTGGCGCAGCAAAAAACTTTCGTCGAATGCGTCGATCTTTTGCCGCACCTGCTTTTCCACCTCTTGGCGGATGACCTGCTTGGCCGCCTGCTCGACAAAGCCCGGCGAGGCAAACGAGGCCGCAAATGCCAACGAAAAGAACACGCACCCCAGCGCGCCCAGCACCAGTGCCAATCGGCGTACAAACACCATTGCAACCCTCCCACAGTCATGCTGCTCATTCTGTGCTCGGGTCGGCGCTGCGCCGACAGCACGGTCGGCAAACGTGCGACTTTTCCCCGCATTTCATGCCCTGCCGCCACATGCCGCTACAATTCGCCCTTATGTTTGCCGCCCGCCCGTTCACCCTGAACACCGCTACTGCCGCCCTGGCAGGCGTGGCCGCGCGCGCAATCACCACCAAAACCACGACCATTAAGGGCTAACCACGCCTGGTTCGTCGTGCGCCCTCCCTGGCCATACGAGCCAGGCGAGCAGTCCGGTCTGGCACTGTTTCTTAACTTGAAAGGCGTTTGAAATGAGCAAGTTGGTAGGTTTGGTCGGCTGGCGCGGCATGGTCGGCTCGGTCCTGATGGACCGCATGGTGCAGGAAAAGGACTTCGATCTGATCGAGCCCCTGTTCTTCTCCACCTCGAACGCAGGCGGCAAGGCCCCTGCCCAGGCCAAGAACGAAACCACGCTGCAGGACGCGTTCAACATCGAACAGCTCCAGCGCTGCGAAATCATCATCACCGCCCAGGGCGGCGACTACACCAACGAGGTGTACCCCAAGCTGCGCGCCGCAGGCTGGAACGGCCACTGGATTGATGCCGCCTCCGCGCTGCGCATGGAAAAGAACGCCGTCATCGTGCTCGATCCGGTGAACATGCCGGTCATCAAGAACGCGCTGGCCCAGGGCGGCAAGGACTGGATCGGCGGCAACTGCACCGTCAGCTGCATGCTGATGGGCGTGGGCGCGCTGTACAAGGCGGGTCTGGTCGAATGGATGAGCACGCAGACCTACCAGGCCGCTTCGGGCGGCGGCGCACAGCACATGCGCGAACTGCTGACGCAGTACGGCACGCTGAACGCCGAAGTGAAGGCCCTGCTCGACGACCCCAAGAGCGCCATCCTCGAAATCGACCGGATGGTCGCTGCCAAGCAGCGCAGCCTCACGGCCGCGGAGACCGCCAACTTCGGCGTGCCGCTGGGCGGCAGCCTGATCCCCTGGATCGACAAGGACCTGGGCAACGGCATGTCCAAGGAAGAATGGAAGGGCATGGCCGAGACCAACAAGATCCTCGGCATGGGCGAAGGCTTCGGCACGGCCGCCGTGCCGGTGGACGGCTTCTGCGTGCGCGTGGGCGCCATGCGCTGCCACAGCCAGGCCCTGACCTTCAAGCTCAAGAAGGACGTGCCGGTGGCGGACCTGGAAGCCATGATCGCCGCCGACAATGAGTGGGTGAAGGTGGTGCCCAACACGCGCGAAGCCACCATCAAGGACCTCACGCCCGTGGCCGTGACCGGCACCATGACGATCCCCGTGGGACGTATCCGCAAGCTGGCCATGGGCCCCGAGTACGTGGGCGCCTTCACCATCGGCGACCAGCTGCTGTGGGGCGCCGCCGAGCCGCTGCGCCGCATGCTGCGCATCCTGCTGGACGCCTGATAGAGCCCGCGCGCGGCGTCCCATGGGCGCCGCGCACTCCTTTCCTGGGGGAAAATCCAGGAAAAACAAGTTGTTACGCTCGTTGTCGCCGGACAACACCGCTGGCGCCCGGAAAGGCCGTTCCGGGGCCGCACTGAAGCTTCGCCACTACGTTAGCTTGTCAGTGCAAAACATTGCTGCTATGGTGCTTTTACCCATTCTCTAACGCTGGAGCGCAGCGGGCATCAGACCATGAAAAAAAGCAGTCCGCTCCACCGAGCTTCAAATCCTTCTCAGTTGATGGCAACCATGCATCGTTGGAAATTTTCTGCGCTGGCGGCTGCGGCCGTGGCAACTGCGGGCCTGTACGCGCCAAACGCCTTCGCGTTGGCATTGGGCCCCATCACGGTGCAATCGGCCCTGGGTGAACCACTGCGCGCCGAGATTGCCCTGCCCCAGATCACCCCCGCCGAAGCCGACTCGTTGCGCGTCACGCCCGCCCCCCCCGAAACCTTCCGGGCCCAGGGCATGGAATATTCTCCGGTGATCACCCGGGTTCAGGTTCAGCTGCAGCGCCGTGCCGATGGCCGCACGGTGCTGCGCGTCTCCAGCGACCGCCCCGTCAACGAGCCTTTTGTCGATCTGGTGATCGATGCCAACTGGAATGCAGGCCGGATCACACGCAGCTACACCATGCTGTTCGATCCGCCAACGATGCGCAGCGCTCCGGCCACCGTCACGGCCGAACCCCAAGTTCCTGCACCTGCGGCAGCACCTGCTGCGGCCCGTGCAACACCCGCCCCCCGCGCGCCCGCCGTGGAACGCTCCACCCCCGTGAGCGCACCGGGCGCGTCCGGTGAAAGCGTGGTCGTCAAGGCGGGCGAAACGGCCGGGCGCATTGCCAATGCCCACCGTCCCGCCGACATCTCCCTTGACCAGATGCTTGTGGCGCTGCTGCGCGCCAACCCCGATGCCTTTATCCAGGGCAACGTCAACCGCATCAAGGCAGGCGCGGTCCTTCAGTTGCCAAGCGCGAGCGAAGCGGGCGCCACCCCCTCCGGTGAGGCGCGCCAGATCCTGGCCGCCCAGAGCCGTGACTTCAACGAGTTCCGCCGCAAGCTTGCGGGCGCCGCGCCTGCTGCCGAAGTCGCGGCGTCCAGCCGTGCCGCCACTGGCAAGGTCCAGACCCAGGTGGACGACCAGCGTGCCGCCAGCACCGCTCCCGACAAGCTCACGCTGTCCAAGGGCGCCATCCAGGGCCAGAAGACCACCGAGGAGCAACTGGCCAAGCGCAAGCAGACCCAGGAAGCATCGGCCCGCGTCGAGGAGCTGTCCAAGAACATCAGCGAG
>JANJVX010000036.1 GCA_024709845.1 Burkholderiaceae bacterium | reverse complement strand
GTCTTTCTCTTGAATCTTGGAGGGTGTCTGCGTTAACCGCAGTCATCGTTCAACCGGGGCCGATGCGCGGGACACCGAGGAAGGGCCGCCCCGCACCGAGGGTGTCGTCCCCCTGGGGGGAAGGCGCGAAGCGACTCAGGGGGGTCAAATGACCTTCGCTTCGTTCTTGAGCTTGTCGACCAGGGTGGCGATGTCGGGCACCTTGATGCCGGCGCCGCGCTTGGCGGGCTCTGCCACCTTGAGGGTCTTGAGGCGCGGGGCGACGTCAACGCCGAGGTCTTCGGGCTTGACGGTGTCGAGCTGCTTCTTCTTGGCCTTCATGATGTTGGGCAGGGTGACGTAGCGCGGTTCGTTCAGGCGCAGGTCGGTGGTCACCACGGCGGGCATCGTCAGGCTCAGGGTTTCCAGGCCGCCGTCCACTTCGCGCGTGACGTTGACCTTGTCACCGGCGACTTCGACCTTGGAGGCGAAGGTGGCCTGGGGCAGGTCTGCCAGGGCGGCGAGCATCTGGCCGGTCTGGTTGGCGTCGTCGTCGATGGCTTGCTTGCCCAGGATGATGAGGCCGGGTTGTTCCTTGTCCACCAGGGCCTTGAGCAGTTTGGCCACGGCCAGGGGCTGCAGTTCCTCGGTGGTCTCGACCAGGATGCCGCGGTCGGCGCCAATGGCCATGGCGGTGCGCAGGGTTTCCTGGCACTGGGCCACGCCGCAGGAGACGGCGATGACTTCGGTCACCACGCCTTTTTCTTTCAGGCGCACCGCCTCTTCGACGGCGATTTCGTCAAAGGGGTTCATGCTCATCTTCACGTTGGCGATGTCCACACCCGTGCCGTCCGATTTCACGCGGACCTTCACGTTGTAGTCCACCACGCGCTTGACAGGGACCAAAACCTTCATTGCTGCGGCTCCTAGAGTTGATTAATTGACGTTACGTAAACTCAAACATTTTATGTCGCACCGCAGCACATCGGCTATGCATTTTCCCAAGGGAGCGTATCGACAAAAAACGAACGATCGTGCTTTTTGTGGATTATAGGCCAGCATGCCCCGGGTTTGTCCACCCCTTTGCTGTCGCTCAACGGACCCCGGGGCTACCGATGGTGTGCGCCCTGCCCCGCCGCAGACAACGAGGGCAGGTCTCCGGCGACGTGCAGGACACGCTGCGGGTAGGGAATCTCAATGCCATGCGCGCGCAAGGCCTGAAGAATCGCCAGGTTGATCTGCGAACGCAGACCCAGTTGGCCGTTCTCGGGATCAGAGATCCAGAACCCCACCGTGAACTCCAGTCCGTCCGCACCGAAGGCCGACAGCGCGGCGCTCGGCATGGGGTCGCGCAGCACGCGCGGACTGGCCAGCGCAGCCTCGGTCAGCAAGCGCATGACGAGGTCCACATCGCTGTCATAGGCCACGCTCACCACGGTGGACAGCCAAACCCGCGGATCGGCCAGCGACAAATTTTCGACGCGCTGGGTGATCAGCATCTCATTGGGCACGATGGATTCGCGGCCCGCAGGCGAGCGCACCACCGTGAAGCGCGCATTGATGTTGGTGATCCGGCCCTCAAAATTGTCCACGCGCACGTTGTCGCCGATGCGCATGCTGCGCTCGGCGAGAATGACGAAGCCGCTGACATAGTTGGACGCCAGCTTCTGCAGGCCAAAGCCGATGCCCACCCCGATGGCGCCCCCCAGCACGGACAGCGCGGTCAGGTCGATGCCCACGGCCGACAGCGCCATGATCAGGCCCACGAACATCAGCAGTGCCCGCGTGGCGTTGCTCACAGCCTTGCGCAGTGACAGCTCGCTTCCGGTGGCCGAACGCAGCAGGCGCGCCTCGATGGCGGAAGACACCCACAGCGACAGCAGCAACACGGCGCCCGCCGTCAGCGAACCTTCGATGATGGTGCGCACCGACAACGAGGCCCCGCCGATCTTCCAGGAGATCTGATCCAGCTCATGCAGCACCAGCGGCAACAGGCCCGTCACCCACAGCACCATGCCCAGCCAGGCCGCCCAGGAGATGCTCCGCTCGATCGGGCGCACCCATGCGGCTTGCGGAAACGCCACCTGTAGCACCTTCACGCCGATGCGGATGACCACCAGGGACACCAGCACCGGGATCGCCACCATGAACACCGCCAGGGGCACCCATTGCAGCAGCAAGGTGCGCGCCACGTAGCCCAGCGCCAGCAATATCAGCGGAAACAGGGCCCCATCCAGCACACTGCGCCCGAACAGGATGGATGGGCCATCCCCCTGGCGCAGGCCACGGCGCAGCAGGGCCACCAGGGCCCAGGCAAGTGCCACGCACAACAGCAATGCGCCCAGTTCGATCAGCACCGTGGGCTGCAGAAAGGCCTCCAGCCAGGCCTCGAACCCGCCAGCCACCGGAGATTGCACCTTTCCAGCCATCAGCACTTCCATCCCGGCTTGCGCTTCTCGGCAAAGGCGCGCGCGCCCTCCTGGGCGGCCTCATCCATCATGTTCACGGCCATGGTCTGGCCCGCCAGCTGGTAGGCGGCGTCCAGGCCCAGCTCGCGCTGGCGGTACACCAGGGCCTTGCCCATGGCCACGGCGACGCGGGGTTTTTCGAGGATGGACAGCACGAGTCTTTCCACCTCGGCGTCCAGTGCTTCCTGCGCCACGACCCGGTTGACCAGGCCTTCCTGCTTCGCCGTGGCCGCGTCGATGAAGTCACCGGTGAGCAGCATTTCCATGGCGCGCTTGGCCGGCACGTTGCGCACCAGCGGAACGCTCGGCGTGGAGCAGAACAGGCCGTAGTGGATGCCGCTGGTGGCAAAGCTGGCGCTGTCCGCCGCCACGGCCAGATCGCACTGCGCGACCAGCTGGCAGCCGGCCGCCGTGGCCATGCCGTGCACGCGCGCGATCACGGGCACCGGCAGCTTGTGCAGCGACAGCATCATGCGGCTGCACTGGGCGAAGAGCTGCTGGTACCAGGCCAGGTCGGGGTGTGCTGCCATGTCCTTGAGGTTGTGCCCGGCACAGAAGGCCTTGCCTGCGCCCGCGAGCACCACCACGCGCACCGACTCATCGCCGGTGATCGCGTCCAGCGCCTTCTGCAGCGCGGCGAGCATTTCCGAACCCAGAGCGTTGAAGCGTGCCGGGTCGTTCAGGGTCAGGGTAACCACGCCGCGCGCGTCGCGCGCGACCTGGAGCAAGTCATGGGAATCGGTCATGTCGGAGGCTCCTTCCAGGCAGTCGGCCCAGGCCAGCGGCCGCCGCGCAAAGGCCGCCCCGCCGCACTGAGCAAAGCCCCCTCCCGCACCGCGCAGCGATGCCAGAGAGGGGGAAAGGCGCGAAGCGCCAGGGGTTGTTCACAAATCCGCGAGCACGCGCACATGGGCCTCGACGCTGCGCGCCAGCGCGCTCATCACGTAGCCACCCTCCAGGCAGGAGACGATGCGGCCGTCGCAGTAACGGCGCGCCACGTCCTTGATGCGCTGCGTGATCCAGGTGTAATCCTGCTCGGTCAGGCCGAGCTGGCCCATGTCGTCGTCGCGGTGGGCATCGAAGCCTGCGCTGATGAAGATCAGCTCCGGCTTGAAGGCTTCGAGGCGGGGAATCCACATCATCTCGATGATCTCGCGCACGTCCATGCCGCGCGTGTAGGCCGCCACGGGCACGTTCACCATGTTGGACGCCGGGTTCTGGTCGCCCGAATACGGGTAGAAAGGGTGCTGGAAGAAGCTGACCATCAGCGCGCGCTCGTCGCCCGCGAGGATGTCTTCCGTGCCATTGCCGTGGTGCACATCGAAATCGACCACCGCCACGCGCTTGAGGTTGTAGCGCTGCAGCGCGTACTTGGCGGCCACGGCCACGTTGTTGAAGAAACAGAAACCCATGGCCTTGTCGCGCATGGCGTGGTGTCCGGGCGGGCGCACAGCGCAGAAGGCGTTTTCCAGCTCGCCGGCCATCACCGCGTCGGTGGCTGCCAGGGCGGCACCGGCCGAGCGCAGCGCGGCATCCCAGGTGTGCATGTTCATCGAGGTGTCGGGATCCACCTGGGTGTAGGGCGGGCCGCCCGCCTCCACCTCCTCGCGCAGCCAGTCCGTCAGGCCGCGCATCGCGGCGATGTGCAGGCGCGAATGCGCCAGTTCGATGTCGGCCAGCGCGGCCTTGGGGGCGATGTACTGCGTCAGTGCATCGGTCACGCCGGTCACGAGCAGGCGGTCCTCGATGGCATCGAGCCGTCCAGGGCATTCGGGGTGGCCGGGCCCCATCTCATGCTTCCAGCAGTCCTTGTGGGAAAAATAACCCGTCTTGCCCATTGCCTTGTCTCCACGCCTCAGAATTTCGGATAACGTCACGCCATGCAAGCGCAGCCAAAAATCAAATCCATTCTGGATCAGCTTAACACGGTGATCGTAGGCAAAACTGACAGCGTGCGGGACTGCGTGGCCTGCCTGCTCGCCGGCGGCCATCTGCTGATCGAGGATGTTCCCGGCGTGGGCAAGACCACGCTGGCCCATGCGCTGGCGCACACCTTCGGCCTGCAGTTCGCGCGCGTGCAGTTCACGGCCGACCTCATGCCCAGCGACCTGATCGGCGTCTCGGTGTACGAGCGCGGCAAGGAAGCCTTCATGTTCCACCCCGGCCCGGTGTTCACCCAGGTGCTGCTGGCCGACGAGATCAACCGCGCCAGCCCCAAGACACAGAGCGCGCTGCTCGAAGCCATGGAGGAAAAGCAGGTATCGGTCGAGGGCGAAACACGCGCCCTGCCCGAGCCGTTCTTCGTCATCGCCACGCAAAACCCGCACGACCAGCTGGGCACCTATGCGCTGCCCGAATCGCAGCTCGACCGGTTTCTGATGCGCATCTCGCTCGGCTACCCCGACCGCACCGCCGAGCGCGAACTTCTCTCGGGCAGCGACCGGCGCGAAATGGCCAGCGCCATGCGGCCCGTGCTCTCGGCCGACGAGCTGGCCGCGCTGCAACGGCAGGTGCAGGCGGTGCACGCTGCCGGGCCGCTGCTCGACTATGTGCAGGACCTGATTGCCGCGACGCGCTCGGGCCGCTGGTTCTTGCAAGGCCTCTCGCCGCGCGCGGGCATCGCGCTGGTGCGCGCGGCCAAGGCGCAGGCGCTGATCTGCGGGCGCGACTATGTCGCGCCCGACGACGTGCAGGCCATCGTGGCCCAGACCGTCGCGCACCGCCTGGTGCCCGTGAGCGACGCCGGGCGCGGTGCCGTGGAGCAGGTGCGCGCCATGGTAGCGGCCGTGGACCTGCCCTGACAAGGCGGGAGAGGCCGCCCCATGTCCGCCCGCCCGCTGCCGCGCCCCCGGGAATTTCACCCGGTGGACGCCGTGCGCAAGCGCTTCGAGCGCTGGTTGCAGGCACGCCTGCCGCTGACCGACACCACCGTGCTGACACAGCGCAATGTCTACATCCTGCCCACCGGCGCGGGCTGGATGCTGGCGCTCACGCTGCTGGTGCTGCTGGTGGCGTCCATCAACTTCCAGCTCAACCTGGGCTATCTGCTCACCTTTCTGCTGGCGGGCAGCGCCGTCGCGGGCATGCACGTCTGCCACGCCACGCTGCGCGGCTTGAGCCTTCACCTCAAGCCGCCCGAACCCCATTTCCTCGGCCATGGCGCGACGCTGCAGGTGCAGCTCGCCAGCGAGCGGCGCACGCCGCGCCGGAGCATCGCGCTGGCCGTGCATGGCAGCGGCCACTGGGCCTGGACCGACGTGCCCGCCCAGGGCATCGCCACCGTGCAGGTGGCCTTCGCTCCGCCCCGGCGGGGGCTGCACCGCGTGCCCACGCTCACCGCGGAAACGCGCTACCCACTGGGCACCTTCCGGGTGTGGACGGTATGGCGCCCGGCCGCCCAGGCGCTGGTCTACCCGGCCCCCGAGCCGGGAGCACCGCCCCTGCCCCCGGGCGAGCCGCGCGCGGGCGGAACCGGCAGCGCGCCCACCCACGGCACGGGCGAGTTCGAAGGCGTGCGCGCCTACCGCCGGGGCGACCCGTTGCAGCTGGTGGTGTGGAAGAAGGCCGCACAGGCCCTGGCCAGCGGCTCCGATGCGCTGGTCAGCCGCGACGCCCAGCAGTCGCAGCGCCATGAGCTGTGGCTCGACGCCGCGCACACCGGCCTGTCCGACCCCGAGGCCCGCCTCTCCCGCCTGACCGCCTGGGTGCTGCAGGCCGACCGGCTGGGCCTGGACTACGGATTACGCCTGCCCGGCCAGGAAATCGCCCAGGGCAACGGCACCGCCCACCGGCAGCGCTGCCTGGAGGCCCTGGCGCTATGCTGATCAAAATTTCAATAAAAAGCGCCTCAAAAGCTTACACAGAAAGCGCCTCAAGCTATTTTTTATGTAGCAACCAGGAGGCGCCATGACAGTGCGTCAGACCCTGGCTTCGCTACCGCGGGACACCCGCGACACCCTGTTCCTGCTCGTGGTCATCGCCCTGGTGATCGCCCCGCAAACCGATGTGCTGCCCCTATGGACCAGCGCCATGGCGGGCGCCGTGCTGGTGTGGCGCGGCTTGCTGGCCTGGGCGGGCCGCCCCCTGCCCAACGTCTGGCTGCTGCGCCTGGTGCTGGTGCTGGCCGTGGCAGGCACGCTGCTCACGCACCGCACCATCCTCGGACGCGATGCCGGGGTCACGCTCATCGTGGTGCTGCTCGCGCTCAAGACGCTGGAGGCGCGCGCGCAACGCGACGCGCTGGTCATCTTCTTTCTGGGCTTCTTCACGATGCTCAGCAACTTCTTCTACTCCCAGTCGCTGCCCACGGCGGCAGCCATGCTGCTGGCCCTGCTGGGCCTGCTGACCGCGCTGGTCAATGCACACATGCCGGTGGGCCGCCCGCCCCTAGCGCAGGCCATGCGCACCGCAGGCACCCTGGCCCTGCTGGGCACGCCCATCATGCTGGCGCTGTTCATGTTTTTCCCGCGCATGGCGCCGCTGTGGGGCGTGCCTGGCGACCCCATCGGCGGGCGCAGCGGCCTGTCGGGCAGCATGCGGGTGGGCAGCATTGCCGAACTGGCGCTGGACGAACGCATTGCGCTGCGCCTGCGCTTTGACGACCCGGCCTTCGACCCGCCGCAGGCGATTCTGTACTTCCGCGGCCCGGTGCTGAGCAGCTTTGATGGCCGCGAGTGGCAGGCCGATCCGGTGCGCGATGAGCCGGGCCCTGAAAGCCCGCTGGGCCTGGCGGCGCGCCTGCAAGTGCAGGGCCAGGCGCTGCGCTACGAGATCACCCAGGAGGCGCACCAGCGCCCCTGGCTGCTGCTGCTGGAGGCCACGCCCGCCAAACCCGAGGTTCCGGGCCGGTTCGTCTTCATGACGCAAGACCTGCAGTGGCTCAGCTCGCGCCCCATGACCGACGTGGTGCGCCTGCGCGCCGAGAGCTACCCGCAGTTTCGCCATGGCCCCCCAGCCGCCACCCCTGCCTTGCGCACACTCACCCGCCTGCCGCAAGGCAACAACCCGCGCACCCTGGCACTGGCGGCGCAGCTGCGGGCCGACCCGGTGCTGGCCGCTGGCGGCACCCAGGCCCTGGTGGACGCGGCACTGCAGCGCCTGCGCACCGGTGGCTACACCTACACGCTGGAACCCGGCGTGTACGGCGAACACACGGCCGATGAATTCTGGTTCGACCGCAAGGAAGGCTTTTGCGAGCACATCGCCTCGGCCTTCGTGGTGCTGATGCGGGCCGCCGGCGTGCCTGCCCGCATCGTCACCGGCTACCAGGGGGGCGAGCGCAACCCGGTCGATGGCTACTGGACGGTGCGCCAGAGCGACGCCCACGCCTGGTCGGAGGTCTGGATGGAGGAACGCGGCTGGGTGCGCGTGGACCCCACCGGCGCCGTCGCGCCCGGGCGCGTAGGGGCCTTTCAGCGCCTGCAGTCCCCGCGCGGCGCCCTGGGGACCGCGGTGGACACGGTGATCAGCCGCGACATGGCGCAGCGCCTGCGCGCCGTGTGGGAAGCGGCCAACAACAGCTGGAACCAGTGGGTGCTGAACTACACGCAAAGCCGCCAGTTCGACCTGTTGCGCGCCCTGGGCTTTGACGCCCCCGACTGGCAGGACCTGGCCCGCGTGCTGGCCGGCCTGCTCGTCGCAGCGACCCTGGGCGGCGCGCTGTGGACGCTGTGGGAACGCCTGCAGCACGACCCCTGGCTGCGCCTGCTGCACCAGGCACGCGCCCGGCTGGCACGGGCCGGCCTGCACGCCCCGCCCAGCACCCCCCCCCGCACCCTGGCCACCCAGGCCCGCGCCCGTTTTGGCGACGAGGCCGAGGCGGCCAGTGCCTGGCTGCTGCGCCTGGAAGCGTGGCGCTACGCCCCCGACTCCCCTGACCGGGGCCTGGCCTTGCGCCACCTGCGGCGCGATCTGCGCAGGCTGCGCTGGCCCAGCCCCCCTGCTTCCCCATGACCTTCAAAGCCATTTCATTTGCTATTTTGTTTGTAGCTGCCAGCGCAATATCCACAGGCGCTATTGCCAAAAAGCACTCAAAAAAGCCAGCCCCCCGGGCCACTGCCCCCGCCGCCGCGCAGGGCAGCACCGCCTATGCGGGCCGCCCCGAGGCCCTGCGGTTCGCCGACGACCTGGCCGAGCGCCGCGACCTCGACCGCGAATGGGTGCGGCAGGCGATTGGCCAGGCCCGCTTTCTGCCGCAGGTGCCGCGCCTGGTGCTGCCGCCGCCCAAGGGCACGGCCAAGAACTGGCAGGCCTACCGCGCCCGCTTCATCGAACCGGTGCGCATCCGCGCCGGGGTGCGCTTCTGGCAAGAGCATGCCGCCGCGCTGGAGCGCGCCGAGCGCGAATACGGCGTGCCGGCCGAGATCATCGTCGGCATCCTGGGCGTGGAGACCCTCTACGGCCAGCACATGGGCAACTTCCGCGTGATGGACGCCCTGGCCACGCTGTCGTTCGACTTCCCCGAGGCGCATCCGCGCGCAGCCGAGCGCACGGCCTTCTTCCGGCGCGAGCTGGAGCAGTTCCTCAGCCTGATGCACCGCACCGGCACCGACCCGTTCACGCCGCGCGGCAGTTTTGCCGGCGCCATGGGCTGGCCGCAGTTCATGCCGTCGAGCTGGGTGCGCCATGCCGTGGACTTTGACGGCGATGGCCGGGTGGACCTGTTTGCCAGCCCGCAGGACGCCATTGGCTCGGTGGCCAATTACTTCATCGGCCATGGCTGGCAGCCCGGCATGCCCACGCATTTCGGCGTGCGGCTGGAGGGCACGCCCGCACAGCAGGACGAACTGCTGGCGCCCGACATCCTGCCCACCTTCAGCGCTGCCAGCATGCAGGCCCGGGGCGCCCTGCTCGACGAGGTCGGCGCGCGCCACACCGGCCCGCTGGCGCTGGTGGACCTGCAGAACGGTGACAACCCGCCCAGCTACGTGGCAGGCACCGAGAACTTCTATGCCATCACGCGCTACAACTGGTCCAGCTACTACGCCATGGCCGTGATCGACCTGGGCCAGGCCGTGAAGGCGGCGCGCGAGGCGGCGCGGTAGTCAGTCCAGCACCCACACCGCCTGCACATAGGCCTGGCGCTGCACCGGCAGTTGCCGCACCACGGCAGTACCCGGCCCCGCGCTGGCGCGCAGGCCGCCTTCCAGGCGCAGGCGGTCGCCCTTCCAGGCCAGGCTGGCGGTGAGCAGGCGGCCGCCGTCGGCGGGGTGGTAGAGCATGTCGAGCGCGCTTTCCCAGGGGCCGGTGGTCCAGGCCAGGCGGGCAAACAGGTTCTGGCGGTGCAGCGAGGGGCTGGCGCTGAAGGCCTGGGTTTGCCATGCCAGGTTGGCTGCCACGGCGATGGGCGGTGCACCGGCGGCGCCCAGGCGCTGCAGGGCGGCATTGCGCTCGGCCCACTGGCGCCAGTGCGTGCGCGACGGGGCCGTGCCGTCCCACCAGGCTTCCAACAGCACGCTCACTTGGTCTGCATTGGTCCAGGTGCCACCCACCAGCGCCTGCTGGGCCCCCTGGCGCAGCACCGGGCGCCAGGGGCTGGCCAGGGCCAGCGCGGCGGGCTGGGCCGAGCTGTCTTCCCATGCGTCAAAGCGCGCCAGGTGGCGCAGCGATGCGTGCAACTCCAGCGCGTCGCTGGCCACCCAGGACCAGGCCGCGCCCACGCTGCCCTGCGTGCGGCAGCCCCAGCGGGCAAAGGCATAGGCGTCGGCGCTGCCCAGGCGCTGGTACCAGCGGGCGGCCAGGGCGCCCTCGCCCGCACCGGTGGCATCACGCCCGGTGGTGGGGTTCACAGCCACCAGGCTCCAGGCAGATTCGGCGCCGAACTGTTCGGCCATGAGCACCGGGCGGCCCTGCAGGGGCTGGCTGACCAGCGTGCGGCGCTGCTCCTGCTGCACCAGGTCGTTGGGGCGAAAGCCGTAGCCCACGTCCCAGCCGACCACCTTGCGGCCCACCGTCCACTGCCAGGCGCCTGCCTGCCCAGCGGCATAGGCCTCCAGCACCGACACCTGCGTGTGGCTTGGGCCACCTTCGGGCCGCTGGGCCTGAGCCAGCACGTCGGCGTGCCATTGCAGGCCCGCCCACTGCATGCGGCCCTGCAACTGCAACTGGGCCGCGCCCTCGCTGGGCTGGTCGGCGGCAATGCCGTCGTACCGCGCATGGGCCTGGGCCAGCGGCCCCGTGCTCGCCGTCTGGCGCACCAGCCCATGGCTGCGCAGGCTGGCGCTGAATTCGCCAGCCATTGCCGGGCGCAGCGTGGTGACTTCCAACACGGCAGCCAGTGCAAGCGCTGGGATGCAAAGCATGCGTGCCATGGGTATCACTCCAACACCGGCGAGCGTGCGAGGAACATGGGGTTGAGCCACTCCACCGGCACCGTGCGTTCCTTGCGCGCCAGGTAGCGGATGCGTGTCTGCTTCTGCTTGCCCAGTTGGTCAATCAGCACCATGGCGCTGACACTGGACAGGGCTTTGTCCACCTCGAACAGCGCTTGCTTGGCCAGCTTGTCGGACTGCACGTAGAGCAGGGCACGCACCGGCTCGTGGCGCTGCTGGCCCAGCCAGAGCCCGATGCGCTGGTAGGTCACGCCCTTGCGCGTGGCCTGCAACTGCAGGTGGTAGCAGCTTGCGGGCGGCGGGATCTGGACGCCTGGGACAGCGGGCGCCGTGGTATCCACGCAGGGCTCCACGCCGACCAGGGTGGCGCTGTAATCGCCGCTCCAGCGCATGGTGGCAATGTCGCCAGTGGAAGCATCGCCCAGCAACTTCTGCATGGGGGTGATGCGCATGGGCCGCTGGCTGCTGGGCATGAGCAGCCAGAAGTCGTCGCCCAGCATCAGCACCTTCTGGCCTTTTTCGGCGGCACTTTGCATCAGCACCAGCGTGCGCCGGTCAGCCTGGGCAAACACGGTGTAGCGGCGCTCCTTGTCCAGCGTGCCATCGCTCGCGTAGGCCTGCACCAGGGTATCCACCTGCAGGTTGTCGGCCCCGGTGCGGTAACGATCGGCGTCGCGCAGCAGGGCGTCAGCATCCTGCGCCAGCGCAGGCCCTGCCAGGGCCGCGACCACAAGGCCCAGCAGGCGTGCCGGGTTCATTCCCAAAGCGAGAGACATGAGAGATTCCTTTCAGTGATCCATGTATTCATTGCGCTGCACCCCACCCACATCGCATGACGCGGGCGCTCCCCACGCGCGGGCAGCCGCGCAAGGGCCGCCCCGCCGCGCTGGCTGCGTCCCCCTCCCTCGCGAAGCGAGAGAGAGGGGGAAGGCGCGAAGCGACTCAGGGGGTGTTTCACGTATGCCCCAGCGCATCCACCACAGGCATGTGCACCGTCTTGCGTGCCACCAGCAGGGAGGCCAGCAGGGTCAGCAGCACCATGGCCAGCATGGTCAGCAGGTAGAGCGCGGGGTCCACGCTGACGCTCAACGGGTAGCCCACGCTGCGCCCCGGCGGTGGTGGCATGTCCACCGGGAACAGCAGCAACAGCAGCGCCACCCCCAGGGCCAGCAGCGCCCCGGCCAGCGCGCCCGCGCCGCCCAGCAGCATGCCCTCCAGCCCCAGGCTGCGCAGCAGCTGTGCGGGCAGCGTGCCCAGAGCGCGCAGGGTGCCGATCTCGCGGGTGCGCTCGATCACGGCCATGGCCATGGCATTGGTGACCACAAACACGACGATCACGCCGATGATGATGCCCAGTGCCCCGAAGATGCGGTTGTACAGATCGCGCACCGAGCGGTAGAAGAACGCCTGCTGCTCCCAGGTCTGCACCTGCAAGGGCGCAAATTGCTGCGCCAGGCGCTCGCGGGCGGCTGCGGTGGATTCCATACGGTCCAGAAACACACCCAGGCTGGACACCCGCTGCGTGGCCAGCAGTTGCTGCGCCACCGGCACGCTGGTGTACACGGCGCGCTTGTCCACATCGGGCACGCCCGTGCTGAAAGTGCCGACCACCACCACATCCATGGCGTTCATGGCGCCCTCGGTGGTGCTGGCCAGCAGCGTGAGGCTGCTGCCCGGCGTGGCCTTGAGGCTGCGCGCCAGGTCAGCACCCAACAGCACCTGCGGCTGCGCGGCATCGCCCGCCAGCAAGGCACCTACTTGCAGCGTGAGGAACGGCCCTTTCACCGCAAATTCGGCATCGGGCTCCACGCCCTGGGCCATCATCACGGCGGTCTTGTCGCCGTTGCTGATGAGGCCGCTGAACACCACACGCGGCAGCACGGCGCGCACCGCCGGGTCGGCCAGCAGCGCGCTGCGCAGCACGGCCACATCGTCCAGGCCGTGCTGCAGGGGCACGTCTTCATCGGCGCTGAAGTGCGCTGGCGTGCCCAGCACCAGGTGGCCCGTATCGCGCGCCGCGGCCTGGGCCAGGCTCTCGTAGGTGAACTGCGCAAAGCCGCCCGCCAGCAGGATGGCTGCCGTGCCCAGCATGGCGATGGACGCCGTCACCAGCGAGCGGCGCCGATTGCGCAGGCAGTTGTGCCAGGCAAATTTCAACCACATCCACAAGCCGTTCATTGGATCCTCCCATCCAGCAAGGCGACCACACGGTCGCAGCGGCGCGTCAGGCGCTGGTCGTGGGTGGCAATCACAAAGGCCGCACCCTCGGCCTGGCAGCGCTCGCGCATCAGGTCCAGCACCTGGTCGGCGGTGTGCGAATCGAGGCTGGCCGTGGGTTCGTCGGCAATCACCAGGCGCGGCCGCTTGATGAGCGCACGTGCAATCGCCACGCGCTGGCGCTGCCCACCGCTGAGGGCATCGGGCCGGTGCCGGGCGTGGTCTTGCAGACCCACGGCGGCCAGTTGGCGGGCCACGCGTTCGCGCCGCTCGGGCGCGCTCACCCCGGCGAGGAACAAGGGGTAGTCCACGTTTTCGGCCACGGTCATCACCGGCACGAGGTTGAAGCTCTGGAACACAAAGCCCAGCGCATCGCGCCGCAACAGGGTGCGCTCGGCCTCGTCCAGGCCTTGCACGGGCGTGCCCGAGAGCGCGATGAGGCCCTCGTCCGGGGTGTCGATCAGGCCGCAGAGGTTGAGGATGGTGCTCTTGCCGCTGCCCGAAGGCCCGGTTAGCGCGAGCAACTCGCCGCGCTGCACCTCCAGGTCCACGCCTTGCAGCGCCGGGATCACATGCGTGCCCAGGCGGTAGGTCTTGCGCACACCGCGCATGCGCACCACCGGTGCGGCGGTATCTGCCGGGGCGTGCATCATTGCGCGCCCTCCTGCCCCGCCTTGCGGGCGGCCTGGCCGACTGCCTCGCGGAACGGCGCCGGGGCCGATGCCAGCAAGGGGCTGCTGCGCACCTCGGCCAGCAGCTTCAGGCCCCGGTCACGCCGGTTCATCATGCGGGGCAGGGCCAGAAAGGTGTTGGCCGCCACCAGCTTCACGTCCAGCACGGCAGGCACCCGGTTCCGGCCCACGGCCTCGTGCGCCGGGCCCAGCAGGGCCAGGGCCTTGTCCAGCTGCGCCAGGCCGTCTTCGGCGTAGGCCATCTTGCGCCAGGGCAGCAGGGTGGTCTGTGCCCGCATGGCCAGGGAGGCGCCGCTGTAGGCCTGCAGCACGGGGTTGGCGGGCTCGGCACGGGCCAGTGCCGCAAACGCCTGGGCCGCTTCGGGAATGGCGGTCTTGTCCCCTTGTGTTGCCCTCAGGAAGCTCTGGAATGCCGGAGCATGCGGTTCATCGGGCGCGGCAAGGGCGCCCACGGAGCCTGCCAGCAGCGCGGCGGCGCAGAGCAGTGGGGAAAGTCTGGCGGATAGCATTTCGACATCTCGCAACGGAAGTGACACAGGCCCCCACTGTGCGGGCCGTGCATCCGCCGTGCAGCAGCGTTGCGACGAAACGCGGATTCCGTGGCGCGAACCGCCGGGCGCGCACGCCGACGTGCCGCCGCCCGGCGCCTCACCCGCGATGGATGGCGGCCAGTTCCTGCGCCAGCAGGTCAAACACCACGCGGATGCGCCGGGCCGTGTGCAGTTCACGGTGCGTCACCAGCCACACCGGAAACACCACCGCCGGCAGCTCATCGATGACGCGCACCACACCCGGGGTCGCCTCGGCGATCTCGTCCATCATCGCGCCGATGCCGAGCCCCTGGCGCACCAGCTGCCATGCCACCACGGAGTTCTCGGCAAGCGTGCAGAAGTGCGACGCCTCCAGCGGCAGGCCAAAGGCGCGCAGGTACTTCAGGAACGCACCCGTTCGGTCTGCGCCAATGAAGCGGTGGGCCAGCGCATCCTGCACCGTGTACGGATGACCGTGCTCGGCCACCCAGGATTGCGAGGCGTAGAAATGTGCGCTCGCCTCGCGGACCAGGCGTCCGATGAGATCCGGCTCCTGCGGGCGCACATGGCGAACCGCGATATCGGCCTCGCGGCGGCGCAGATCGCTCAACGCGTTGGAGGAAATCACCTCGATCACCACCCCCGGCGCAGCCGCCCGGATGCGGGCGATCACCCGGGGCAATACCAACGCGGCCACCGCATCGCTGGCCGACACCGACACCACGCCGTCCACTGCCTGCGAGCTCCCGGTGGCGGCCAAGGCCAGGGCGTCCGCGGCGGCTCCCATGGTGCGTGCATGCTCCAGAAGCGCCAGCCCTGCCTGCGTGGGAAGCACCGAGCGCCCCACCCGCTCGAACAGCGTCACACCCAGCTGCTGCTCCAGCGCGGCCACCTGGCGGCTCAGCGTGGACTGGGTCAGTCCCAGATGCCGGGCCCCCGCCGACAACGAGCCGCGCTGGGCCGTCTCCAAAAAGGCGCGCAGGTGATTCCAGTCCATATTTGCCACATAAATGCATAAGCGATCTGCAAATTCTCGTCTTTTCGCATCAATATTGCATAACTACCATCCAGGGTCTTGAAGCACCACATCCCAAGCCATGACCCATTCCCCCAGGGACACACCGCGCCCGCCCGACAGCCCGGACATCTGCAGCCCCGCCCCCGCCAAGGCACGGTTCTGGGACAGGCTGGCGCGCCGCTATGCGGCCGCCCCGATCGCGGACATGCCCGGCTATGACCGCACCCTGCAGCGCACCCAGCAGTGGCTGCAGCCCCATCACCGCGTGCTGGAAATCGGCTGCGGCACCGGCACCACGGCGTTGCGGCTGGCTCCGGGGGTGGCACGCTATGTGGCCACCGATGTGTCGGGGCAGATGATTGCCATCGCCCGGCAAAAGCTGGCCGGGCAGCCCTGCGAGCAACTCCGGTTCGAAACCGCCGACGCCGACGCCATCACCCACGACCGCGGTTCCTGCGACGCCGTGATCGCATTCAATGTGCTGCACCTGGTGACAGACCTCGACGGCGCGATGGCGGCCTGCGCCGAAGCCCTGCGGCCGGGGGGGCTGTTCATTTCGAAAACACCCTGCCTGTCCGAAATGAACCCGCTCATTCCGTGGGTGGCGCTGCCGGTGATGCGTGCCATCGGCAAGGCACCGCCGGTGCACTGCTTGAACGAAGAAGACCTGACGGCGGCGATGAAACGCCAGGACCTGGCGCTGATCACTGTCGAGCGCCATGCATCGCGGGGGCGCGATACGCGCCCCTACATCGTGGCGCGCAAACGCTGACCTGGCGCGCAACCCGGGGGCGCGGGGCCCCATGGTCCCCCACGCGGCACGCCAACGCCCGTTGTTCGCCCACAATGGCTGCAGAGCCCCCAAGGAGACCCTGCATGCCCATGAAACAGCTCTCAGGACTGGACGCCAGCTTTCTCTACCTGGAAACGCCCGAGATGCCCATGCATGTGGGCGCCATGTACCTGCTGGAGCTGCCCCCGGGCCACCGGGGCCGGTACGTGCAGGACCTGCGGCGCCACTACGCCGCGCGCATGGCCGCCACCCCGGCGCTGCGCCGGCGCCTGTGGTGGATGCCGCTGAACCTGGCCAACCCGGCCTGGGTGGATGCCGAACCCGATCTGGCCTGGCACATCGTCGAACACCGGCTGCCCGGCCGCCCCCGCAAGGGCGCGCTGGCGCAGGACGCACGCGCACTGCTCGAAGACAAGATCTCGGCGCTGCACCCGCAGCTGCTCGACCGCAGCAAGCCCTTGTGGCGCATCCATGTCATCGAAGGCCTTCCGCGCAGCGCGCACGGCCTCAGGCAGGTCGGGGTGTATTCGCAGGTGCACCACGCTGCGGTGGACGGCCAGGCCGCCGTGGCGCTGGCCAACGTGCTGTTCGACCTCACCCCCGAGCCGCGCGAGATCGCGCCGCGCCCCTCCACACGCCGCAAGACCTTCCAGATCGGGATGGCGGAAATGCTGCGCGGCGCCCTGAGCAACGAGGTGAGCCAGGTGGTGCGCATGGCACGCGAACTGCCTGCCACGCTGGGCACGGTGGCCCGCACGGCCAGGGGCTCGTTCAGCCTGAAGGCGCTGCTCGGCAAGGGCAATGTCACGCTGGCCCCGGCCACGCCGATGAACGTCACGGTCGGCAGCGCCCGGGCCTTTGCCTCGGCCAGCGTGCCGCTCGGGGAGCTCAAGGCACTGGCCAAGGCGCATGGCGCCACGCTCAACGACATGGTGCTGATGCTGTGCGCGGGCGCGCTGCGCAGCTACCTGCAACAGCGCCAGCAGCTTCCACGCAAGAGTCTGGTGGCCGCGGTCCCGATCTCGCTGCGCCAGACCGGCGACACCCGGCCCGACAACCAGGCCTCGATGAGCCTGATCAGCCTGGGAACGCACCTGGCCGATCCGGCCCGGCGCCTCGCGCACATCCGTGCCGCCAGCGGCGCCATGAAGACGGCCATGGGCGCAATGAAAAGCATTCTGCCCACCGATTTCCCGTCCATCGGCGTGCCCTGGCTGATGGAAGCGGCGGCCTCGCTCTACGGCCGGGCCCGGGTGGCCGACCGCCTGCCGCAGGTGGCCAATGTGGTGATCTCCAACGTGCCCGGCCCGCAGGTACCGATCTATCTGGCCGGTGCGCGCGTGCGGGTCAACTGCCCCACCAGCATCGTGGTACATGGCCTGGCGCTGAACATCACCGTGCAGAGCTTCGACGCCCACATGGACTTCGGCCTCATGGCCGATGCCGCCGCCCTGCCCGACGTGAAGAGCCTGGCAGCGGCGCTGGACGCCGCCTTTGCCGAGCTGCAGACCCTGCCAGCGCCCGTGGCCGCCGTACCCGCGCCCGCCCGCAAGGGCAGGGTGTCGCGCACGCGACTTTCTTCTAGGGTTAGCACGACCGGCCCGCGCGCACGCAATCGCTAGCATGGCCCCATGGCATTCTCCCTTTGCGCACGCATGACTTCCCGACTCCCCCGCAAGCCCAGCCCGGAGCCTCCGGGCAGCGACGACACCGGCCTGCACCTGGTGCCCCCCGGTCTCAAGCTGGTGCTGCTGGAAGCCCGCGCACCCTGGGAAGCCATGGCGATGGCGGCCGTCTTCCCCTGGCTCTCCCGCATGCCCTCGGGCGACGGCCATGCGGTGCTGGTCTTCCCCGGCCTGGGCGCATCGGACATCAGCACGCTGGCGCTGCGCCGCTTTCTCAAGCAGCACGGCTACCAGGCCCATGGCTGGAAGCAGGGTCTGAACCTTGGCCCCCGCGATGGCGTGCTCGACGGCTGCCGCGAGCGCATCCGCCAACTGCACGCGCAATACGGCGGAAAGATCAGCCTGATCGGCTGGAGTCTGGGCGGCGTCTACGCCCGCGAAATGGCCAAGGAAATGCCTGAGCTGGTGCGCGGCGTCATTACGCTGGGCACACCGTTCACCGGCCACCCCAAGGCCACCAACGCCTGGCGCTTCTACCAAATGGTAAGCGGGCAGCAGGCCCACGACGAAGACCTGCTGGCCGAGGTGCGCAAGCCGCCCCCGGTGCCCACCACCTCCATCTACAGCAAGACCGACGGCATCGTGGCCTGGCAGTGCAGCATCAACCCGCCCCGGCACGCCCACACCGAGAACATCGAGGTGCATGCCAGCCATATCGGCATGGGCATGAACCCGCTGGCCATGTACGCCATCGCCGACCGGCTGCGCCAGGACCCGGCGCACTGGAAGCGCTTCGATGCGAACGGCGCACGCCGCTGGTTTTTCAAGGTAGCGCACCAGCCGGAGATGGTTACACAGTGGTATTGACTCCCTGAGCCGCTGCGCGGCCTCACCCAAGGGGACGGCGCCCGCGCCGATGCGGACTTCATCCCCTGCATGGGGCACGATCTGCCCGGCGCCCTGCTGGAGCGGTTTGCGCAGGGCATTGCGCACAACGCGGCGCGCGCCAAGAACGGACCGGCGCCCTGAAAAAAATGCGAAAAATAGCCGCAAGCGCTTATTGGTATTGCGCTTGCAGCTATCTTTAACAGAGCAAAAAACCGTCAGTACCGCTGCATCTGGCAGCTGTGCGGCTGCTCGGCCTGTGCCGCCGCAATCTCGCGCACCACGCGGAAGCCGTAGCCCGAACCTTCGACGTCGAACTTCACGCCCGGCTGGCCCTGCTTGTCCATCACGCCCACCACCAGCGGCTGCTGGAACTGGTGGTCGGCGGCGCGCATGCGGCCGCTGCGCCCGGCCAGCTGCACGCTGGCCTTTTCCATCTGGCGCGCCACGGCCGTGGCGTCCACGCTGCCCGCCGCCTCGATGGACTGGGCCAGCGCCTCCACCATGAGCTGCATGCGCATGTGCACATAGTCGTCCTGCGGCTTGGGGAAGCGCTCGCGGAACGCCTGGTAGAACGCCTCGCTCTGGGCGCCCGGCACATTGGGCAGCCAGTCGGCCACGGCCACCACCTTGCCCAGGCCGGCGTCACCGATGGCGGCGGGAGCCCCCAGCGCATTGCCGTAGAAGGTGTAGAAGCTGCCGTTGAAGCCCACCTCGCGCGCGGCCTTGACCAGCAACGTCAAATCGTTGCCCCAGTTGCCGGTGATGACGGCCTGCGCGCCGCTGGTCTTGATCTTCACCGCATAAGGCGCAAAGTCCTTCACGCGGCCCACGGGGTGCAGCTCGTCGCCCACCACGGCCACGTCGGGGCGCTGGGCAGAAAGCTGCTTCTTCGCCTCGCGCAGCACGGCCTGGCCAAAACTGTAGTCCTGCCCGATCAGATAGACGCTCTTGAGCGCACTGTCGGCGCGCAGCACGTCCATGAGGGCGGCCATGCGCATGTCGGCATGGGCGTCGAAGCGGAAATGCCAGAAACTGCACTTCTCGTTGGTCAGGATGGGGTCCACGGCCGAGTAATTCAGGAACAGCACGCGCTTGCCGGGCTCGCGCTCGTTGTGCTTGTTGATGGCGTCGATCAGCACCGCCGCCGTGGCCGACGAATTGCCCTGCATGACCACGCGCGCGCCATCGTCGATGGCCGCGCGCAGGGCCGACAGCGCCTCCTCGTTCTGGCCCTTGCTGTCGTAGCGCGCAAGCGCCAGCGGGCGGGCACCGCCCGCCGCCGCTGGCAGCAGCACACCGCCCCGTGCATTCACGCGGTCCACAGCCCAGAAGATGTTGCGGAACACCGCCTCGCCCGTATTCGCAAAGGCCCCCGAAAGGCTTTCGATCAGCGCCAGCTTGACAGGCGCGGGCGCCGCCGGGGCGCTGCTGCCCTGTGCCGCTGTCTGGGCATGGCCCACCGGTATCGCGGCGGCAACGGACAGCGCCACCCCCAGCGCCAGGCGCCATGGGGCCTGGACGGCGAACTTCAACGGGGCAAGGTGAAAATTCAGCATGTTTTTTTATCCTTGAAATCGGAAAAGGCACACCTAACTGCGAGGCATGCGGGCAGCACAACGGCAGCCGCGCAGTGTATAGGAGTTAACCCTGATGATTTTCACCCCCCTGATGACCCGCCGCGCCACCAGCGCCCCCCGCCCCTCCGACGTGGCACTGCAGCGCTTTCTGGTGGGCGCCCTCCAGGCACGGCCTGCGGCCCGCCCCGCCGGTGTCACGGTGACCCAGGATGACAAGGCCACCACGCTGCAGCTCGACGTGCCGGGCCTGGCGCGCGAACAGCTGCAAATCACCATCGAGGGCAAACAGGTGCAGGTGCAGAGCATGGAAGGCGCCCCGCGCCAGGTGCGCCGCGCCTGGGAGCTGGCAGAAGACATCGACGCCGCCGCCAGCACGGCGCGGCTGGAGCACGGCGTGCTCACGCTGACCCTGGCCAAGCGCCCCCCGGCCGCCAAGGCGGTGGAAATCACCGTGCATTGAAGCGCGCATCACTATCTTTTAGATAGCTTGAACCGCCTGTTCAGCAATCGCTGCGGGCGGTTTTTTCATTCATGCCGCAGCGCCTCGATCGGGTCCATGCGCGCCGCGCGCCGCGCCGGGAAGTAGCCGAACAGCACGCCAATGCCCGCCGAGAACAGGAAGGACAACAGGTTCACGCCCGGGTTGAAGAGGTAGGGAACCTTCATCAGGCCGGCCAGCAGCACCGAAGCCCCCGTGGCCAGCACGATGCCGATCAGCCCGCCCAGCGCCGCCAGCACCACGGCCTCGATCAGGAACTGCAGCAGCACCTCGCGCTCCAGGGCGCCGATGGCCAGGCGCAGGCCGATTTCGCGCGTGCGCTCGGTCACACTCACCAGCATGATGTTCATGATGCCGATGCCGCCCACCAGCAGGCTCACGGCCGCCACGGCGCCCAGCAGCGTGGTCATGACCTTGGTGGTGCCCGAAAGGGTGTCGGCCAGCTGCTTGGTGTCAAGCACGTTGAAGTTGTTCTCGTCGGCTTCGGCCAGCTTGCGCCGCTCGCGCAGCAGTTCGGTCAGGCTGGCCTTGACGCGCTCGGGGTCGCTGCCGTCCTGCATCGACACCAGCAGGGTCTGCACCCGCGTGCTGCCGGTCACGCGGCGCTGCAGGGTCTTGAGGGGGACCAGCACCACGTCGTCCTGGTCGTTGCCAAAGGCGCCCTGCCCTTTCGAGCCGAGCACGCCCTTGACCTCGCACGAAAATGCCTTGACGCGCAGTTGCTGGCCCACGGCGTCGGCGCTGCCAAACAGCTCGCGCTGCACGGTGGCGCCAATCATG
>JANJVX010000285.1 GCA_024709845.1 Burkholderiaceae bacterium | reverse complement strand
AGGCCCAGGTCGTCCACCGAGCGGGTGGTGATGACCGAGGTGACGATGCCCCAGGGGGTCTCGACATCAACCTCGGAAACGACGTCGCCACGGATGATTTCGCGCACCTTGCCCTTGAACTGGTTGCGCACGTTGATGGCTTGGATGGACATGGTTTTCTCCTTGAAAAGTCCGTTGAAAAAGGTGTTGCAGAAGGGGCGGTCAGATCGCCCAGCGCAGCCCGTGGGCGGGCACGCCGGGCCAGGGGTCGATGGGTATCGCGGGCTCGGCGGCGGGCTTTTGCAGCACGCGGTCGAGGATGCGTTGCTCCAGCGCGGCAAAGGCGGCGTCGTGCACGCGGGGGCGTGGCAGGTCGATGCGCTGGTCCAGCGCGATGCGTCCGTCCTCGATCAGCACCACGCGGTCGGCCAGGGCCACGACCTCCTGCACGTCGTGCGTGACCAGCAGCGCGGTGAAGCCGCTGGCACGCCACAGGCTCTCGATGAGCCGATGCATCTCGATGCGCGTGAGCGCGTCGAGCGCGCCCAGGGGCTCGTCGAGCAGCAGCAGGCGCGGCTGGTGCACCAGCGCCCGGGCCAGGGCCACGCGCTGGCGCTGGCCGCCCGACAGGCGCGCGGGCCATTCGCCCTGGCGCTCGCCCAGGCCCACCTGCTCCAGCACCGTGGCGGCCAAGGCGTGCTGGCTGCGCGACAGGCCCAGCGCCACGTTGTCCAGCACGCGCTTCCAGGGCAGCAGGCGGGCCTCCTGGAACATGATGCGCGTGGCCTGCGACAGGCCCGTCAGCGGCGCGCCGTCCAGCCGGATCTCGCCGCTGCTGGCGGATTCAAGCCCCGCCACCAGGCGCAGCAGCGTGCTCTTGCCGCAGCCGCTGCGGCCGACGATGGCGACGAACTCGCCGGGCGCGATGTGCAGCTGCGTCTGGCGCAGCACCTCGCGCTGGCCGTAGCGCTTGCCCAGGCCGGTAATGTCCAGGCGCACGCCACCGGTGGGGGATTGTTGGTTATCTGAAGTCAAATCGGCCTCCTGCGCCCGTCTATCGGGCGCCAGCAGCTATAAAAAAGGAGTCATGGAGACACAGCCCGAGCACTAGGCGCGGCCCCAGGCGCGGGACGCCGCGCAAGGGCCGCCCCGCAGCGCTGGCGTCGTCCCCCTTCCCGAAGCGCGCAGCGCGTAGAGAGAAGGGGGAAGCCGCGCAGCGGCTCAGGGGGTTGCATATCCCGGATGCCAGCGAAGCCACCAGCGTTCCAGCGCCTTGGCAAACCAGTCGGCCAGCTTGCCCAGCAGCGCGTAGAGCAAGATGCCCACGAGCACGATGTCGGTCTGCAGGAACTCGCGCGCGTTCATGGTCAGGTAGCCAATGCCGGCCTGCGCCGAGATGGTCTCGGCCACGATCAGGATCACCCACATCAGCCCGAGCGAGAAGCGCAGCCCCACCAGGATGGACGAGAGCGCGCCGGGCAGGATGATCTGGCGGTAGAGCTGCCAGCGGTTCAGACCATAGGTGCGCCCCATCTCGATCAGCCCTGGGTCCACGCCACGGATGCCGTGGAAGGTGTTGAGATAGATCGGGAAGAACACCGACACGGCGATGAGGAACAGCTTGGCCGTCTCGTCAATGCCAAACCACAGGATCACCAGCGGAATCAGCGCCAGCGCCGGGATATTGCGCACCATCTGGATGGAGGTGTCGAGCAGCGTTTCGGCCGCACGCACCGAGCCCGTGAGCAGGCCGAGCAGCAGCCCCAGCCCGCCACCAATGGCCAGCCCGGTCAGGGCCCGTCCGGCGCTAACCTGCACATGGGCCCACAACTCGCCCGAGGCGGTGAGTGCCCAGGCCGCGAGCACCACATCCATCGGCGCGGGCAGCACGCGGCTGGAGAGCCAGCCGAGCTGCGAGGAGGCCTGCCACAGGGCGATCAACCCCACGGGCACGAGCCAGGGCAGCAGGCGTTGGCCCACGCCGGCGGCCAGGCGGGCCAGGCCCTGCGGCAGCGCCTGCAGGACAGACGTGGCAATGGCGTCAGGCCTCGGAGTGGCCTGCAGTTCTTGGAGGGTGTTGCTCATGTTGCGCATCCGTTTTCGGTGTCGTTTTCAAGAATGTCCTGGGGCCTGCAGACGGCGGCCACCAAACCCCAGGCCATGGCCGTGGTGCGCAGAATGCGCGGCAGCGGGTTATGGAAGGTGAGAGGCTCTGGCACGGGCATATGCGGCTCCTGGGTCTCCGTCGATGGGGGTGGTAACGAAGGGCCCGGGCTGCCTCAGGCAGCCCAGGGCGAGCGCACCACGTCCTTGATCTGGATGCGCCTCGGAATCAGCTTGAGCTCGAAAAAAGTGTCCGCGATCTTTTGCTGCTCGGCCAGAATTTCAGGCGTGACCGGGCCGGTGCCATATTCGGCACGCGAGGTAGAGAGATCGAAAACCGGCTTGGGAATGCCGAACAACTGCGCAAACTCGGCCGCCAACAGGTCGCGGTTGAGCTTGGCCCAGATATCGATCTTGTTGATCTCTTCGATCACGATGCGCAGCACATCGGGGTTCTTGTCCGCATAGGGCAGCGACGAGAAGTAATAGGCACGGTTGCCCACCACGCCCGTGGCGTCGGCCAGCAGGCGGGCATCCAGCGTTTTCTCGGCCGACGCCAGGAACGGGTCCCAGATCGCCCACGCCTCCACCGATCCTTTTTCGAAAGCGGCACGCGCATCGGACGGGGGCAGAAACACCACGTTCACGTCGCTGTAGCGCAAGCCGTGCTTCTCCAGCAGCTTGACCAGGAAGTAGTGCACGTTGCTGCCCTTGTTGAGCGCAAGCTTCTTGCCCTTGAGGTCGGCCACCGTGCGGATCGCCGAACCCTTGGGCAACAAGACGCCCTCGGCCTTGGGCCGCTGCACGGTGGCGGCCACGTAGGCCAGCGGCGCACCAGCCGCCTGGGCAAAGATGGGCGGTGCCTCGCCCACATCGCCAAAGTCGATGGAGCCCACGTTCAGCGCCTCCAGCTGCACCGGCCCCGCAGTGAACTCCGTCCACTTGAGCGACACACCGAGCGGTGCCAGGCGCTTTTCGAGGGTGCCGCGGCCCTTGAGCAGGCTCAGCACGCCTTTCTGGTGGCCGATGCGCAGTTCGCGGCCGCCTTGCTGGGCTCGCACGGGGCCGCCGGCAGCCAATGCCGCGAGGCCCAGACTGGAGGTGAGCACCTGGCGGCGAGTGGGAGAGGTGAAGTCAATCATGGCAATGCTTTCTGAAGAGAAAAAAATGGCAACAGCGGTCCCTGCACGTCGCACGCGTGCAAATCACACAGGGGAAGAAGGGTGTTGAAGAACGGCGCGGCAGGCTGCCCACGGCCGCCCGCGCGTCAGTAGCTACATCGCACCTGCGCAAAGTCCACCGGCGCAAACCGGGTGGCCTGGGCGGGCGAAGGGCGCAGGGTTTCGGTCACCAGCGCATTCACGGCGTCATCCAGGCGGATGGCGATGTCGCGCCCCACGCTGTAAGCACCTTCGGGCGTCACGGTGACCTGGGCATCGGTGGCATAGATGCCCGGCAGGATGTGCTTGGCACCCAGCGACTGCAGCACCGGCCGCAGCGCATAGTCCAGTGCCAGCATGTGGTGCGGGCTGCCGCCCGTGGCCAGCGGCAGCACGGTCTTGCCCTGCAGCGCGGTCTGCGGCAGCAGGTCGAGAAAGACCTTGAGCACGCCGCTGTAGGCGGCCTTGTACACCGGGGTGGACACCACCAGCACCCGCGCAGCCGCCACCTGGGCCACGGCCTGGCTGATGCTGCGGTGGTGCGCATCGGCCAGCAGCAGCGCCTGGGGCGAGAGGTCGCGGATGTGGACACGGTCCACCAGCGCCCCGCGCACGGTCAGGCGCTGGGCCACGGCGTCGAGCAAGGCGGCAGAGCGTGAACGCTCCGAGGGGCTGCCAGCGATCAACAGGGCAGACATGACGTTCCTTTGATTCAACTTTGATAGCTACCAGCGCTTGATGGTCAAGCGCTGCAGGCCAATTTTGTTCTTATTTCCGGGTGTAGATCTGGTCGAACGCGGCACCATCGGCAAAGTGATCCTTGGCCGCCTTGTCCCAGCCGCCAAAGGCCTGATCAATGGTGAACAGGTTGATCTTGGGAAGCTGCCTGGCGTACTTGGCCTGGGCCTTGGCCGAGGTGGGGCGGTAGAAGTGCTTGCCGATGATGTCCTGGGCTTCTTCGGTGTAGAGGAATTTGAGGTATTCCTCGGCCACACCGCGCGTGCCTTTTTTGTCCACGTTCTTGTCCA
>JANJVX010000252.1 GCA_024709845.1 Burkholderiaceae bacterium | reverse complement strand
TGTGGCGACGCGGTGACGCAGATTCCATGTCGGCACGGACCACCACAGAGTCCACGACAGATGCCGGATATACGACTGCAGGTTTTTTACCCCTTGGTCCCCAATCGATCAGGCTCTTGCTGTTGTGGGGGAGTCCATATATGACGAGTTAGGCATCACGCCGCCTCCTGGGAGCAAGCCCGCGAAGTATTTCGAGGCGATTTGGAGGAGCGTCTGCGGCAAAGAACTCAGGAATTGTCGTCGCGTCACGTTGCGGCCTGGATAAGAACTCCACCGGCCATTCTGTGACGCGCTCCTCGCGAATATGAACGTATTGCCCCGGCTGGGACTCGTCGATGTATTCGCGCTGCAAGACGAGGGCCAGCGGGTCCTCTGTTCCGACGTTCGAACGGGAAAAAGCGTCGGCTTCCTCATAGGTTTCGAAGGCGTAGTAGTAGTCGCTCCCGTCGGCCTCATTGGGAGCGCCACGCTCAGGATGGCACCAGACTCGGTACTCAAGGACGGCATCCCAGACATACCCCCCGCCAGCCATTGCACTGGCGGGGTGCTCACCAACTTTCGAAGGATCTAATACAAAGGGATAGCGCATGGATGCATCAATGATGTCTAACGTCGGAGTTGACTGGCACGCAGCGACATTGCGCCGCGAGCCGTGCGCGGGACCATGCGCCTCGCGGCGCAATGCCGCTGCGTGTCCGCGTCGAACGACCAGCTAGGCCGATCGCAGCGCCTTGTGCTTATCGACATACAGAGGAGAGGCGTGGTCATGTCTTTGGAGCCATTGATGGTAGCCGTCTATGCAATTTCCTCCGAGGTTTATGGCGTACTCCATTCCGAAAAATGCTGCGACGAAATAGAACTCGCTTGCTTCGGCCGTTCCGGTTGCGAGGATGTCGCATTCGTAGATTATCTGCGCGGCCTTGCCATCGATGGTTCGCTCTAGCGAGTTCTCAGCGTATATGCGCCGCTTAGAGAACGCCCACACTTCATTGGGCTTGGGGGCGCGGGCGAATTTGCGGACTGGGTCAAGCCCCGAATGGTTGACGATCTCGTCGTTCCAGTCTTCGATTCCGATGAACCTGTGAGTTAGCAACTCAAGTCCCATCTTTGCTAGCCATCTCGAGGTCAGATGGTCGCTCGCTGGCGGGCCAGAGAGAGGGATTTTCATCTCCGCATGAGATTCATTGTCTAAGCAAGACTGAATCTTCTTGAAGTCCTCTTCTCCAAAAGAGAATTCCAAGAAACCGTCTCTGCGTGCCATCACCACTTCATCGCCAAAGATTACATCCACGGCTGGGACTTTGCCCTTCTTGTTGCGCATCTCCTGATTGAAGCGAAGGTATAAAAACTCAGCAGATGCAAGGACCGGGTGCTCAATGTGGGTCGCGAAGTAATTGTTGCAGGAGTCGCAGACGGCCCCTCGCGGCAAAATGAGCTTTGAGTTCCCAAGAGACTCTGGAATGATGTGTTCAACCGACCGCGCGCCAGATGAGTCTCGCTTGCAGAATATGCAGTTCATACGCCAGCACGTAGTGGATTTGCAGCCTAACGTGGAGCTAAGGGGCGCGCCGTAGGCGCGTCCCAGCGACCGGAGGGAGCGAACTTGAGCGCAGGGTTAGATTTTGGGGGAATACATTTCGCGTGATCTCTTCGTATCAGCCTGATATTCGGCCACGCAAGTACACTTTTCTGGGCAGTTTCTTTTGTGAATTGGAACATCAATTCCACCCTCCGTCATTGACAAGCGAAGCGCACCATACGCCATGCTGTAGTAATCAACTTCGTCTTTCTTGGCTTCAAGTTTCGGGTCATCGAGAATGACTTCTTTCAAATACTTCTTGAAGGGAAGCTCTCCTCCGCAGTGGCGGAAGACAATCATTTGATCAAAGCGCCCCTTTACGAAGTTTTCCTTTAAGTCTTCTGCGGAAGAAAACCACCGCTCATTTCGAGATTTTCCCTCCCACTTGGTTGGATTTAGTTTGGTGACCCAAACTCGTCCCGTGTATGCCTCTTCGATCAATTTAACATCAAGGACAAACATAACTGGGCCATAAGCATTCGCTCTCTTAGCGCGGTCATGAATATCTACAGAATCCACAAAGACATCAAACCAGATTCCATAGGCTTTATCGTCGTCATCCGATTTTTGCTTGGTTTGAAATAAATCTTTGCGCTCTATTGTCCCTCTGGACATTAGTGACCCTTGGCGCAAGAACTGGCAGGCCGTAATCACGCTATTGACGTGATGGATGTGACTGACGCCCTTTCCGACCAAGGCTTCATAAACTTTCTTAGGTGCGATATCCATAGGCTCGAAAAATCTAACGTTTGAGCTAAGCGGCTGCGAAGCAGTCCGCTTGAGTGAAGGGTTAGAGATTAATTTCGTTTGAGAGTTACGCTGTTGGATGTTCTTGCTACTTCTTTGTAGCTTCTTAATGTTGTTAGGGCGCCAACTCCGCCTGCAGCGACTGCAATTGCAATGGCCGTATATGTGGCAGCACCACCAAGAATTCCGACAGCTGCAGGAGCAGCAAAAGCGGAGATGGCAGCACTAGTACCGCCGGTGGGTATTGCCACAATGGCAGCATATGCCGCAATGCCGATTGCTGCAAAAGCAATAGCCCATGCTACTTTCCCTGTCGCACGTAATTTAATGGTCTTTTTTGCTAGATCTCCGGTTATCTCAATTGTATCTTCCTCATTTTTTAGTGCCTCACCTAACTCTTTTTCTGTACTTACTTTTTTTGCCATGATTGATAGTTTTCTTAATGAATCTAACGTGCAAGATCAGAGGTGCGAAGCCGGCTTGCCGTCGAAGCGCCCCGCTGGAGCAAAAGGTTAGAGGTCACTTCGCCCCAACGAGCTCAAGAATCCAACTTCCAAACAGTTCCACCTCGGATAGCGACGAGTAGGCAATTGATGCAAGGAGGCACCATAGGGTAATGGTGCCGCCAAGAACAAAGAAGTCTGCAGAACGATATTCATGGAAGATACTTGGGAAAGTTTTGTCTTTGAGCAATGAAATATCGCCATACTCCAACTTTGCAGTGAGATTGCGGAGACAAGTCATCACCCCCTCCACGACAAAACCCTCCTTTTCAAACTTGGTTACGGCCCATATAACGAACGCTAACCGTCGTGCGCGGGCAGTGGTGACCTTAAACCATTCAAATGCAAGAAATGCGAAGAGGAATGCAAAATAAAGAAATAGTCCGCGATTAGATTGAAAGAATATGGTTGCGGCAGCCAGGAGCGCCCCTTGTAGTGCGAGAAACAAGGAGCGCGCTCGTTCACGCAGTGACTCTTCGGTATCCCAAATGCTCAGAAGGCGGGAGTAGTAATCAGATGGGGGAACAGTATCTGTCATGAGTTCTAAGTGCAGGTGTAGTGATCTCTAACGTCGGTGTTGTCCGGCATGCAGCAAGCGCCGCGAAGCGGCATCCTGCTGCTGCATGTCCGTGACGAACAACCTGTTAAGGCGCCGTGGGCTGCTGAACATTTCTTGCTACGGTGGAGACATCTATGAAGTTGGTAAAGGAGTATCCGTGACGCGACAAGGCATCAACTGAAGTAGGGGCTACCTTTCCGGCGAGGGCGGCCTTTGCTACTTCAACAATTATTCCGTCCGTTCTTGCGTCAAATTCGGTGATGACCTCAACGCGGGACCAATCAACTGGGGACGGAGCCTCAATAACGTAGTTTGTAGTGCCTTCTGTCCCGGGGAGCAGTGCATTACCGCCAAGCATCTTTTGAACAAAGTACTTTGAGTCAATAAATTCTTCTTGCCCCTTAACCCGGAGCTTAGCCAAAGGTTTGGTTATCAAAACCCGATGTGCCCCGATGTTCTTGACTGAACACGAGACCTGAACCTTGAGTGGAGATGTTGCCCAAGCTGTGCAATTGTCATTTAGGGTTGGGCGGATGTCATTCATGAATTTGGAAATATCAATGGATAGCTTGGTCTGATCAAGCTGAAGCCGTGTGGCCTCGACTTCAGCCTTGACTCGCTCCACTAGTACATACCCAAGGATTCCACCAGCGATAAGGACAAAAAGATTGACAAGTTGTAACCAATCGCCAAAGGACATTCCACCGTCGCCTTGTGATTGAGCATGTTGTTGCGAATTATTGTTATTCATGGATAAAGTAGCGAGATAAGCGCCTTAACGTAATTTAGACCGCAAAAATTGCGGGATAAGCTGGACGATGCGGGATATTCTGGACACGGCTTCCTGCTCAAAGTGGCTTGCAGCCTGGGTTGACGCTCGATACACTGTTTGAAAACACAGGTATAAATTCCCATGAAACCCGGCACGCCTGTTTTGCGCTCCACACGACTGCTGGACCAGGTCCGGGAGCGTGTTCGCTACCTTCACTATAGCCTCGGCACCGAGAAGGCCTACATGTACTGGGTGCGCTTTTTCATTCGTTGGAGCGGGCGCTCGGAGGGCATGCGGTATCCGCGCGACATGGGTGCGCCAGAGGTGGAGGCATTCTTGACTATGCTTGCCAATGAGCGCAGGGTTTCGGCATCCACGCACAACCAGGCCCTCAGCGCGTTGCTGTTTCTTTACCGGGAAGTGCTGGGCATCGATTTGCCCTGGCTCGACGGTGTGAGCCGCCCGGCAAAAAAGCGCCGCATTCCCAGCGTGCTGACCAAAGAGGAAGTGGCCGCGTTGTTCCAGTTTCTAGCCCCGGATATGCGACTTTTGGCGCAACTGCTCTATGGTACGGGCATGCGCCTGATGGAGGGGCTGCGGCTGCGGCTGCGGCTGCGGCTGCGGCTGCGGCTGCGGCTGCGGCTGCGGCTGCGGCTGCGGCTGCGGCTGCGGCTGCGGCTGCGGCTGCGGCTGCGGCTGCGGCTGCGGCTGCGGCTGCGGCTGCGGC
>JANJVX010000246.1 GCA_024709845.1 Burkholderiaceae bacterium | reverse complement strand
GCCGAGGCCGACCCGGCCGTGGGCGCCATCGTGCTGACGGGCGAGGGCGGGCATTTCTGCGCGGGCGGCGACCTGCGCCAGCTCGCCAAGCGCCGTGAACTGCCGGTCGAAGAGCGCCGCGCCAAGCTCGAAGGCCTGCACGACCTGATTCGCACGGTGCGCGACTGCCGCAAGCCGGTGATTGCTGCCGTCGAAGGAGCGGCCGCCGGTGCGGGCCTGTCGCTGGCCCTGGCCTGCGACATGCTGGTGGCCGCAAAAAACGCGGTGTTCTCGGTCGCCTACGTGAAGGTCGGCCTCACGCCCGACGGCGGCGCCACCGCCTTCCTGGCCGAGTTCGTCTCGCGCCAGGTGCTGACCGAACTGTGCCTCACGGGCGAGCGCATTGCGGGCGAGCGCCTGCACGCGCTGGGCGCCGTCAACCGCCTGGCCGAGCCGGGCCAGGCCCTGGTGCAGGCGCTGGCCCTGGCGGCCCAGGTGGCGGAGGGGCCGGAGCAGGCCATGGCCCGCATCAAGACCCTGTGCCGCCACGCCCATGCGAATACGCTGGAAGAGCAGCTGGAACTGGAAGCGCGGTTCATGGTCCAGTCGCAGGAAACGGAAGAATCCCGCGAAGGCATGGGTGCCTTTCTGGAAAAGCGCCCGGCCGATTTCGCGCCACTGCGCACACGCCCGGCTTGAACCTTGCAGGACAAAGACAAAACATGACCACGACAACGACAACCCCCACGGCCACGCCCGGCGGCATGGACTTTCCGCTCGCGGGCGTGCGCGTGCTCGACCTCTCGCGCGTGTTCGCCGGGCCGTTGTGCGGCCAGGTGCTGGCCGACTTCGGCGCCGAGGTCATCAAGGTGGAGCACCCCGGCCGGGGCGACGACACGCGCGACTGGGGCATGCGCATCGGCAAGACCGAGACCACCTACTACAACAGCATGAACCGCAACAAGCGGTCCATCACCGTCGATCTGCAGACGCCCGAGGGCGTGAAGATCATCCACGACCTGCTGCCCCAGTGCGACGTGGTGATCCAGAACTTCAAGACCGGCGGCGCCGAAAAGCTGGGCCTGGGCTACGAGCAGCTCAAGGCGATCAAGCCGGACCTGATCTACTGCTCGGTGGCGGGTTACGACAGCTCCGGCCCCGAGGCCAAGCGCCCGGGCTACGACCTGGTGATCCAGGGCGAGGCGGGCCTGATGGCCTTGAACGGCGAGGCGAGCCAGCCACCGCTCAAGTTCGGCGTGGCCGCCGTGGACATGATGACCGGCATGTACGCCGCCCAGGCCGTGCTGGCGGCGCTTTTCCAGCGCAGCCGCACCGGCCAGGGCCGCCATATCGAGATGGCGCTGTACGACTGCGGCCTGATGATCACCGGCTACTACGGCCTGGACGCCATGCTGCTGGGCCACGACCCGCAGCGCTACGGCAACGCCCACCCGTCCATCGTGCCCTACGGCATGTTCGAGGCACAGGACGGCCCGCTCATCATCGCCGTGGGCAACAACAGCCAGTTCGACAAGTTCTGCCGCCAGGTGGTGATGCGCCCCGACATCGTGGAAGACCCGCGCTTTGCCACCAATGTGGAGCGCGCCAAGAACCGCCTGACCCTGCTGCCCGTGATGAAGGAGCTGATCGCCAGCTTCCCGCGCGACGTGCTGCTGCAGCGCTTGGGTGCCGCCGGCATCCCCTGCGGCAGGGTGGCCGGCTTGCACGAGGCCCTGACCAGCGAACGCACGCGCCGGGGCGGCCTGCTGCAGGAAATGCCCCACCCGGTGGCGGGCAGCACGCATGTGTTAGCGCCGCCCTACCGCCTGGACGGCCAGCGCCTGCCGATTCGCAACGCGCCGCCCACGCTGGGCGAGGGCACGCGCGAGGTGCTGCAGCAGTTGCTGCAACTGTCGGACCAGGAACTGCAGGCCCTGCGGGACAAGGGCGTGCTGACGCTGCCTGCGAACTGAGCGACTCAAAAACAATAGCTGCTGGCGCTTTCTGCATAAGCGCTGCAGCCACTTTTCATTACCAAAGGAGATTGCCATGAAATTTTCGAAACTAGGCCGCCGCGCTCTGCTGGCCCTGGCCGCCGCACCGCTGCTGATCGGTACCGCCTTTGCCCAGGCCTGGCCCGCCAAGCCGCTGAAGCTGGTCGTGCCCTTCCCGCCGGGCGGCCCCACCGACACGGCCTCGCGCATCGTCGGCCAGAAGCTGGCTGAGCGCCTCAAGCAGCCCGTGGTGGTGGAGAACCGGGCGGGCGCCTCGGGCTCCATTGCCGCGCAGCAACTCACCAAGACGCCGGGTGACGGCTACACCCTGATGATGCTGGCCACGCCCACGCTGCTGGCGCCGCACCTCTACAAGAAGGCAGGCTACGACACCACCAAGGATTTCGTGCCGGTCGCCACCGTGTACGACCTGCCCATCGTGGTGGTGGTCAACCCCTCGCTCATGCCCACGGTGACCGACCTGCAGCGCCTCATCACGCACGCCAAGGCGCGGCCCGGCCAGCTCAACTACACCAGCTCGGGTGTGGGCAGTTTCGGCCACCTGAGCATGGAACTGCTCAAGCAGCTGGGCCAATTCGAGATGGAGCATGTGCCCTACAAGGGCGGCGTGCCCGCCATCACCGACACCCTGGGCGGCCAGGTGCCCATGATGTATGCCGACCTCGTGGCGGCGCTGCCCCACATCCAGACCGGCAAGCTGCGCGCCATCGCCGTGGGTTCGCCCCAGCGCGTGGGCGTGATTCCGAACGTGCCCACCATCGCCGAGCAGGGCTTCAAGGGCTTTGACGCCGTGTCCTGGGGCGGCCTGATGGCGCCCCCCGGCACGCCCAAGGACGTGGTCGAGCGCATCAGCACCGAAGTGAAGGCCATCCTGGCCGAGAAGGAAGTGCAGGACAAGCTGCTCAATGCCGGCGCCATCGCCAACTACCAGGCGCCCGAGCAGATGGCCAAGCGCGTGACCGGCGACTACACCAAGTGGGGCCAGGTGATTCGCGACAAGGGCATTTCGTTCGAGTGACGCGCCCATGAGCACGCCCGCCTCGCCCGCCTTTCCGCCGTTTCGCACGGTCTCTGACCTGCTGCGCGAGAACGCGCGGCAGCGCCCCCAGGCCAGCGCGCTGGCCGATGACGACACCGCGCTGGACTGGGCCCGGCTCGACGCGCTGGTGGACCGCGTGGCGGCCTCGCTGCAGCGCGCGGGCCTGCAAAAGGGCGATGTGGTGGCCGTGTGCGCTGCCGCGTCGGTGCGCTATGCCCTCGTCTACCTGGGGGCGCTGCGCTGCGGCATCGTCGTGGCACCGCTCGCGCCCTCGGTCACGCCCGATTCGATGGCCTCCATGCTGCGCGACGCCGAGGCCCGCCTGCTGTTTGTCGATGCGCAGGGCAGGGCAGTGTTGCCGCCCCCTGGCCCGGAAGTGCCCGCGCTCGTGGCGCTGGACGATGCGGGCCCCGAGGCGCACTGGAGCGGCTGGCTCGCCCCAGAGGGCGCGACGCCACAGCCCGTGGAGGTGGCGCCCGAGCACCCCTTCAACATCATCTATTCGTCGGGCACCACGGGCACGCCCAAGGGCATCGTGCAGTCGCACGGCATGCGCTGGGCGCACATCGTGCGCGGCATGGCGCAGGGCTACGGCCCCGACAGCGTGACGCTGCTGGCCACGCCGCTGTATTCCAACACCACGCTGGTGTCGTTCTTTCCCGGCCTGTGCGGCGGCGGCAGCGTGCGGCTCATGCCCAAATTCGACGCGCTGCGTTACCTGCAGATCGCGCAGCAGATCCGCGCCACGCACAGCATGCTGGTGCCGGTGCAGTACCAGCGCATCATGGCGCTGCCGCAGTTCGGTGATTTCGACCTGTCCTCGTTCCGCGCCAAGTTCTGCACCAGCGCGCCGTTCCGGGCCGAGCTCAAGGCCGACGTGCTGGCGCGCTGGCCGGGCGCGCTGTATGAGTTTTATGGCATGACCGAAGGCGGCGGCACCTGCATCCTGGCCGCGCACGAGCACCCCGACAAGCTGCACACCGTGGGCCAGCCCGCCGCCACCAGCGACATCCGCCTGATCGACGAAGACGGCAACGAACTGCCGCCCGGCGCCACCGGCGAGGTGGTGGGCCACTCGCCCGGCATGATGACCGGCTACCACCACCAGCCCGAAAAAACGCGCGAGGCCGAGTGGTTCGACGCCACGGGCAAGCGCTTCATCCGCACCGGCGACGTGGGCCGGTTCGACGCGCAGGGCTTTCTGACCCTGCTGGACCGCCGCAAGGACATGATCATCAGCGGCGGCTTCAACATCTATCCCAGCGACCTCGAAGCCGAACTGCGCAAGCACCCGGCGGTCGAGGACGTGGCCGTGACGGGCGTCCCCTCCGAACAGTGGGGCGAGACGCCGGTGGCCTTCGTGCGGCGCCCACCCGGCGCCACCGACGAGGCGGCGCAGATCATGGCCTGGTTCAACGCCCGCGCGGGCAAGACACAGCGCCTGGCCGCGCTGCACCTGGTCGACGAATTGCCGCGCAGCGCGATCGGCAAGGTGCTCAAGCGCGAACTGCGCGACCTGCACCAGCAACTTTCAACCTGAATTCCCGAAAGACACCCATGAAGATTCTTGTCCCCGTGAAGCGCGTGGTGGACTACAACGTGAAGGTCCGCGTGAAATCGGACGGCACGGGTGTGGACATCGCCAACGTGAAGATGAGCATGAACCCCTTTGACGAAATCGCCGTCGAAGAGGCCGTGCGCCTGAAGGAAAAGGGCGTGGTGACCGAAGTCATCGCCGTCTCCTGCGGCGTGGCCCAGTGCCAGGAAACCCTGCGCACCGCCATGGCCATCGGTGCCGACCGCGGCATCCTGGTCGAAACCGACGCCGAACTGCAGCCCCTGGCCGTGGCCAAGCTGCTCAAGGCCCTGGTGGACAAAGAGCAACCCGGCCTCATCATCCTGGGCAAGCAAGCCATCGACGACGACGCTAACCAGACCGGCCAGATGCTCGCGGCCCTGGCCGACCTGCCCCAGGCCACCTTCGCCTCCAAGGTCGAAGTCGCCGGCGACAAGGTCAACGTCACCCGCGAAGTGGACGGCGGCCTGGAAACCCTGAGCCTCACGCTCCCCGCCGTGGTCACCACCGACCTGCGCCTGAACGAGCCGCGCTACGTCACGCTGCCCAACATCATGAAGGCCAAGAAGAAGCAGCTCGACACCGTCAAGCCCGAAGACCTCGGCGTTGACGTGGCCCCGCGCCTCAAGACGGTCAAGGTGCAGGAACCCGCCAAGCGCGGCGCCGGCATCAAGGTGCCCGACATCGCCACCCTGGTCGACAAGCTCAAGAACGAAGCCAAAGTCATCTAAGAAGGAGAACAAGAAATGACCGCACTCGTTATTGCAGAACACGACAACGCCTCCATCAAGGGCGCCACCCTCAACACCGTCACGGCCGCCGCCCAGTGCGGTGGTGACGTGCACGTGCTCGTCGCCGGCCACAACGCCGGTGCCGCCGCCGCTGCCGCCGCGCAGATCGCCGGCGTCGCCAAGGTGATCCACGCCGACGCCGCCGCCTTCGAGCAAGGCCTGGCCGAGAACGTCGCCGCCCAGGTGCTCGCCATCGCTGGCAACTACAGCCACATCCTGTTCCCCGCCACCGCCGGCGGCAAGAACGTGGCCCCGCGCGTGGCCGCCAAGCTCGACGTCGCGCAGATCAGCGAAATCACCAAGGTCACCGGCGCCGACACCTTCGAGCGCCCGATCTACGCCGGCAACGCCATCGCCACCGTGCAAAGCGCGGACGCCGTCAAAGTCATCACCGTGCGCACCACCGGCTTTGACGCCGCCGCTGCCACCGGTGGCAGCGCCGCCGTGGAAACCGTGGCCGCCGCCGCCGCCAGCGCCAAGAGCAGCTTCGTGGGCCGCGAAGTGACCAAGAGCGACCGCCCCGAACTGACCGCCGCCAAGATCATCGTCTCCGGTGGCCGTGCCCTGGGCAGCGCCGAGAAGTTCAACGAAGTGATGACCCCCCTGGCCGACAAGCTGGGCGCGGCCATCGGCGCATCGCGCGCTGCCGTGGACGCGGGCTACGCCCCCAACGACCTGCAGGTCGGCCAGACCGGCAAGATCGTGGCGCCGCAGCTGTACATCGCCGCCGGCATCTCGGGTGCGATCCAGCATCTGGCCGGCATGAAGGACTCCAAGGTGATCGTGGCGATCAACAAGGACCCTGAAGCGCCGATCTTCAGCGTGGCCGACTACGGCCTGGAGGCAGACCTGTTCACGGCCGTGCCGGAACTGGTCAAGGCCCTGTAAATCGGCTGCCCTTGGAGAGTACCTTCAGAACTTTTAAGTCAAATTCTTGCGCTTGCTTGACTTCAGCGGCCCACCGTTTTCGCCTTCCAAGGATCGATGTTTACCATTGAGACTTGCAGGACGAAAGTGAAGAAGACACCAACACAGGACTACACGGCTGAGTTCAAGGAGCAGGCCGTCCAGCACGCGAAGGTGGCAGGCATCATGGTGACGGCCAAGGTGAACCAACTTCAAGTTGTTTGGTTTGATCGGATTCCTGTGGATCAAGGTCGTCTGCAAACAACGCGGTCATGGTTTAATTTTTGAACTGTGGGGTACTTTTCCCTATGGAAAGTTTGGATTTGAAGGTTCTGTCCGATGCACTCACTTGGCATCGGTTGGGAAAGGCGGTCACTTTGGTGACCGTTGTTGAAACGTGGGGCAGCGCCCCACGGCCGCCCGGGGCGCTGCTGGCTGTGCGTGAAGATGGGGCGGTAAGCGGTTCGGTTTCTGGCGGCTGCGTGGAAGATGACCTGATTGCGCGTATCAAGGCTGGCCGGTCGGAGCCTCTGGTTCGCCCGGAGATGCTGATCTACGGCGTAACCAAAGAGGAGGCCCGTCGTTTCGGGCTGCCCTGCGGAGGTACCTTGCGTTTGGTTCAGGAACGCGTGACTGATGGAACCTGGATCGAAGGCGTGTTGACTCGCACATCGGCGCACCAAGTGGTGGCGCGTACCTTGACGCTAGCGGACGGTTCAGTGACGCTGCAAACGGTGGAACGTGGGGCTGAGTTAATGCTTGATGGTTATACGCTGACCACTTGCTTTGGCCCACACTGGCGCTTGTTGCTTATTGGCGCCGGACAGTTGAGTCAAGCCGTGGCCAGCATGGCCACGATGTTGGACTTTGAAGTGCTGGTCTGCGACCCACGAGAAGAATATATGCATGCGTTCGACATGGCTGGCGTGACAAGGTTAGCCGGCATGCCAGATGAAGCCGTGCTGGCATTGAAGCCCGACGCGCGCACTGCCATCGTCGCGCTGTCACACGACCCAAAACTCGACGACATGGCCTTGATGGAGGCTCTGCATTCGAATGCTTTTTACGTCGGGGCGCTAGGTTCACGTAGAAATCAGGCGGCACGAAAGCAGCGCCTGACGGAACACTTCAACATGGATAAAGTAGCGCTGGGGCATTTACACGGACCTGTCGGGTTGCGCCTCGGAGCCAAGACGCCAGCTGAAATCGCGGTATCTATCATGGCCGAAATTGTGCTGAACAAGAACATGGCAGGCGCCTCTGCGGTCGTTGCAAGCCACGATGCGAACAACGCAGCATGTGCAGTTTGAAAATGTCCTTGTCGTACGTGACGAAGGGAGAGCCTGTCGTCATTGTCCTGGCCGCTGGGTCGGGGGAACGGTATCGTCAGGCGGGCGGTGGAACAGATAAGCTAGATGCATTGTTGGGCGATGTTCCGGTGCGTGAGCATGTGATGTCGAGCGTGCGGGCCAGCGGCTTGCCATGGCATGTGGTGGAACGGTCTCACACCGCCCATTCAGCTCACCCAGGCATGGGCACAAGTATTGCCTGCGGTGTAGCGGCAACAGCTGAGGCTTGTGGCTGGCTGATCTTGCCAGCTGATTTACCCTTGATCCAGCCCGCCACCTTGCGAGCACTGGCCAATGCCATGCAACAGCATGCCGTAGTTGTGCCGCGCTATCGTAGGCAGCGTGGTCACCCGGTGGGATTTGGGTATGAGTGCCGCGAGGCATTGCTTGCCTTGTCCGGCGATATAGGGGCTAAGAAACTGATTGAACAGTTTGAGCATATCGAGCTGAAAGTAGCCGATCTGGGATGTGTGCTGGATGTGGACACACCGCATGCGCTGGATTGGGCGCAAAAATTCCTGGATTTTGGGCACCGCGACATGCCGCCAGATATTTCGGCGCTGCTGCCAGCGGTAGCGCCGAACGCGAAGCAGTCCTGAGGATGTTGGCAGAGCGCAAGCGCAAGAACAGCCGGTCACTATGGGGACTAATAACGGCTACGACTGCAAGCATGGCGTGGCTTTTGCGGACCCAGCAGGCAACTGCTTGCTCCGCAGATAGGAATGATCTTGACCGAGAGATTTGGAACTGATCGTCCGGGATGCGACAGTTAAGGACGCTTTCAGGAATGAATTGCGCCGGGTGCTCAACCGGGGGGAGGCGGTCAACGCCCTCAAGCGCGCCATTTACACCGGCCGGATCAGCCCGGCACAGGCCAAACGTGTGGACGAAATGCAGGCTGTGGCCGAC
>JANJVX010000238.1 GCA_024709845.1 Burkholderiaceae bacterium | reverse complement strand
TCCACGCGCGGCTCGATCACGCCGGCCAGCGCCTGCTTGCTGAGCATGCGCGGCCCCCGGTCGCCTAGGCCCGGCACTTCCACCTGGGCTTCCGGGTCGGCCAGCAGCTGCTTGGCGTAGCCGCTCTCGACCTTGATGTCTTCGGCGTCCTTGGTGGGCGTGCGCAGCGCCATGGCGATGTCGCTGGTGATGAGGTCACCGGCAATCGGAATCACCGCCGTGTGGCGAATGGCGCCACCGGTGAAGATGGCCACGTCGGTCGTGCCCGCACCGATATCCACCACCACCACGCCCAATTCGCGCTCATCGTCGGTCAGCACGGCCTGGCTGCTGGCGAGCGGGTTGAGCAGCAGCTGCTCGACCTCCAGGCCACAGCGGCGCACGCATTTGATGATGTTCTCGGCCGCGCTCTGCGCGCCGGTCACGATGTGGATCTTGGCCTCCAGGCGGATGCCGCTCATGCCGATGGGCTCCTTCACGTCCTGCCCGTCGATCACAAATTCCTGCGGTTCCACGAGCAGCAGACGCTGGTCGCTGGAGATGTTGATGGCCTTGGCGGTCTCGACCACGCGCGCCACGTCGGCGGCCGTGACCTCCTTGTCCTTCACGGCCACCATGCCGCTGGAATTGAGCCCCCGGATGTGGCTGCCCGTGATGCCGGTATAGACCCGCTGGATCTTGCAGTCGGCCATCAGCTCGGCCTCTTTCAGCGCCTGCTGGATGCTTTGCACCGTGGCGTCGATGTTCACCACCACACCCCGCTTCAGACCGTTGCTCGGTGCCACGCCCAGGCCCGCGAGCTTGAGCTCGCCGCCCGGCAGCACCTCGGCCACCACGGCCATGATCTTGGCCGTGCCGATGTCCAGCCCCACCACGACGTCTTTGTATTCTCTTGCCATATGCGTGTCTGCCTCTTATGTCCTTGTGCTGCTCAGCGGCGGGCGGGCGCGCCCTGCCCCGCGGTCACGGTCGTCACCCCGCGCAGCCGCAGGGCATAGCCTGCACCGTGGCGCAGGTCGGCCGACTCCAGGGCGTCGGCACGGCGCCCGTACTGCGCGGCCACCTGGGTGAGCGTGCGCACGAAACGCTCCGTGCGCTGCAGCACTTCCTCGGTCGATCCCCCGCCCAACTCCACCTCGGCGCCACTGTCCATCACCAGGCGCCAGCCTCCCCGGCCCGTCAATTCCAGCTCCTGCACCACCATGCCCAGCGGCTCCACCAGGGCCTGCAGACGGCCATGCATCTGCAGCACCACGGCCGACTGCCCTTGGGGCCCCTTGAGCCGGGGCAGGCCCTCGTATTCGGCGTCGTCGGCATTCGCATCGAACACCTCGCCCTGCCGGTTGACCATGGCCGTGCCTGCCTCGTCGCCCCAGTTCGCCACGGCCCGGTGCTCTTGCAGCACCACCTGCAGGGTGCCCGGGTACTCGCGCCGCACCTGGGCGCTGCGCACCCAGGGCACCTGCTCGAAGGCGGCCCGCGCGGTATGCAGATTGAGGGTGAAAAAATTGCCCCCCAGGTGCGGCGCCACATTCGCCCGCAGCGTGACGGCGTTGTTGTGCACCAGGTCGCCCTGCACCACGATGCGCGCGATGGCGAAGGCCGGGTGACGCAGGACCCACCAGGCGCCCGCCGCCAGCACCAGCGCGACACAGCCCACGAACAGGACCGTGGCGGTCAGGTTCATGAGCTTGACGTCCAGTGGCGCGGGCAGCGTGGGGTTCATGCAGGCAGTCCTCCTGCAGCGCCCGGCGGCGTGTCCAGCGTGGCGCTGGCGAGCAGACGCAGGCACAGGTCTTCGTAGCTGATGCCGGCCGCACGCGCGGACATGGGCACCAGCGAATGCCCGGTCATGCCGGGCGAGGTGTTGATCTCCAGCAGGAAGGGCTGGCGGTCGCTGGCGCGGACCATGATGTCAGCCCGTGCCCAGCCCCGGCAGCCCAGCGTGCGGAAGGCCTGCACCACGAGGCGCTGAATGGCGTCCTCCTCGGCCTGGGGCAGGCCGCTCGGGCAGTGGTACTTGGTGTCGTCGGTGAAGTACTTGTGCTGGTAGTCGTAGTTGCCCTGCGGCGCCACGATGCGGATCACCGGCAGCGCATGCGCGCCAGCACCCTCGCCCAGGATGGGGCAGGTCGTCTCGTCGCCCTCGATGAACTGCTCGCACAGCACCTCGGGGTCGTAGCGCGCCGCCAGCGCATAGGCCTGGGCGCACTGGCCGGGCTCGGTCACCTTGGTCAGGCCGATGGTGGAGCCCTCGCGCGCAGGCTTGACGATCATGGGCGCGCCCAGCGCGGCCAAGGCAGCCTCGGTTTCGGCACTGCTGGCCACCTGGCGCCAGTCGGGCGTGGGCAAACCCTCGGCACGCCAGATGCGCTTGGTCATGGTCTTGTCCATGGCAATGCTCGACGCCAGCACGCCCGGGCCGGTGTAGGGAATGCCCAGCAGTTCGAGCGCGCCCTGCACCGTGCCGTCTTCGCCATGGCGGCCATGCAGGGCGATGAAGCAGCGCACATACCCGGCGCGCTGGAGTTCGCCCAGATCGCCCTGCGCGGTGTCGAATGCATGGGCATCGACGCCGCGCGCGCGCAGCGCCTGCAGCACGCCCGCGCCCGACATGAGCGAAACCTCGCGCTCGGCCGACGACCCGCCCATAAGCACCGCCACCTTGCCCAGCGCGCGCACATCGATGTTTTGATCACTCTGGCCCATTACGCCCGTCCTCCTTGCGCTGCAAGCTCTTCTTTTTGTAGCAATTCAACCAGTTTTCCAGGCACCGCGCCGATCGATCCGGCGCCCATGCACAGCACCACATCGCCTCCCTGCGCAAAGTCGGCGATCGCCTGCGGCAGCGCGGCCACCTCCTCAACAAACACCGGCTCCACCTTGCCGGCCACGCGCAGCGCGCGCGCCAGCGAACGGCCGTCGGCCGCCACCACGGGCGCCTCGCCGGCGGCGTAGACCTCGGTCAGCAGCACGGCATCGGCGGCGCCGATGACCTTGACGAAGTCCTCGAAACAATCGCGCGTGCGCGTGTAGCGGTGCGGCTGGAAGGTCAGCACCAGACGCCGCCCGGCGAAGGCGCCGCGCGCTGCGGCCAGCGTGGCGGCCATCTCCACGGGGTGGTGGCCGTAGTCGTCGATCACGGTGAAACGGCCGCCATCGCGGGCAGGCCAGTCGCCATAGCTCTGGAAACGCCGCCCCACGCCCTTGAACTGGGCCAGTGCGCGCAGCACGGCCTCGTCAGGGATGTTCAACTCCACCGCCACGGCGATGGCCGAGAGCGCGTTGAGCACGTTGTGCTCGCCCGCCAGGTTCAGCACCACGTCCATGTCCGGCAGCGTCACGCCGTTGCGCCGCTGCACGGTGAAGTGCATTTGCGCACCCACGGCACGCACGTTGACGGCGCGCACCTGCGCGTCTTCCGAGAAGCCATAGCTGGTGATAGGGCAGGACACCTCGGGCACGATCTCGCGCACCGCCGGGTTGTCGATGCACAGGATGGCCGTGCCGTAGAACGGCATGCGGTGCAGAAAATCGATAAACGCCTTCTTGAGCCGGCCGAAGTCGTGGCCGTAGGTCTCCATGTGGTCGGCGTCGATGTTGGTGACGACGGCCATCACGGGCAGCAGGTTCAGGAACGAGGCGTCGGACTCATCGGCCTCGACCACGATGTGTTCGCCACTGCCGAGCTTGGCGTTCGCGCCCGCGCTGTTCAGGCGCCCGCCGATCACGAAGGTCGGGTCCAGTCCGGCCTCGGCCAGCACGCTGGTGACGAGGCTGGTGGTGGTGGTCTTGCCGTGCGTGCCCGCAATGGCAATGCCCTGCTTGAGGCGCATGAGTTCGGCCAGCATGAGGGCGCGCGGCACCACGGGAATTTTCTTCACGCGGGCGGCCACCACTTCGGGGTTGTCGGCCGTCACTGCCGTGGAGGTCACCACGGCGTCTGCGCCGTCGATATGCGCCGCCGCATGGCCAACGAAGGTCTGGATGCCCAGGCCCTGCAGGCGGCGCAGCGTGGCACTGTCGGCCAGGTCCGAACCCGAGATCTGGTAGCCCAGGTTGAACAGCACCTCGGCGATGCCGCTCATGCCCGAGCCGCCCACGCCGACGAAATGGATGTGGCGGATGGCGTGTTTCATGCCAGCTCCTCGCACGCGGTCACCACCTCGCGGGTGGCGTTGATTTTTTGCATGTTTTTGGCCTTCAGAGCACGTTCCATGAGCGCGGAACGCTCCGTATTTTGTAGCATCTCGGCCAGCAGTTGCGGCGAAAGATCGCGTTGCTGCACCAGCCATCCGCCCCCGGCCTGCACCAGAAACGCGGCGTTGTGCGTCTGGTGGTCGTCCACGGCGGCCGGGAAGGGCACGAAAACCGCGGCCGCGCCCACAGCGGCGATCTCGGTCACGGTGCTGGCGCCCGCGCGGCAGACGATGATGTCGGCCGGCGCAAACGCGCTGGCCGTGTCCTCGATGAAGGGCGTCAACTCGGCCTGCACGCCAGCCGCCTGGTAGTTCGCGCGCAGGGCATCGATCTGCGCCGCGCCGCTCTGGTGCGTGACCACGGGGCGCCGGTCCGGCGGGATCAGCGCCAGCGCCTGCGGCACGATCTCGTTGAGCGCGCGAGCACCCAGGCTGCCGCCCACCACCAGCAGGCGCAGCGGCCCGGTGCGGCCCGCAAAACGCTCGTCCGGAGCCCCCTGGCGTGTGAACGCCGCGCGCAGCGGGTTGCCCACCCACTGGGCTTTCTTGAGCACGTCGGGGAAGGCGGTGAACACACGGTCGGCCACCCCGGCCAGCACCTTGTTGGCCATACCGGCGACCGAGTTCTGTTCGTGCAGCACCAGCGGGCAGCCGGCCAGAACGGCCATCATGCCACCCGGGAAACTGATGTAGCCGCCCAGACCCACCACCACGTCGGGCCGCACGCGGCGCACCACGCGCCAGGCCTGCCAGAAGGCGCGCAGCAGGCGCAGGGGCAGCAGGGCCAGCGTGGCCAGGCCCTTGCCGCGCACGCCCGAGAAGTCGATGGTCTCCAGCGCGAAGCCCTGCGGCGGCACGATGCGCGACTCCATGCTGCCCGGCGCGCCCAGCCAGTGCACGCGCCAGCCGCGCGCGCGCAACTCCTCGGCCACGGCCAGGCCGGGGAAGATGTGGCCACCGGTGCCGCCGGCCATGATGAGGGCCACCTTACCCTGCGCGGCGCTCATGCGGGACCTCCGCGCTGGCGCGATGCCGTCATGCGGCCGCTGCCGCGCATCAGCAGCTTGTTCTCGTAGTCCACGCGCAGCACCACGGCGATGGCGACCAGATTCATGAGGATGGCCGAGCCGCCGTAGCTCATGAGCGGCAGCGTCAGACCCTTGGTGGGCAATGCACCCAGGTTCACGCCCATGTTGATGAAGGCCTGGAAGCCCATCCAGATGGCCACGCCCTGCGCCACGAGGCCGGAAAACACGCGGTCGAGCGCGATGGCCTGGCGGCCGATGTGCATGATGCGGCGCGTCATCCACAGGAACAGCACGATCAGCACCAACACGCCCACCAGGCCGAACTCCTCGCCAATCACGGCCAGGAGGAAGTCGGTATGTGCCTCGGGCAGCCAGTGGAGCTTTTCCACGCTGCCACCCAGGCCGACGCCAAAGATCTCGCCCCGGCCAAACGCAATCAGCGAATGCGACAGCTGGTAGCCCTTGCCCAGGGCATGCTCTTCGCTGAACGGATCAAGGTAAGCGAACACCCGCTCGCGCCGCCAGGGCGAACTGGCGATCATCAGGCCGAATGCCGCCACCAGGATGCCCGAGATCAGGAAGAACATGCGCGCGTTCACGCCACCCAGGAACAGGATGCCCATGGCGATCACGGCCACCACCATGAAGGCCCCCATGTCGGGCTCCGCCAGCAGCAGAACGCCCACGATGGCCACGGCTGCGCCCATGGGCAGCACGGCACGGAAGAAGCGCTCCTTCACTTCCATCTTGCGGCACATGTAGTCGGCCGCGTAGATCAGCACCGCAAACTTGGCCAGCTCGGACGGCTGGAAGTTCATCAGCCCCAGAGACAGCCAGCGCCGTGCGCCATTCACCGCCGTGCCGATGTGCGGCACCAGCACAAGCACCAGCAGCGCCAGCGAAAACACGAAGAGCGCCCGCGCCGAGCGCTCCCAGGTGGCCATGGACACCTGGAACGCCAGCAGGGCCCCCACAAACGCCACCACCAGAGCGAACAGGTGCCGCACCAGGAAATGCGTGGGCGCGATGCGCCCGAAGCGCGGGTTGTCCGGCATGGCGATGGAGGCCGAATACACCATCACCAGCCCCCAGGACAGCAGCGCCACCACCACCCACAGCAGCGCCTGGTCAAAACCCAGCACGCTGGCCGGCGTGGCCGTGGTCTGGCGGTACTCGGTGCCGCCCGCGCGCACGGGCAGCACGATGGCGGCCTTGCCTGGCAGCCCGCCAAGCCAGCCCGTCATGCGCTGCAGGAACCCGCCGGTGGAGGTGGCTGCACTGCTCATGCCATCCCCCCCAGGTCCTGGCCTGCGTCCTGCGCCAGCTGGCGCACGGCATCGACGAACACCTGCGCGCGGTGCGCATAGTCATTGAACATGTCGAAGCTCGCGCAGGCGGGCGACATCAGCACTGCATCCCCGGCATGGGCGCACTGCGCGGCCTGCTGCACGGCCTCGGTCAGCGTGGCGGCATCGTGCAGCGGGACGCCCGCATCCTGCAGCGCGGCACGGATCTGCGGCGCATCGCGCCCGATCAGCACCACGGCGCGGGCATGGCGCACGATCGGTGCCGCCAGCGGCGAGAAGTCCTGGCCCTTGCCCTCGCCCCCGAGAATCACCACGATGCGCCGCTCGGCGCCCAGTCCGGTGAGGGCGGCCACGGTGGCGCCCACGTTGGTGCCCTTGCTGTCGTCGAAGTACTCGACGCCGTTGAGGATGCCGACCGGCTCCACGCGGTGCGGCTCGCCCCGGTATTCGCGCAACCCATAGAGCATGGCGCCCAGCGGGCAGCCCGCCGCTGTGGCCAGCGCCAGGGCCGCCAGTGCGTTGACGGCGTTGTGGCGGCCCCGGATGCGCAGCGCATCGGCAGGCATGAGACGCTGGATGTGCAGCTCTTCCTCGTGCAAGCGGGAGCGTTTGACGGTTTCGTCGGCTTCCTGCGCGCGCACCAGCCAGGCCATGCCGCTGACGGTCTCGATGCCGAAGTCGCCGGGGCGCTGCGGCATGTCGCCGCCGAAGGTGACGTGGGCACGCAGCTGCGGCTTCTGCAGCTTCACCCGCACGGGCTCGGGCAGCATGCCCACCACGGCCGGGTCCTCGCGGTTGAGGACCATCAGGCCGGTCTGGCCGAAGATGCGCGCTTTCGCGGCGGCGTAGGCAGGCATTCCGCCATGCCAGTCCAGGTGGTCCTGCGTGACGTTGAGCACCGTGGCGGCCGTGGGCTCGAAACCGGCCACGCCGTCGAGCTGGAAGCTCGACAGCTCCAGCACCCAGACCTCCGGCAGATCGCCGGCGTCGATGCGTTCGGACAGCGTATCGAGCAGTGTGGGGCCGATGTTGCCGGCCACGGCCACCGTCTTGCCTGCATGCTCCACCAGCTGTCCGGTGAGCGAGGTGACCGTGGTCTTGCCGTTCGTGCCGGTGATGGCCAGCACGGCAGGGGCATAGCCATGGGCCTCGCGCAAGGTGCGCAGGGCCATGGAATACAGGTCCAGTTCGCCTCCAACGCTTACACCATGAGCGCTGGCAGCTTCCAAAACAGGAGCAACCGTGGCCGGGCTCAATCCCGGCGAGCGGTACACCGCCGCCAGCGCCCGGCCCTGCACCAGATCCGGGCCGAAGGCACCCGCTACGAAACGCACGCCGGGCAGCTCCTGCCGCAGCAAGTCCAGTTGCGGCGGCGCCGAGCGCGTGTCGGCCACGGTGACCTGCGCGCCGCAGCGCACGCACCAGCGCGCCATGGCCAGGCCCGAAGCGCCCAGGCCCAGGATGAGAATATGTTGGTGTTGCAACGGCTGCAGCCCCTCCAGCGGCCAGCCGGCCGGCACAGGGGGGGGCGCGGCAGCCTCGTGCTCTGCCCCGGGCGCGGCAGCGGCCTGCGCCTCGGCTGCGGGCTCGGCCGGGCCGGCCTCGGCGAAGATCTTCGCCACGAAGGCGGCTGCGTCCTGCGCGGCCGTGAGGGTGTGCGGCACCTCCGGCAGCGCCCGGGGCGCGGCCGTTTCCTGCGGCGCCTGCGGCTCCGGAGGAAGGGGCTGGAGATCGTCGTCCGGGTTCATCGCAGCTTCAGCGTGGACAGGCCGATGAGGCACAGCAGCATGGTGATGATCCAGAAGCGCACGACCACCTGCGTTTCCTTCCAGCCGCTCTTTTCGAAATGGTGGTGCAGCGGCGCCATCTTCAGCAGGCGCCGGCCTTCGCCGTACCTGCGCTTGGTGTACTTGAACCAGGTGACCTGCAGCATCACCGACAGCGCCTCGACGACAAAGATGCCGCCCATGATGGCCAGCACGATTTCCTGGCGCACGATCACGGCAATGGTGCCCAGGGCGGCGCCCAGCGCCAGTGCGCCCACGTCACCCATGAACACCTGGGCCGGGTGCGTGTTGAACCACAGAAAGGCCAGCCCCGCCCCCGCCATGGCGGCGCAGAAAATCAGCAGCTCGCCCGCGCCCGGAATGTGCGGGAAGAACAGGTACTTGGAATACACCGAACTGCCCGCCACGTAGGCGAAGATGCCCAGCGCCGAGCCCACCATCACCACGGGCATGATGGCCAGGCCGTCGAGCCCGTCGGTCAGGTTGACCGCATTGCTCGAACCGACGATGACCAGATAGGTCAGGATGACGAAGCCCAGCACGCCCAGCGGGTAGCTCACCTCCTTGAAGAAGGGCAGCAACAGGCCGGCCTTCGGGGGCAGATCGACGTCAAAGCCCGAGCGCACCCACGAGACGAACAGCTCCAGCACCTTGAGATTGGAGCTTTCCGAGATGCTGAACACCAGGTAGAGCGCCGCCACCAGCCCGATGAGGGACTGCCACATGTACTTCTCGCGCGAACGCATGCCGTTGGGGTCCTTGTAGACCACCTTGCGCCAGTCGTCCGCCCAGCCGATGGCGCCGAAACCCAGCGTGACGATGAGCACGATCCAGACAAAGCGGTTCGACAGGTCGGCCCACAGCAGGGTCGAGGCGGCAATCGACAGCAGGATCAGCACACCGCCCATGGTCGGCGTGCCGCTCTTGACGTGGTGCGTCTCCATGCCATTGGTGCGGATGGGCTGGCCAATCTTGAGTTCGGTCAGGCGCCGGATCACGCGCGGCCCGGCGAACAGGCCGATGAGCAGCGCCGTCATGGCGCCCAGCACCGCGCGCAGCGTGAGGTACTGGAACACGCGCAGAAAGCCGAGGTCCGGCGACAGTCCTTGCAGCCATTGGGCAAGCCACATCAGCATGGCGCACCCCGGGAAATCATGCGGTCAACGCGTTGTGCCATGGCCTGCCTCCTGCGCTGCAGCGGGTTGTTCTGCGGTGGCGGCAATCGCCTCCACCACCTGTTCCATCTTCATGAACCGCGATCCCTTCACCAGCACGCTGCCCAGGGCGGGCAGTGCTTCGCGCACCGCTGCCTGCAGCGATGCCATGTTGTCGAAATGCCGGGCACCGCCAAAGGCCGCCACGGCGTGCGCCGCCTGCGCGCCCAGCGCGTACAGCTGCTCGATGCCGCGCGCCCGCGCATGGGCACCCGCCTCGGCATGAAACGCGGGCCCCTGGTCGCCCACCTCTCCCATGTCGCCCAGCACCAGCAGGCGCGGCGCGGGCAGTTCGGCCAGCACGTCGATGGCGGCACGCATGGAATCGGGGTTGGCGTTGTAGCTGTCGTCCACCACGGTGATGGCACGCGTGCCGCACGGCACGGAAAAGGCGCGCGAGCGCCCCTTGACCGGCGTGAATGCCGACAGCCCGCGCGCGATGGCATCGAGCGGCACGCCCGCCGCGAGCGCGCAGGCCGTGGCGGCCAGCGCATTGGTGACGTTGTGACGGCCGGCGATGTGGAGCAGGCATTCCAGCGCGCCCTGCGGCGTGGCGATCTGCACGCGCCAGGCGCCCTCGTCCCACACGGCCTGGACGCAGCGCACGTCCGCGCCCTCGGCGCCGAAGGTCAGGCAGGGGCGCGTACCGGCCAGGCTGCGCCACAGCGCGGTGTAGGCATCACCCGCCGGGAACACAGCCACGCCGTCTGGCGGCAATGCCGCCAGCACGGAGCCGTTTTCCTCGGCCACGGCCTGCACCGTGTGCATGAATTCGAGGTGCTCGCGCTGCGCGTTGTTCACCAGCGCCACGGTGGGCTGGGCAATGCGTGCCAGTTCCGCAATCTCGCCCGGGTGGTTCATGCCCAGCTCGACCACACCGACACGGTGCAGCACCGTGAGGCGCAGCAGCGTCTGCGGCACGCCGATGGCGTTGTTCAGGTTGCCCTGGGTCGCAAAAGCGGCCTCCTGCGCATGCGCGCGCAGGATGGCGGCGATCATCTGCGTCACCGTGGTCTTGCCGTTGCTGCCGGTGACGGCGATCAGCGGCAGGGTGTACTGCGCGCGCCAGCCCGCCGCGAGCAGCCCGAGCGCCTGCAGGGTATCGGGCACTTCGATGCCGGGCAACCCGGCATCGGCCAGCCCGCCATGGGCGATGGCGGCCACGGCGCCAGCCGTGCGCGCCTGCGCGAGAAAAGCGTTGGCGTCGAAGCGCTCGCCCTTGAGAGCCACGAACAGGTCGCCCGCCACCAGGCTGCGCGTGTCGGTGTGCACGCGTTCCGTCGCCACGGCACCAACCCCCACGCGCCGCGCGCGCGGCTCGTGGGCGTGAATCCAGGCGAATGCCTGTTGCAGCGTCATCATTGCCATGTGCTGGCCCCCCGGCGCCGCAGCGCTTCGCGCGCCTGCGCCATGTCGGAGAACGGCCGGCACACGCCGGCGGTCTCCTGGGTGTCCTCATGCCCCTTGCCTGCGATCAGCACCACGTCCCGCGCATCGGCCTCCTGCAACGCCAGCGCGATGGCGGCCGCGCGGTCGGGCTCGGCGCGCACGGTCTCACCGGCGATCATGCCCAGCAGGATCTGGTGGATGATGGCGGCCGGGTCTTCGCTGCGCGGGTTGTCGCTGGTCACCACCACCCAGTCGGCGTGGCGCTGGGCACTGGCCCCCATGAGCGGGCGTTTGCCTGCGTCGCGGTCGCCGCCGCAGCCGAACACACACCAGAGCTGGCCGCCGCGCTCCCGCGCCAGCGGAGCCAGCGCCTCCAGGGCCTTGTCGAGCGCGTCGGGCGTGTGGGCATAGTCCACGGCCACCAGCGGCTGGCCCGGCGCGACGAGCCGTTCCATGCGGCCAGGCACGGGTACGAGCCGCGCGCAGGCCTGCACGGCGTCGTGCAGCGGAACGCCCAGGGCGCGCAGCGCGGCGATCACACCGAGCAGGTTGGAGACGTTGTAGTCGCCGATCATGGCCGTCTGCAGCACCTGGCGCTCAAGCCCCTCCACCACGGTGAAACGCAGGCCGCCTTCGCCCCAGCCCAGCTCCGTGGCGCGCAGGCGCGCGTCCTGCTGCATCGATACACTCCACAGGTCCAGCCCGCGGTCCGCCAGCGACGGGTGCAGCGCGGCGCCGCGCGGATCGTCGATGTTGACCACGGCGGCCTGCAGGCCAGGCCAGTCGAACAGCGCTTCCTTGGCCTGCCAGTAGGCTTCCATGCTGGCGTGGTAGTCCAGGTGGTCCTGCGTGAAGTTGGTGAACAGCGCCACGCGGATGCGCGTGCCTGCGAGCCGGTGCTCCGCCAGGCCAATGGACGAGGCCTCGATGGCGCAGCTGCGCACGCCCGCGTCGGCGAACTGGCGGAAGGCGCGCTGCAGCCGCACCGGATCGGGCGTGGTCATGCCGGTGGATTCGAGCGCACCCGGCATTCCAATGCCCAAAGTGCCCACCAGGGCGCACGGGGAAAGCGCCGGATGCTTCAAGTTCGATAGCGCATGCGCCAGCCACCAAGCGGTGCTGGTCTTTCCATTGGTACCGGTGACGGCGAGCACGTCGAGCGCCTCGGTGGGCGCGGCGAACCATTCGGCGGCGATCAGACCCGTGGCGGCCTTGAGCCGGGGCAGCGCGGCGATCTCGTCGCCGTCGAAACCGAAGGGCTCCACGCCCTCATGCTCGACCAGGCAGGCGGCGGCGCCGCGCACCAGGGCATCCCGCACATGGGCGCGGCCATCGGTCGCTGCGCCGGGCCAGGCGATGAAGGCGTCGCCCGGCTGCACGAGACGGCTGTCCGTTCGCAACGTACCCGTGACACGCGCGCGCAGCCACCGGGCGGCGGCGCAAGCGCTGGCAAGAACCTGCATCACAGTGACTCCTCCACTTCGGCCACGATCTGGGGCTTGACGTCCATGTCCGGCTGGGCGCCCATCATGCGCAGCGTCTGCTGCACCACTTCGCTGAACACGGGCGCCGCCACGGCGCCACCGTAGTACACGCCGTTGCTCGGCTCATCGACCATGACGGCGACGATGATGCGCGGCTTGTCGATGGGCGCCATGCCCGTGAACCAGGCACGGTACTTGTTGGAGGCATAGCTCTTGCCGACCTGTTTGCGCGCCGTGCCCGACTTGCCGCCCACCGAGTAGCCCACCGTCTGCGCCTTCTGCCCGGTGCCGCCGGGGCCAGCGGCCATTTGCAGCATCTTGCGCACTGCATCGGCGGTTTGCGGCGAAAAGACCGGCACGCCGGTCACCGGCTCCGTGCTCTTGAGCATGGTGACCGGAATGATCTGGCCGTTGTGCGCGAACACGGTGTACGAGCGTGCCATCTGGAACAGGCTGGCCGAGAGTCCATAACCGTAGGACATGGTTGCCTGCTCGATCGGACGCCAGGTCTTGTAGGGCCGCAGGCGGCCGCTGACGGCACCGGGGAAGCCGATCTGCGGCTTCTGCCCGAACCCGGCGGCAGAGAAGGTCTCCCACATTTCGCGCGCAGGCATCTGCATGGCCAGCTTGGTGGTGCCCACGTTGCTGGACTTCTGGATCACCCCCTCTACCGTGAGCGCGCCGTAGTTGTGCGTATCCGAAATGGTGGAGCCGGTGATGGTGATGCGCCCCGGCGCCGTGTCCACGACGGTGCTTGGGCGCACGCGGCCGCTCTCGAGCGCCAGGCCGATGGTGAACGGCTTCATGGTCGAGCCTGGCTCGAAGGTATCGGTGATGGCCCGGTTGCGCAGCTGCTCGCCCGACAGATTCTGCCGCTTGTCAGGCGAATAGCTCGGATAGTTGGCCAGCGCCAGCACTTCGCCCGTCACCGCATCGAGCACCACCACGCTGCCGCCCTTGGCCTTGTGCGCCTGCACCTGGTCGCGCAGCTTCTGGTAGGCAAAGAACTGCACCTTGCTGTCGATGGAGAGCTGCATGTCGCGCCCATCCACCGGCGGGACGACCTCGCCCACCCCCTCGACGACGCGGCCCAGCCGGTCCTTGATGACGCGGCGCGAGCCCGGCTTGCCGGCGAGCAGGTCGTTGAACGCCAGCTCCATGCCTTCCTGGCCCTTGTCCTCGACGTTGGTGAACCCGACCACATGCGCGGCGGCCTCGCCCTCGGGGTACTGGCGCTTGTATTCCTTGCGCTGGTAGATGCCCTTGATGCCCAGCTCGGCAATCTGCTGGCCCACGTCCCAGTCGAGCTGGCGCTTGATCCAGACAAAGGTCTTGTCCTCATCGGCCAGCTTGGCCTGGAGGTCTGCCAGGGGCATGCCCATCAGGCGCGCCAGCGTCTTGAGCTTGGCGCGCACTTCCGGCTTGTCCTGCTCCACATCCTCGGGAATGGCCCAGATGCTGGCCGCAGGCACGCTGGAGGCCAGGATCAGGCCATTGCGGTCGAGGATCCGGCCACGGTTGGCCGGCAGCTCCAGGGTGCGTGCGAAGCGCACCTCGCCCTGGCGCTGAAAAAAGTCATTACCCACCACCTGCACATACGCCGCGCGCGCACCCAGGCCGACAAAGCCCAGCGCGATCATCGCCACGATGAACTTGCTGCGCCACACCGGCGTCTTGCTGGCCAGCAAAGGGCTATGGGCGTACAGCACGCTGCGGCTCATGGCCGGGCCTCCACGGAGGCCTGCAACGGCAGGGGGTCGATCACGTACTGCGTGATGGCCGGCGTGGCGGTGCGCATGTGCAGCTTGTTGCGTGCAAGCTGCTCCACGCGCAGCGGCGTGGCCTGGGCTCTTTTCTCCACCTGCAGGCGCTGGTGCTCCGTCTCCAGGCGGCGCGCCTCGGCCAGCGCGCGGTCCAGTTCGGTGTAGAGCAGCCGCGACTCATACTGCGTGTGCACGAGGTATAGCGCACTGGCGATCACCGCCAGCAGCAAGGCAATGCTCACGCGCGTCATGCGGGCACCTCCGTGCGCTCGGCCACGCGCATCACGGCACTGCGCGCACGCGGGTTGGCCGCCACTTCGGCCGCACCGGGCTTGATACGGTCGAGCGCCTTGAGCCGCATGGGCTTGGGCGCGGCAAACGGCGCACGGCGATCGAAAACCTCCTTGGAGTGCTGCGCGATGAACTGCTTGACGATGCGGTCTTCCAGCGAATGGAAGCTGATCACCACGAGCCGGCCGCCCGGCTGCAGCACCGACAGGCTGGCCTCTAGCGCCTGTTGCAGCTCTTCAAGTTCGGCGTTGATGAAAATCCGAAGAGCCTGAAATGTGCGCGTGGCAGGGTTCTGGCCCGGCTCACGGGTCTTGACCGCGCCAGCCACGAGATCGGCCAGTTCTGCGGTGGTAGCGAGAGGCCCCCTTTCCTGCCGCCGAGCAACAATCGCCTTTGCAATGGGGCCAGCAAACCGTTCTTCACCGTATTCACGTATCACCTCCGCAATCTGCCCGATTTCGGCGTCTGCCAGCCACTCGGCCACGCTTTGACCGCGCGTGGTGTCCATGCGCATGTCCAGCGGACCGTCGAAACGGAAACTGAAACCCCGCTCGGGGGTGTCGATCTGGGGCGAGCTCACGCCCAGGTCCATCAGCACGCCGGCCGCGCTGCCGGGAGGCAGATCCGCCATGTGGCGAAACCCCTCGTGCCGAATGGAAAAACGCGCATCCTGGATGCGCGCTGCTTCTTGGATGGCCTCGGGGTCCTTGTCGAACGCCAGCAGGCGCCCCTGCGGCGAGAGCCGTGAGAGGATGCGCCGCGCATGCCCCCCCCGGCCAAAGGTGCCGTCGATCCAGGTGCCCGACGGCGCTTCTCCCGCGCCCGCCAGGAGCGCATCGACCGCTTCATCGAGCAGCACGGTGGTGTGGGGAGTGGTGGATTCGGTCACGCCGCGCCTCAGAAGGAGAAGTCCTTGAAGACATCCGGCATCTCGGCCTGCATGGCCGCAGCCTCCTTGGCCTCGTAGGTCGCCTTGTCCCACAGCTCGAAGTAGCTGCCCATACCCAGCAACACCGCGTCCTTGGTCAGGCCCGCGAACTCGCGCAGCTCGGGCGAGACCAGCGCCCGGCCAGTGCCGTCCATTTCGACGTCCATGGCATTGCCCAGGTAGATGCGCTTTGCCCACTGGCCTTGCGTCGCGATGTGCGCGCTGAACTTTTCCCACGCGGGACGTGGAAACACCATGAGGCAACCGTCCGGGTTCTTGGTGATGACGAGGTGGCCGGCGGCTTGCGCGCTCAGGGCGTCACGGTGCCGGGTCGGCACGGAAAGCCGACCCTTCGCATCCAGACTGAGCGAAGAAGCCCCTTGAAACACTGCCCTGACCCCTTGTTGTTCGATGGACCCGCCCGCCCGCCGAAAAACCGGGAGCTATGGCACTTTTCACCACTAAATTGCACTTTTTTGCACTGTAGCAGGAAAAGCTTGTCCAGCAAGAGGGCTTGCAACATCTACTTGCAATGAAATCAAGGACTTAGGCGTGACTTTGCACCCAAGCGACGCGCAAAAACCGTTACAGAGAAAGCAGTTAGCAGGCCCTGTGAAAGTAACACCTGAGGCTTGATCCTTGGCAAAAAAATCCCCGCCGGAGCGGGGTGTCGGCTGCGTGAAGAGGCTCAGAGGATGAAGCGCGAGAGGTCTTCGTCCTGGCTCAGCGCCTGCAGGCGCTCATCCACGTAGGCGGCATCCACGGTCACCGTCTGACCACTGCGGTGCGCGGCATCGAAGCTGACTTCGTCGAGCAGGCGCTCCATCACGGTGGACAGGCGCCGTGCGCCAATATTTTCGGTGCGTTCGTTGACCTCATAGGCGATGCGCGCCAGCCGCGTGATGCCCTCGGGCGTGAATTCCAGCGCCACGCCCTCGGTGGCCAGCAGGGCCTGGTACTGGCGCACGAGCGAGGCGTGCGTCTGCGTGAGGATGGCCTCGAAATCCTGCACGGACAGTGAGCCCAGTTCCACGCGGATCGGAAAGCGCCCTTGCAGTTCAGGAATCAAATCACTCGGCTTGGCGAGATGAAAGGCCCCCGAGGCGATGAACAGGATGTGGTCGGTCTTGACCATGCCGTACTTGGTGGTCACCGTGGTGCCCTCCACCAGTGGCAGCAGGTCGCGCTGCACGCCCTGGCGCGAAACGTCGGCGCCGCTGGTTTCCTGGCGCGCCGCCACCTTGTCGATCTCGTCGATGAAGACGATGCCGTTCTGCTCGGCGTTCTGGATGGCGCGCAGCTTGATCTCTTCCTCGTTCACCAGCTTGCCCGCCTCTTCCTCGACGAGATGCTTGCGCGCCTCGGCGATGGTCAGCTTGCGCGTCTTGCGACGCTCCTGGCCCATCTGGCTGAACACGCCACGCAACTGCTCGGCCATGTCCTCCATGCCCGCTGGGCCCATGATTTCGAGCTGTGGGCGGGCCTCGGCCAGGTCGATCTCGATTTCCTTGTCGTCGAGTTGGCCCTCGCGCAGCTTCTTGCGGAACACCTGGCGTGCGGTGCTGTCGGGCGGCGGCTCGCTGCCGGGCGTGCGCGCCACGGGGATGAGCACGTCCAGGATGCGCTCCTCGGCCGCGTCTTCGGCGCGCGTGCGCACCTGGCGCGTCTGCACCTCGCGCTCCTGCTTGACGGCCACTTCCATCAGGTCGCGGATGATGGTGTCCACGTCCTTGCCCACATAGCCCACCTCGGTGAACTTGGTGGCTTCGACCTTGATGAA
>JANJVX010000031.1 GCA_024709845.1 Burkholderiaceae bacterium | reverse complement strand
GGCCGTCTTGCCGCGCGGCGTGCCGTTGATGTCGCCCAGGCCGAACACGTTCTTGTAGCGGCGGTGCTGCAGCGTTTCCTTGTCCACCTCCAGCCAGCCGCCCGCGGCCATGGGGCCTTCCTTCCAGGCGAGATCGGAATTCTTCACCGCATCGGGCGCGCGCATGGGCGGCACCACATGGATGAAATCGTAGGGCACCTCGGTGGCTGCGCCTTCAGGGTTCACGAAGGTGGCGCGGCGCGCGCCGATGTCGATGGCCTTGAGCTTGCGCGTGAACTGCACCTGCACACCCAGGGCCTTCCAGCGTTCGAGCACGTTGTCGTTCACGGTCTTGACGCCGAACACGTTGGGCAGGGCCGAGTAGAACGTGACCTGCGACTGGCCCAGCGTGCCCGCCTGGGCCAGGCGGTCGCGCACCATGAAGGTCATCTTCAGCGGCGCGCCCGCGCACTTGAGCGGCGTGGCGGGCAGCGTCATCACGGCCTGCCCGCCCTTGCTGCGGTATTGCTCCATTGCAGCCCAGGTGGCGACGGCTGCCTCGGAGCTGGGGTACACGCTGGTCAGGCCGTTCGTGCCGATGGCTTTCACGTCCATGCCCTCGATCTGCGCCCAGTCCTGGTGCGTGCCCACGGCCACCACGAGGTAGTCGTAGGCGATGCGCTGGCCCTTGGCGGTGACGATGGCGTTGGCGGCCGGGTCGAACTCGGCCACCATGTCGCGCACCCACTCCACGCCGGTGGGCTGCAGGTCGGCGTTGCGGTCGATCACCTTGTCCACGGGCCAGACGCCGCTGCCCACCAGGGTGTAGCCCGGCTGGTAGTTGTGCACCTCCTTGGCATCGACGATGGTGATCCTGGCGCCGTCCAGCAGCCCCTGCAGCCGGTGCGCCACGGCAATGCCCGCCAGCCCGCTGCCCGCGATGACGATGTGCGCCTGGGTGGGAATGCGCGCGGCCTGTGCCGGGCGGCCGTGCAGCCCCAGGCCCAGCGCCGTGCCCGTGCCGGCGGCGCCCGCCAGCCAGGCACGGCGGGTCGATCGATGCGGGGCACCCGGGGTGCCGAGGGAATCACGCTGTTTCATGCTTGTCTCCTGTCGTGGTGGTGATGTCGTGCATGGGCGCGGGCGGCGCACCCTTAGCGGTAGCGCTGCAGGTAGCGCCACTCAAAGGCGCGCTTGGCCCAGTGGAAGGCGCGCGAGGGTGGCAGCACCACATTGCGCCGGGGCGTGCGCCAGACCAGCGTGCCCTGGTCCAGCGCGTCGATGATGCAGGCCAGCTCGGGCTCGAAGCTCGCGGTCTGCGCCCGCCCGGCCAGGCCGTCCAGCAGGTTCTGTGCGGCGGCGCGGGCCTGCAGATCGGCCATGTGGGCCTGCTTCGGGCTCCAGTCGGGTCCGGGGAAGCTGCCCGAGTCACCCACCACGTAGACATGCTCCCAGCCTTCCACGCGGCACTGCGCGTCGGCGCGCAGCAAACCGCCGGGCGAGCGCGGCAAGTCAGTCTGGTCGAACCAGGCGTTGCCCGTCATGCCGGGCATGAACAGGATCAGGTCGGCGGCGAACTCGCCACCCTCGGTGACCACCTTGCCCGCCTCGAAGCGCTGCATCTTGTGGCCCAGGTGGGTGCGGATGCCGCGCCGCGCCATCTCGCCCAGCAGGTGCTGCACCGCCTTGGCACCCAGGCGGTTGCCCGGCTCCTGCGTGGGGTTGAAGAACACCAGATCGAAGCGCTCGCGACGGCCCTCGCGGCGCAATTGCGTGTCAATGCCGAACAGAAACTCGAACATCGGCCCGCCGCGCACTGCCGTGGGCTCATTCGGGTTGCCGGCGAATCCCACGGCGATGGTGCCGCCCCGCAGGGCGCGCAGCCGGTCGCGAATCTGCTCGGCGGCGGCGATGCCCTCGCAGGGCGTGATGGCGTGCTCGATGCCCGGCAGCTTCTTGAGGAAGCGCCCGCCGGTGGCGACGACGAGCGCGTCGTTCCGCACCTCGCCCGCCGTGGTGAGCACGGTGCGGCCCCCATCCTGCAGGCCGGTGACCTCGGCGGCGACATGGCGCACGCGCAGGCGCTCGAAGAAGGGCGCCAGCGGCACGATGAGCTGCTCACGCGTGCGCAGGCCGCTCGGAATCCAGATGATGCCCGGCAGGTAGTGCAGCTCGGCGCGCGGCGAGACCAGCGTGATCTCGGCGCCCGCATCGCGCTGGCGCAGCTCGCGCACGGTGGACAGCGCGCCAAAACCGGCGCCCAGGAGGGTGATGCGGTGGGCCATGAACAGGGCTCTCCAGGGTTTGAACAAAAACAGGCTCTAGCGCTTATTGGTCATGCGGAATAAGCTATTAAATCAATAGCAAACAGAGTCAGGGTGCCGCCTGCAATTGCTGGTTGGCTTCGTGCAGCGCGTTTTCGTCGAGCCGCCCGGCCAGTTGCGCCAGACGCAGGCGGTCGAGCAGCAGGGCGGCGCGGGCCTGGGCCAGCGCCAGCCGCGTGGCGGCGGTGTCGTTCTCGGCGCCCAGCAGGTCGAGCACGGTGCGGTGCCCCACCTCCAGGCCGGTGCGGGTGGCGTCCAGCCGGGCCTCGCTGGCCTGGAGGGCCTCGCCCAGCGCCTGCACGCGCTCGGTGCCCAGGTGCAGACCCAGCCAGGCACCATGCACCTGCTGCGCCACCTGCTCGCGCGTGCTCTGCACCTGGGCCTGGGCCTGGTCCCACAGGCGCAGGGCTTCTTCTTCCCTGGCACTGCGGTAGCCGCCGGTGGACAGCGGCACGGTGAGCTGCACGCCCACCATGGCGTTGACGCTGCGGTTGCGCGCACTGCCGTGGTCGCCACTGCCGCGCAGGCGCTCATCGCCCGCCTGCGCCACCAGGTCCACCGTGGGGGCGGCGCTGCGGCGGTGCTTGTCGGCCTCGGCCTGCGCGATGTCGGCGGCCAGTTGCTGCAGGCGAATCTGGGGGTTGCCGTCCTGCGCCTGGGCCTGCCAGTGCGCCAGCGCGGCCTGGGTGCGCGCGGGCTCGGGCACCAGCGCTGCGGGCAGGTGCGCCTGCAAGCCGTCCATGGGCAGGCCGGTGCTGTCGGCCAGCTCGCGGCGGCGCAGGTCCAGCGCCACCTGGGCGGCCAGCACCTGGGCGCGCAGTGCGCCCTGGCGCGCGCGCGCCTCGTG
>JANJVX010000004.1 GCA_024709845.1 Burkholderiaceae bacterium | reverse complement strand
GCAGGCCGCGTGCTACGCTCTGGCGCCATGTTCAATCCCTCCCAAGCCGACGTCCGCCGCTTTTTCTGCGCCGCCCATGCCAAGGCGCAGGCCGGTGCGCCCATGGAAGCCATCGAAACCCTGGCCAGCCTGTGGATCGCCGAGCACCCCGAGTACCTCGCCGACCTGCAGGATGCCGATGCGGCGGTGGCGCGCAACTACGACGAAACCCCCGACCGCACCAACCCCTTCCTGCACCTGTCGATGCACCTGTCGATCAGCGAGCAGTGCAGCATCGACCAGCCGCGTGGCATCCGCCAGGCCGTCGAACTGCTGGGCAAGCGCCTTGATTCGCTGCACGACGCTCACCACGCCACCATGGAATGCCTGGGCCAGATGCTGTGGGAGAGCCAACGCTCGGGGCGCCCACCCGACGGCGATGCCTATGTCGCCGCTGTGCAGCGGCGCGCCACGCGCGACTGAGGGTCAGACCGGGAGCCGCCCTGTGGGGCTGGCGGGTTGCCTGCCGTCATGCCACACCCCCAGGCAGTCGTGCGGCACCACCAGCAGGTCGCTCTGCAGCCCCCCCGAAAGCAGTTTGCGTGGCACGCTGCCGCGCACCCAGTCGATCAGCCATGAGCGGCGTTCCTGGCCGAGCACCACCAGATCAGCGCCGATACGTTCCTGCTGCACCGTGAGGTGGCGCACCGCGTCGCCCCGGCCGATCAGGGTGCCCACACGGTTGCGCCGGGCCTCGAAGACATCGGACAAGCGGTAGAGCTGCTGCTGCGCATACTGCTGCACTTCGCGGCGGTAGGCCTGCACGGCGGCCGCCGAGGCCTCGGCGCTGCGCAGCCGGGCTTCGTCGTGGGTGTCGATGGCGTGGAACAGCTCCAGGGCCGCACCGGCCTCCAGGTTGCCGGCATAGCGCACCAGCGGCCGGGACGCAGCACAAAAGTCCACCGACACCAGCACCCGCGCATACGCCCCCAGCCACGGCCGCTGCACCACCAGCACCGGACAGGGGCTGCGCCGCAGCAGCGGGTACAGCAGCTGCCGCCTCGGCAGAACGTACCCGTCCCGGTACATGCGGCCATGGGCCACCAGCAGGTCGGCATGCGCCGCCTCCGTCAGCCCGTCCTCCAGCAGCCGACCCGTGCCGCCGATGGTGCCCACCTCCACGCCATGGCGCCGCGCGAGCTGGCGCGCACGCTGGTCCAGCCGCGCCATCGGGTCGGACAGTTGCAACGGCGGCGTCTCGCAGGCATACAGGATGCGCAGCCGCGCGCCATGGGCGGCCGCCAGCGCGGCGGCGCGGTCGAGGCCGTGCTCGGCCTGGATGGAAAAATCGGTCAGGGCCAGGATGTTCTGGATGCGCATGGGACTCCTCTCGGGCAAGGTGCAGGGACGGATCACCGTCGTCTTCTGCGTCACCCGGCTCCGGCCGTGCAGCAGGCATGTCCGGCACCGGGGGGCGGACCGGAAAGCGCGCACCGCACCACCGGGCGGAGAAATGCCCGGCGGTTGCTGGATGACGTCTGGGGGGAGAGAGGAACCGCCGGGCCTAGGAGTCTGCGGCCAACACAACGGGTTCGGCCGCACCCTGTCTGGGCCGCACCCGCATGATCCAGCCGGGCCGGCGGGCCAGGTGGACGGGTGAGAAGAGGGAGGTGGGCAGCGGCTTCATGCGCTGCTTATCTTATGAGCAGCAGGGAGCTGCCGCAAGCATGCCGCACCTGGGCGTGCCAGTATTGGCGGGGCCATCGCAAGACCCCAGGAGGGTCAGCGGAAGCGCGGCTGCGGCACCACCTGCAGGTCGCCATCGACCTTGGCGATGTACTGCGACAGCGCCTTGAGTTCGGCGTTGCTGAACTGGCCCGCAATGCCTGCCATCACGCCGTTGCTGCGGCCCACATGGGCGTTCTTGCCGGTTTCCTTGTAGGACTTGAGCGCCACGTACAGGTAGTCGGCGTGCTGGCCCGCGATCTTGGGGTAGGACGGATCAATGGGCTTGGCGAAGTTGTCGCCGTGGCACGAAACGCAGGCGCCTTTCTTGAGCAGCTCGGCCACGGGGGCCACGGGCGCACGCCGGGGCGCGGCGGGCAATTCGCCCCCCGCCTTGCCATGCTGTTCGTAGTAGGCGGCGAGATCGGCGATGTCCTGCTCGGTGAGCGAGATGGCGATGCCGCGCATGGTGGGGTGCTTGCGGTCGCCCTTCTGGTAGGCCTGCAGCGCGCTGGCGATGTAGCCCGCGTTCTGGCCCGAGATCATCGGCACCTTGTGCACTTCCGGAAAGCTCGACTGGTACCCTGCAATGCCATGGCAGCCAATGCACATGGCTGTCTTCTGCTCTCCTGCCTTCACATCGCCCTTGATCTCCTGGGCATGGGTGACAGCGGTCGCGGAAGCGACAGCCAATGCAAATAGCGTGGTCAACGTCTTGTTCATTTTGCGCGCACAATCCTGTGAAGTGAAAACCAGGGGCCCAGATTTTGCAGGCAATTATAGCCAGCGCATGTCAAGCCCATTTGTCAACGATTCTGCATTCAAACCCCATGAAATTCCAAGGCTCCGAGAATTACGTCGCCACCCAGGATCTGATGCTCGCCGTCAATGCAGCCATCACGCTGCAACGCCCCCTGCTTATCAAGGGCGAGCCCGGCACCGGCAAGACCATGCTGGCCGAGGAAGTGGCACAGGCGCTCGACATGCCGCTGCTGCAATGGCACATCAAGTCCACCACCAAGGCGCAGCAGGGCCTGTATGAATACGACGCCGTGAGCCGCCTGCGCGACAGCCAGCTGAACGATGAACACAGCAGCGAGCGCGTGAAGAACATCCGCAACTACATCGTCCAGGGCGTGCTGTGGCAGGCCTTCACAGCCGACCGCCCCGTGGCGCTGCTGATTGACGAGATCGACAAGGCCGACATCGAATTCCCGAACGACCTGCTGCGCGAAATCGACCGCATGGAGTTCTACTGCTACGAGACGCGTGAACTCATCAAGGCCAAGCACCGCCCGCTGGTGTTCATCACCTCGAACAACGAAAAGGAACTGCCGGACGCCTTCCTGCGCCGCTGCTTCTTCCACTTCATCAAATTCCCCGAGGCCGACACCATGCGGCAGATCATCGGCGTGCACTTCCCCACGCTCAAGAGCGAGCTGCTCACCGTGGCGATGAAGACCTTCTACGACGTGCGCAACCTGCCCGGCCTGAAGAAGAAGCCCTCGACCAGTGAGC
>JANJVX010000277.1 GCA_024709845.1 Burkholderiaceae bacterium | reverse complement strand
CACGGCGCAGGCGGTGGCGCAAAGCGCCAACTGGAACACCACCATCTTCGGCACCACCAACGACTACCTGGAGGCGCGCGAATGGCCGCTGGCCGCGGGCCGCCTGTTCGAGGCGGCCGAGCAGCAGGGCTCGGCCAAGGTCGCCTGGCTGGGCCAGACGGTGGCGCGCGAGCTGTTTGCCGGCGACGACCCCCTGGGCCAGATGGTGCGGGTGCGCGGCGTGCCCTTCATGGTGGTGGGGCTGCTGGCCGCCAAGGGGCAGAACGCCGTGGGGCAGGACCAGGACGACATCGTCATCGTGCCCATGTCCACCTTCCGCAACCGCATCTGGAACGCCGGGGGCAATGCGCGGCGCATCTGGTCCATCCACGTCAAGGTGCGCCAGGGGGCCGACATGGCGGGCGCCGAGGAGGCCATGCGCATCCTGCTGCGCCAGCGCCTGAAGGTGCCCGAGGGCGGGGACGATACCTTCAGCATCCGCAACCTGTCCGAGGTGCTGCAGGCGCAGGAGGAGTCGAGCCGCGTGATGACCGCGCTGCTGGCCGCAGTGGCCGGCGTGAGCCTGCTGGTGGGGGGTATCGGCATCATGAACATCATGCTGGTGAGCGTGACCGAGCGCACGCGAGAGATCGGCCTGCGCATGGCCGTGGGCGCGCGCGGGCGCGACATCCTGGCGCAGTTCCTCATCGAGGCGGTAACGCTCAGCCTGGCGGGCGGCGCCATCGGCATCGCGCTGGGCGCGCTGGCCACCTGGGCGATCGGCCATCTGGCGGGCTGGAGCGTGGCCATGGACCTGCCCGCCGTGCTGCTGGCCGTGGGGTTCTCGGGCTTCGTGGGGGTTTTCTTTGGCTACTACCCGGCCCGCCGGGCCGCGCGCCTGCTGCCCATCGACGCCTTGCGGCACGAGTGACGCACTGAAAATCCGAAATCAGCCGCGTCCACCCGGCTGGTTACTGCTTCATGATCCACTTGTAGATTTTTTTGGCCTCGGCGTCGCTGATCGCAGGGCGCTCCGAGCCGTCGGGCATTTTGGCCTTCATGTCCCAGTGTGGCCCACCACCGTCCGTCGTTCCTTTCTGGATGGTCGCGATCAGTGATCTTTCGGCGTCTTTGTTGCCTTTCCAGAGTTTGGCGATGTGCTGGAACGACGGGCCGATTTCATCCTTGCTGACGGAATGGCATTGCAGGCACTGCTTTTCCTTGACGAGCTTGGACGTGGCGAAGGCCGGAGCGCTTAGCACCAGTGCGCCGATCAGAATGGAGCCGGAAATTTTGTTCACGTTGATCTCCTCGGTGGCGAAATGCCGATGTCACGCTAACGCGAACGTGTGGCCGTGTCAACGGCCGAAAATTCAAAGCAATAACAAGGTTGCCGCATAGTGCCACGGGCGCAGGCGCCCAAGGTTTCGCCGACAAGGCCGCACCAGATTGGCGCAGCCGGGCCGGGGATAATTGGCGCTTTCATTTGCCATAAAGGCCGGGAAGGGCGCACGCGTGGACATTGTTTTGCTGGTCAAGGCCGCCATCATGGGCGTGGTCGAGGGCCTGACCGAATTTCTCCCCATCTCTTCCACCGGCCACCTGATCCTTGCCGGGGCGCTGCTGGGGTTTGACGATGCCAAGGCCAAGGTGTTCGACATCGCCATCCAGACGGGGGCCATCTGCGCCGTCATCCTGGTGTACTGGCAGAAGATCCGCGCCACCATGGTGGCGCTGCCCACCGAGCGCCAGGCGCAGCGCTTCGCGCTCAATGTGCTCATTGGTTTCTTCCCGGCGGTGCTGCTGGGGCTGTTGCTGGGCAAGGCCATCAAGGCGCATCTGTTCACGCCCACGGTGGTGGCCAGTGCCTTCATCATCGGGGGCTTCATCATCCTGTGGGCCGAGCGGCGCCCGCAGTCGGCTGCGCGCATCCATTCGGTGGACGACATGACAGCGCTCGATGCCCTCAAGGTGGGCCTGGTGCAGTGCCTGGCCATGGTGCCGGGCACCAGCCGCAGCGGCGCCACCATCATTGGCGCCATGCTGCTGGGCCTGTCGCGCAAGGCGGCCACCGACTATTCGTTCTTTCTGGCCATTCCCACGCTGATTGGCGCGGGGGTGTACAGCCTGTACAAGGAGCGCGCGCTGCTGGAGGTGGCCGACCTGCCCATGTTCGCCGTGGGGCTGTTCTTTTCGTTCGTGAGTGCCTGGCTGTGCGTGCGCTGGCTGCTGCGCTACATCAGCACGCACAGCTTCGTGCCGTTTGCCTGGTACCGTATCGTGTTCGGCATCGTGGTGCTGGCAAGCGCGTGGAGCGGATGGATTCAGTGGAACGGTTGATAATGGATCGCATGCACTGCTACCGTTCTCTCCTCCGTCTCTCCTGCGTGCCCGTCCTGGCCCTGACGCTGGCCCAGCCCGTGCTGGCGCAGAGTTTGCTGCGCCCGCAGCAGCCCGCCACCAATGAGGACAGCGGCTTCACCTGGGCGCTGGGGGCCTCGGTGAACAACGGCCCCAGCTTTCCCGGCAGCAACGAGCGCAGCACGGGCGTGCGCCCGGTGATCGGCCTGGAGGTAGGGCGCTTCACGCTCAGTTCGGGCGGCGGCGGGTCCTTGCTCGATTTCGACCTGGATGCGCGCGATTCGGGCCTGACGGCGCGCCTGTTCCAGATGGATAACTTCCGTCTCAGTGGCGGGCTCCGGCTGGATGGCGGACGCAAAGGCGAGGAAGACGCCATTCTGAGCGGCCTGCCCAACGTGGAGCGCACGCTGCGCGGCCGTCTGAGCGCCATCTACGATTTCAACAAGCATGCCTCGCTGCGCAGCACGCTCAGCCAGGACCTGCTGGGCAAACAGGGCGGCGCCACGCTGCAGACTTCGGCGCGGTACGAATTCCTCATCAGCCCGCGCACCGAAATCGGCGTTGCGCTGGGCTTCACCCTGGCCGACGCCACCTACATGCGCAGCTACATGGGCGTGCCCGCCAGTGCGGCGGGCATCACCACGGCCCTTCCGGCCTACCGGCCCGGCGGCGGCATGCACAGCACCCACCTGGGGCTGGAGGTCAAGACCCTGGTGTCCAGCCATTGGGTGCTGTTTGGCGGCGTGGGCTACCAGCAGCTGCGTGGCGATGCGCGGCGCAGCCCGCTGGCCGTCCGGCCCGACAGCTACAGCGTTTCGCTCGGCCTGGCCTACCGCTGCTGCCGCTGATACCGGTGTGCCTTCGGGCGGATAACGCCGTTGGGCCGCCTCGCCGGGCAAGGGTGCAGTCCTGGGTGACCCGCCAGGCCCGGTGCATCCCGCACCGTTCCCGCTCAGGGCATCGCCAGGCGCTCGGCGCTGCGCTGCACCTGGAACCTGCCACCCTGTTTGCCCGCATACATGGCCGCGTCGGCCAGCTTGAGAAGGCCGGTGGCGTCGTAACCGTCCAGCGGTGCCAGGGCGTAGCCAATGGTCAGGCCCACCCGCACCGTGGCCGAGGTCAGGGCGAAGGGCTCATGGAAGGCGTTCAGCAGCTTGTGCGCCAGATCGTTCGCCTGGGCCGGGCTTTCCAGCGCGCTGGCCACCACCACGAACTCGTCGCCGCCCAGGCGGGCCACCAGGTCCGTGGCGCGCACATGGCCCTGCAGGCGGCGGGCCACGGCCACCAGCAGTTCGTCCCCCGCGTCGTGGCCGTGTTCGTCGTTGATGGGCTTGAAGCCGTCCAGATCCAGCACGAACACCGCCAGCAGCCGCTCATGGCAGCACTGCCGCAGCGCGGTCGCCAGGGCCTCCTGCATGCCACGGCGGTTGGGCAGGCTGGTGAGCGGGTCGGTGTGCGCCAGCCAGTGCAGGGCATCGCGCTCGGTCCGGGCGTTTTCAGCGGCCAGCCGCAGGGCCTTGGAGCGCAGGCCCAGCACGCGCATGAAGAGCAGCATGTCCAGCGTGGCGCCGAACTGGAAGGAATGCAGCGTCCAGAAGTTGACGGGCACCCAGCCCCGGATCACGCCGATCACCGTGGCCGTGGCGATGAAGTACACCAGCCAGGCCAGCAGCAGGGTGCCCCCAATCGGGTCGCCCTGGCGCATGCGGCCCATGGCCCCCGGAATGCCCATGAGCGCGGGCACCAGGCCCAGGATGCTGACGATGGCGGTGAGCACCCGGACATCGAAGGCATCCAGCGCGAACGCCACGGCCAGCAGCGCCGTGCCTGCGGCGCCCCAGCGCATCACGCGCATCAGGCGCATCAGGCGGTGGCGCGGGTTGCCCGCCGCCAGTGCCTGCCCGATGAACAGGAAGGAGCCGCAGGTGGCCATGAGGGCCGCCAGCCCGCTGGCATGCCGCTCGATCCAGAGGTTGTCGGTCCAGAG
>JANJVX010000268.1 GCA_024709845.1 Burkholderiaceae bacterium | reverse complement strand
CTTCATCCTGGGCGCTGAAGGCCTCCTGCGCTCCCTCGGCCAGCGCCAGCAGCAGCGCGCGCGCGGCCCGCCAGTTCACCGACATGGCCTCGTGGTCCTGCTGCAGCCGCCGCGCGGCGGCCACCGCAGCGGCGCTGCCGCGTTCGATCAGCGGCGGAAACACATGCAGCTCCTCGTCCTCGTGGTGCAGCGGCGCGGCGATATCGAAATAGCGCAGCACGTCGCGCGCCGCCTGGCGCGCGGAATCGTCGCAAGGGTGGCCGCGCAGGTAGTCCTGCAGCCTGCCCAGCAATGCCAGCGAACGCAGCACGCGTTCATGGCAGGCCGAGAGCATCTCGAACGGCGTATCGAAGCCCACGGCGGCATCGCCGAAGCCGGGCAGAGCGTTGGAAGCAGTCATGTCACCCCAGAGAGGTCAGGTAATCAGCCGGCACGGGCCGCGTGCGCGCACTCTTGCGCGAAAGCACGCTGCCCAGGCTGACGAAGCACAGCGCGTGCTCGCCGTCCTGCAAGCCGAACAGCGCACGCAGGCCGTCCGACTTGAGGGCCTTGCCGCTGGTCAGCGCCGAGCCGAAACCCAGGGCCGTGGCCATCAGCAGCAGGTTCTGCACGGCGCAACCGGCCGAAAGAATGCGCTCGTTCAGGTCCACCGTGGCGTCGCCGCGCTGGCCATCCACCACGAGCAGGAGCAGTACGGGCGAGCGGTACGCCTTCTCGCGTGCCTGCTCCACCTGTTCGGGCAGGGCGGCCGCGTCGCGCTCCCGCAGAGCTGCGGCAAACACGTCGGCCAGGCGCACGCGCTGCGCCTGCGGCACCTGCACGAAGCGCCAGGGCAGGATCTGGCCATGGTCGGGCGCATGGGCGGCGGCGGCCACGATGGCCTGGAGCTGCTGCGCATCGGGCCCCGGCGCGCCCAGCCGCTTAGGCAGGATGGTCTGGCGCGCCTGCATGAGCTGCGCCGCCAGGGTGGCGGCTTCGCTGCCGGGTGCGAGGCTCAGACCCCCCGCTTCTTCCATGGATCCGTGCGACATGGTCTCAGTGATCCCTTGCGCTGTGCGCGGCACGCAGCCCGTGACCCGGGCGCGCCCCAGGCCAGCAGCCGCCGTGCAAGGGCCGCCCCGCGGCACTGGCGGCGTCCCCCTTCCCGCGCCAAGCGCGAGAGAAGGGGGAAGCGGCGCAGCCGCTCAGGGGGGTGTTCTTCATTTCAACCCGGGCGGCCGTCGGCGCGCAATCGGCCATACCAGGCGCCCAGCCGGGCGCCCCAGACCGCCATGCACCCGGCCCAGAGCAGGGACGCCGTCACCAGCAGCGGCTGTTCCTGCCCGGTGGGAAAGGCGGCGGCAATGCGCAGGACCGTCGCGGCCTGCAACACCCAGAACAGGGACCATGCAATACGGTCGGCCACCAGGGCCCGGCCGCTGTGGCCGCACGACACCCGGGTGACCATGGCCAGCATCAGCGAGCCCAGGCACCCCATGGTGAGCGCATGCAGCGCCCCCAGCCCCATGTGGGGAGACTCGAAAAACAGCGCGAGAAACTGCGACACCCCGGCCAGCACGAACGACAGGCCCAACCAGAAAAACCCGATGTGCAGCATGGCCAGCAAGCGGTTCTTGAGGCTTTGCACCAGCCCCCACACTCCCGCCAGCCACAGCAGCACGGCGCCCACGCCGATTTCCAGCACGCCGCGCACCAGCAGCCAGACTGGCGCGACCGGTCCGCGCAGCGGGCCGTCATATTCCACCCAGACGGCCGCCGCCTCGAACACCGCCGCGCCCAGCATGAGCCAGAGCAGCCAGAACGGGCGCCAGACCTGGATGAACGGCATGGCATTGGAGGTGAAGAAGGGAATCATGCGGTGCGCCACCGTGGCGTACACCACCAGCACGAAGCCCCACAGCGCGGTCAGCACGAAGACGCGGGCAATGTCCTGCGCGCCCCAGACCAGGCTGAGGCACATGCCCAGCAGGCACAGCGCCCCCACGCCCATGGCGGCACCGATGGCGCGGGCATGCACCTGGTCCTGCGCCTCGCTGCACAGCACCAGCCGCCAGAACAGCGAAACCATCCACGCCAGCCCCACCCAGGCCACGCAGGCGCCCGCCAATGCCAGCACCGAGTCCACATGCCCCCCCGCCAGCCAGAGCAGCCAGCCTGCGGTCTGCAGCACCAGGGCGGGCCGCAGCGCGTGCGTTTCCCAGGGCTGGACGCCCAGCCACTTGGGGCCGGCCGTGAACAGAAAGCCCGAAAAAAACAGGGGAATGAAGCCGAACACCATGACCGCCGCGTGCAGAACCGAGGGCGACAGCCCGAAGTGCATGGGCAACACCCCGCCACTGATCCGCGACACCTGCACCAGCGCCCACCAAGCGCCCGAGGCGACCAGCAGCACCATGGCCAGAAAAAAACCCAGCCGGTGCGGCGCCAGCATCAGATAGCGGGGCCGCCAGTGCCGGTCGAGCTGGGCCAAGGCCTCGGGCGAGGGCTTGCCCGAAGCCACCTTCAGGGGGATGACCGGCCGGTCACCCATTGCAGTTTCCAAACCCTTCGCACCCGGATGCATGGCCGCAGCCGGTGCGGAGGCACGGGTGATCCGGAAACAGAATCACCCGCAGGTTCCCATGTGCCCGCACTGGGTGCAGTAGTCACAGCCGTCCTTGCGGATCATGGCGTGCGCGCCGCATTCAGGGCATTTCTTGCCGGCCATCACGGGGGGCGTGGCGGCCTGAGGGGCATCGCCCAGCGCGGCCTCTGGCACCACGGCCGGCGCCTGCTGGCGCGCGCGGCGCGCCAGGATGTTCTGGATGGCGTAGGCAATCGCCGCCACTTCGGAATCGTGCCACTTGGGCACCTGCGTGCCGTCGTCCTTCTGGTGGGTGCCCAGGCGCACGGGGCCCCGGTCCCAGGCGACCTTGCGCATGTCGGACAGCGCGCGTTCCAGGAAGCCGCCGCGCGCTGCGAGCGACAGCAGGCGCATGCTCGACGTGACCCACTGCTGCGACTCGCCGCTCTGGCCCACGGGCATGAAAAACTCGATGGCGCGGTCCACCATGCCCGTGCCCTCGGCGTTGGGCACCGGGAGGAAGGAGACGATGAGGTACAGGCGCTTCTGACCTTCCTGCGTCCAGTAGTCCACCTTCTCGGCCACGGCCGAGAGGGCGCCCTTGGGACGGCTCTCGATCACGGTGCGCATCGGGTCCACGGGCGCGGATTCGGGCGCGGCAGGAGCCTGCTTGTCGGCCTCGGGCGTGGCATGGACTTCGAGCACCGAGCCCAGGATGTTGTTCGGGCGGTAGGTGGCCAGGCCCTTGAGGCGGGCGCGCCAGGCCTGCAGGTACAGGCCCTTGAAGTCGTCGTAGGGGTAGTCGGCCGGGATGTTCACGGTCTTGGAGATGGCCGTATCCACGAAGGGCTGCACCGTCTCCATCATGGCGATATGGTCCTGGGCCGACATCTCCAGCGCCGAGACGAAGTACTCGGGCAGATTCGACACATCGCCGCCCAGTTCGCGGTACAGGCGCCAGGAGTGGTCTTCCACGGCGTACTCGGCCATGCTGCCGTCGGCCTCGCGCTTCTTGCGCTTGTACATCCACGAGAACGGCGGCTCGATGCCGTTGGAGGCGTTGTCGGCGAAGGCCAGGCTGACGGTGCCGGTGGGCGCAATGGAGAGCAGGTGGCTGTTGCGGATGCCGTGCTGGCGGATCTGCTTCTTCAGCGCGGCGGGCAGGCGGCTGGCAAAGGTGCCGTCGGCCAGGTAGCCGTCGGCTTCAAACGCCGGGAAGGCGCCCTTCTCGCGCGCCAGCTCCACCGAGGCGCCGTAGGCGCTGTCGCGCATGTGCTCGGCGATGCGTGCGGCCATGGCGCGGCCCTCGGCGCTGTCGT
>JANJVX010000213.1 GCA_024709845.1 Burkholderiaceae bacterium | reverse complement strand
ACGGCGCGCGAGCGCACCCACTGCGGCGCACTGGCCTGGGTGGCGGTGTTGAAGGTGGACATGGAAGACATCCAGGCCGCACCGGCCAGCAGCATCCACAGATAGACGAACCACGCCGCCTGCGTGAGCGCGGCCACCAGCATGGCGGCGGCAAACACCCCGCCGCCGGTGCCGACGATGGCCTCCAGCCCGAAGCGCGCCCGCAGGCGCCCCAGCACCAGGCCCACCAGCACGGCGCCTGTGCCCAGGCAGCCCATGAGCAGGCCAAAGCCCGGCGCGCCCGTGCCCAGGCGCTGGGCAATCACCGGCAGCAGCGCCCACAGGGCCGAACCCGCTGCGCTGAAGGCCATCACGCGCACCAGCTGCGCAAGAATGATGCGCGAATGCCAGGCAAAACGCAGGCCACTGAGGGTGCCGCCCCACAGGCGCTCGGCGGGCAGTTTGGACGGCGGGTGTGCCTTGGGCGGCCAGCGGCGGATGGACTCCCACATCACCAGCGTGGTCGCCACCGTGACGGCAAACACCCAGCCCGCCCCCAGCTGCGCAAACAGCAGCCCCGCCAGCGTGGGCCCCACGGCGCGCGCCGCGTTGTAGGCAATGCTGACCGCGGTGATGGCCTGGGGCCACTCGTCGCGCGGCACCGGGTCAATCACCGACGAGTTCCAGGCGGGCGTCAGCATGGCCATGCAGCAGCCGCACACAAAAACGAGCAGCAGCACCGAGGCCGGGCCGCCCCAGCCCCCCAGCGTGAGCAGGGCGAGCAGCGCGCAGGCCCCGGCCTGCGCCAGCAGCGCGCCCGAGATCAGGCGCCGCCGGTCGGTGGTGTCGGCCAGCACACCCGCAGGCAGGGCCAGCAGAAACATGGGCAAGAACACGGCGGTCTGCACCAGCGCCGCCAGAAACGACGAGCCCGTGAGCTCCACCATGAGCCAGGCTGCTGCCATGGTCTGCATGCCGCTGCCGACAAAGAACACCCCGCCGCAGATCCACAGGCCCCGGAACGCGGGCTGGCGCAGGGGGCTCCACAAAGAGGTTGAGGGCGACGACATGGAGGGCGTGTGGAAAGAGCTGGCGAAGGTCCGCGTGCTGCGGTGCGCCGTCGAGGATAGCTTTTGTGCCCTGCCGGGGGGGCGCTCCGGGCCGGATGCCCCTGGAGAGTGGCGGCTGGGGCCGTCGAGAATATTGAATGATTTTGGCCGCAAGCGCTTTGTGGTAAAGCGCTGTAAGCTACACATTCAATAGCATATTGCTCTGCCCTGCCTCCAGCAGCCGGGTCAGCAGCGGGTGCATGACCTTGCGGGCGCTGTAGATCAGGTGGAACTGTTCCTGCACCTCGGGCGTGGTGCCCACTTGCACCAGGCCGCAGGTTTGCCGCAGGTGCGGGCCCAGCGACACCGGGGCGGGCATCACGCCCATGCCGCTGGCGGCAAAGGTGCTCAGCAGGGCACTGTCTTCAAACTCTCCGGCGATGCGCGGGCGGATGCGTTCGCGCTCCATCCAGTGGTCCATGCGCTCGCGCACGGTGGCGTGGTGGGTGGGCAGCAGCACGGGCACAACGGCCAGGCTCTGCGGAAACTGGTGGGCCGCCGCCTCGGCCCACAGGGGCGGTGCGAACCAGGCGATGGCGCTGCTGCCCAGCAGCTGGCTGGTGGTGCGCAGGGCAGGGTTGGGGGCAGCCGCGCGGTCGGCCAGCACGGCGTCGAGCTTGTGCAGGGCCAGTTCGCCCAGCAGCGGCTGGAACTCGCCCTCATGGCACAGCAGCCGCAGATGGGGTTCGTCCAGCACGGGTGTCAGCAGCCGGTGCACCGCCAGTTTGGCAATGCCGTCGGAGATGCCCAGGCTCAGCCGCACCGTCTGGCCGGTGGCCGCTTCGCGCACGCGCACGGGCAGCCGTTCGCCCAGCGCAAAGATCTGGTCGGCCTCGTGCAGCGCGGCCACGCCGGCATCGGTCAGCACCAGGGTGCGCCCTTCGTTGCGCAGCAGGCTCACGCCCAGGGACTTTTCCAGTTCGCGCACCTGGGCGCTGATGGTCTGCACGGCCATGTCCAGCCGCTCGGCGGCGCGGGCGATGCCGCCCTCCTTGGCCACCACCCAGAAGTAGAAAAGGTGGCGGTAGTTGAAGGTCTGGCTCATGGCGGGCTCCGGTTGCGGCGGGAATCTGGTTCGTAAAAACCGAACCAAATGTACCAATATGGCATGTTTTTTATATTCCATGCCAGTTCTACAGTGCGGGGCTTGAGCGGGCTCCGTGCCCGGGTAGTCCCTTTTCAGAGAAACAGTGCATGGAAACAATAGGAACCTGGTGGATGTGGGTGGGCTTTGCCGTCTTCGTGGTGGTGGCCATCGCCATTGACCTGCTGGTCATGGAGCGCCAGGGCGCGCACACGGTCACGATGCCGGAGGCCGTGCGCTGGAGTCTGCTGTGGTTCTCGCTGGCCTTTGTGTTCGTGGCCCTGTTGTGGTGGTACCTCGACGGCAGCCAGGGCCGCGAGGTGGCCAACACGGTGTCGATGCAGTTCATCACCGGCTATCTGGTGGAAAAAAGCCTGTCGGTGGACAACATCTTTGTCTTTTTGATGCTGTTCAACTACTTTGCCGTGCCGCCGCAGTACCAGAAGCGCGCGCTCATCATCGGCATCATCGGCGCCATCGTGCTGCGCACGCTGCTGATTCTGGCGGGCGCCTGGCTGCTGGCCACCTTCCACTGGCTGCTGTACGTGTTTGGCGCCTTCCTGGTGTTCACCGGCGTGAAGATGTGGTTCGCCGCCGGGCAGGAGTCCGACATTTCTGCCAACCCGGTGCTGGGGCTGTTGCGCCAGCGCATGCGCATCACCGGCCAGTTTGACGGCGAGAAACTCAGCACGCTGATCGACGGCGTGAAGCACTACACGCCGCTGTTCGTGGTGCTGGTGCTCATCGGCACCACCGACATCATCTTTGCCGTGGACAGCATTCCGGCCATCTTCGCCATCACCAGCGACCCGTTCATCGTGCTCACGGCCAACATCTTCGCCATCCTGGGCCTGCGTGCGCTGTACTTCCTGCTGGCCGACCTGGCCAACCGCTTCCACCTGCTGGCCTATGGTCTGGCGCTGGTGCTGGTGTTCATCGGCAGCAAGATGCTGCTCGTTGATCTGGTGAAGATCCCGATCGGCTATGCGCTGCTCGTCACGGCGGTGTTGATCGCTGGCTCCATCGTGCTGTCGCTGCGCGGCTCCAGCGGCGCGGCCCGCTCGTCGCAGGAGGCGCCCGCAGAGCGCTGATTCAGGCGGTCGCGCGATCGAGCGCCTGGTCGATGTCCCAGAGGATGTCGTCCACGTCCTCGATGCCCACGCTCAGCCGCACCATGTCGGCGCCAACCCCGGCCCGGGCGAGTTCTTCGTCATTGAGCTGGCGGTGCGTGGTCGATGCGGGGTGGATCACCAGCGTCTTGGCGTCGCCGATGTTGGCCAGGTGGCTGAGGAACTCGCAGGCGTCGATGAACTTCTCGCCCGCTTGCGCGCCGCCCTCGATGCCGAAGGTGAGGATGCCCGAGGCGCCCGGATGGCCGTCCACCGCGCGGAACTGCTTGTGCGCCAGCGCGTGGTGGGGCGAGCCGGGGAGGCCGGGGTAATTGACCCAGCGCACCTTGGGGTGGCCCTGCAGGAACTGCGCCACCTTGAGCGCGTTGCGGCAGTGCTCGCGCATGCGCAGGTGCAGCGTCTCGGCGCCCTGCAGCAGTTGCCAGGCACTTTGCGGCGAGAGCACGCCGCCGAAGGTGCGGTTGACCTCCATGCGCGCCTTCATGGTGTAGCCGAAGTCGCCAAAGGTCTCGTAGAACTTCACCCCGTGGTAGGCGCGGCTGGGTTCCACCATCTCGGGGAACTTGCCGTTGTCCCAGGGGAACTTGCCGCCTTCCACCACCACGCCGCCCATGGTGGTGCCGTGGCCGCCGATGTACTTGGTGGCGCTGTGCACCACGATGTCGGCGCCAAAATTCAGCGGGTTGCACAGGTAGGGGCTGGCCACGGTGTTGTCGATGATGAGCGGCACGCCGTGGGCGTGCGCCACGTCGGCTATTTGCCCGATGTCGAGCACGTTGACCAGCGGGTTGCCGATGGTCTCGCCGTACACGGCGCGCGTGTTCGGGCGCATGGCGCGGGCGAAGTTCTCGGGGTCGGCAGGGTCCACAAACGTGGTCTCGATGCCCAGGCGGGAAAAGCCCACGCCGAGCTGGCCCACCGTGCCGCCATACAGCGTGCTGGCCGCCACGATGTGGTCGCCGGTTTTCAGGATGGCCAGCAGCGCCGCCATCTGCGCGGCCATGCCGCTGGCGCAGGCCAGTGCGGCGCGGCCGTTCTCCAGGCTGGCGATGCGCTCCTCCAGCACGGCCACCGTGGGGTTGCTGATGCGGCTGTACACGTTGCCGAAGGTCTGCAGGTTGAACAGGCTGCTGGCGTGCTCGGCGCTGTCGAACACGAAGCTGGTCGTCTGGTGGATGGGCGTGGCGCGCGCGCCGGTCACCGGGTCGGGCTGGGCGCCAGCGTGGATGGCGCGGGTGCCAAAGCCATAGGCGTGGTCACCGGAAGAAGGGGTGTGGGCCATGATGTATGAGTCAAAAGTGCCTCCAGCGCTTGCTGGTCAAGCGCTGGCAGCTATCAATAGGGGAGCTGACGCAGCCGCTTGGCCGTAATGACGCCGGTGTTCACGCCCATCCAGCCCAGGCCGCCGAACAGGCGTGCATGCTCGATCTTCACGCAGCGGTTCTGGATGACCTGCAGGCCCGCATCTTCGGCGCGCTGGGCGGCGTCTTCGTGGGTCACGCCGAGCTGCAGCCACAGGCAGCTTGCGCCGATGGCCACAGCCTCCTCGGCCAGCGGCGGGATGTCTTCGCTCTTGCGGAAGCAGTCCACCATGTCGATGCGCCCGCCCTGGCGGGCGATGGCCTGTTCGGCCTCGTACAGGCTGGCGTGGCAGGGCTCGCCCAGGATGCTGCCGCCCTCGCGCGCCACCACCGGGTTCACCGGCACGATGCGGTAGCCATGCGCCTGCATGTACTTGGCGGCAAAGAAACTGGGGCGGTGCCACTGCGGCGAGAGGCCCACCACCGCGATGGTGCGGCAGCGCGCCAGCACGTCGCGCAGGGTGCTGATGGTGTCGGGGGTGCGGCTCATGCGTGCCAGTGTACGCAAGCGCGCAAGCTGCGCTGGTCATGTCTATGTCATGCGCCGGGCACAGAATGGTTGCCGCATGCACGCCATGCGCACCCGGCATACCCTTTGTGGAGGGCGACGGGGCCGCGCAGTGTGAGCCAGGGGTTTCGTAGCGAGTGACCAGAAAAAGAGCGGCCTGATAGGCCGCTTTTTTTGGGCTGCACGGCCGTCTTGCGGCGCAACACCCCCCTTTGGGGTGCCGCGGGGAGGCGGGGTGTGATCAGAGGATGCCGGAAACGACAACGCCGCGCAGGGCGCGGCGTTGGACGGGGGCTGCCGCTCCGGCGGGCGACGGCAGTCCGGACAGGCGGCGTGCGCCGCCCGCACTCAGAAGCGGTGCACCAGGCCCACGCCGAAGGTGCTGGAGCCGGTCGTGCCCTTGGCCACCTTGCCGGCGCTGTTGAGGCCGCCGTAGCCCGCGTACATCATAGTGCGCTTGGACAGGTGGAAATTGGCGAACAGCTCGTAGGCCGTGGCGCCGTCGCGGGCCGGGTTGGGGTTGTCCGTGATGCGGGCCACTTGTGCGCCCACCACCCACGCGCCCAGCGGCACAGAGACGCCCAGGCCAAAGCCCTTGCCGGTAGTCCTGGATTCGTCCTGCGTGTACAGCGCGCTGACCAGGAACGACTGGAAGTCATAGCGTGCGCCCAGGGCATAGCCGGTGCGGTTGTTGGCGCCTTCGGCCATCTTGCTCTGCACCACGGCGCCCAGGCTCAAAGGGCCGGTCTTGTAGCTGGCGGCGAGCTGGTACGAGCCCTTGCGCGTGTCGGCGGCGCCAGCGGCGGGGGCCGCCTTGTCCTGCTTCATGACCACGGCGGCGCGGGCCTGAAAGCCGCTCAGGTTGGGCGAGGTGTACAGAAATTGGCTGTTGGCGCGGTTGCCGCCGAGGGAGCCGTCGGCGTCCAGGCCGAGGTTCTTCAGCGCCGAGGTGTTGTTGGCCGTGCCGTTGAGGTCAAACGTGCCCATGGTGCGGTTCTGTGCCGTGGTCATGCGGCCCATGGCGAACTCGCCGAAACCGCCCCCAATGGCCAGCCAGGCAGCGCGGTTCCACGCGCCCGCAGCGCCACCCGTCAGGGCGCCGTCTTCGATGTTGACGCCTTGCTCAAAGTTGAACGACGCCTTCAGGCCGCCGCCCAGGTCTTCCTGGCCGCGCACGCCCCACATGGAGGTTTCCTTGTAGTTGCCGATCATCTGCGACTGGCCGCCGAAGGCCTTGCCCAGGCCGGCGTCAAGGCGCCCGTACAGGGCCACATTGGATTGGGCCGCGGCGATGCCCGCAACGGAGCTGAGAACGGCCAGGGCGATCAGGGTTTTTTTCATGGAGTCATTCCGGTAGTTGTTGACAAGACAAGCGCATCGGGGCCTCACAAGGAGGCCCCGATGGCTTGCCGCTATTGCAACAACCCGATGTGACAGACCGGCTACAAGACCCCGCAGAACAAAGGGGGCTTGTTGGCGAAAGTCAGAGTGACGCCAGCGCCGCGCGCAGCTCCGGCACGCTGAGGATCTCGCTCATCACCACCGGCGCGCGGCCGGGGGCCATGAGCACGTACACCGGCACACCGTTGCGGCCCAGGTCGGCCAGGGCGGCGGTGATGGCGGGGTCGCGGCGGGTCCAGTCGGCGCGCAGCAGCGTCACGCCGTGCCTGGCAAAGTCGGCCAGCACGTCCGCATCCTGCAGGGCGTTGCGCTTGTTGTACTGGCAGGTCACGCACCAGGCGGCGGTGAAGTCCACGAACACGGGCTGGCCTGCCGCCGCGAGCTCCTGCACGCGCTGGGCCGACCAGGGCTGCCAGGTGGTGCCGGCCGCGCCCGCCACGGGGGCCGGTGCTTCCATGGGCTGGAGCACATTCGGGCCGATGGCGCCCGTCAGCCATGCGCCAAACGCTAGCAAAACAGAAGCAACAACAGTGCGGGTACGGCCGCGCAGCGTGAGCGACCACACCAGCGCGCTGCCTGCCACCAGCAGCGCCAGCAGCGCGCCCGCGCCGTCGATGCCGCTTTGCTGGCCCAGCACCCACACCAGCCACACCACGGTGGCAAACATGGGGAAGGCCATGGCGCGGCGGAAGGTGTCCATCCAGGCGCCGGGGCGCGGCAGTGCGCGCGCCACGGCGGGCACCCAGGCGGCCACCAGGTAGGGCAGGGCCATGCCCACGCCCAGGGCGCCAAACACGGCCAGCGCCTGGGGCGCGGGCAGGTCGATGGCAAAGCCCAGCGCCGCGCCCATGAACGGGGCCGTGCAGGGCGAGGCAATGGCCACGGCCAGCACGCCGGTGAGGAAGGCGTCGCCCGCCGGGTGGCGCGCCTGCAGCGTGGCCAGGCGTCCGGGCACGAACTGGCCGAACTCGAACACGCCTGCCAGGTTCAGCCCGATGAGGGTGAACAGCGCCGCCAGCAGCGCCACCACGGCGGGCGACTGCAGCTGGAAGCCCCAGCCGAGCTGCTCGCCCGCCGCGCGCAGGGCCAGCAGCAGCCCGCCCAGCGCCAGGAACGACAGCACCACGCCCACCGTGTAGGCCAGGCCGCCCAGGCGCTGCGCGCGCTGGTGGTTGCCATGCCGGGCGAAGCCCATCACCTTGATGGCCAGCACCGGAAACACGCAGGGCATGAGGTTGAGCAGCAGCCCGCCGATGAGCCCGCCCAGCAGGGCTGCCAGCAGTGTGCCCGAGGCAGCGCCCGCGGCGGCGCCACCTGCCGCGGCCCGGTTGGCTTCGAGCGCGGCGGCCAGCGCGGGCGAGACACCGGTCAGAGGGGCGGCGGGCGCCCATTGGCCCTCGATGGCGGCCACGGTGTGCCACCCCGCAGCGGCACCAGCGCCCGCCGGGCCCTGGCCGGGCGCGGGGGCCAGCACCAGCGGCAACTGCGCCAGGCTGGCGCCCCGGTCGGGCGAGAGCGGCAGGCTGGCCGTCCAGATGTCGCCCTGCCAGGCCTGCGACCAGTCCTTGCCAGGCACGGCGGCGGGCACCAGGACGGCGGCAGCTTCGGGAAACACTTCCAGCTGCTGGCCGTGCACGCTGGCGGGCAGGCCGCTCACGCGCAGCTGCAGGCGCTCGCCCTCCACGGTGATCTGGCTCGTGCCCTGCAGCGGCCGGGCCTGCGCGGCCTGGGCCTGCGCAAAGACTGCGCTGTGCATGGCGGTGCTTCCGCGCACGGGCAGCTGCAATACAAAGCTGCCTTCTTCAGGGATGCATTCCACGCGGCAGGCCAGCCAGGTGGCGCGCAACCGCACCTCGATCTGGCCGTTGCCGCCCGCAGGCGGCTGGAAACTGGCGGGCACCTGCAGCGGCGCCATCAGCAGCACCTGCCCGCCGTAGCCGTAGTTGGCCAGCCTGCCCACGCGGAACAGGGCGGGCACGGGCCAGGCGGTCTCGCCGACGTCCAGGCCTGCGGGCAGCTGCCAGGTCAGCTCGGTGGGCAGGCCCGAATCGCCGGGGTTCTTCCAGTAGGTGTGCCAGTCCTTCTGGTGCGTGAGCTGCAGGCCCAGCCACACCGGCTGGCCGGGCGCCACGCCCTCGGGGGCGTGGGCGAGCAGCTCGGCGCGCACCTGTGGCGTGGTCACCACGCTGCCCGTGGCGGCGGCAGGGTTATTGCTGAACTGGGCGTTTGCTCTTGTCCATCCTGCGGTGGCAGCTATGAAAACAAGAGCAATGAAAAAACGGTGAAGGCTGGAGCGGGACATGGTCGTCCTGTGGGAGCGCGGTGGCGCGCTTTGGTTCCGGGGCGGTGCGCAGGGGCGGGCCTGCCGTGGCGCAGGCCGTATTGTCGGTCAGCGGCCGCTGCGAGCGAGAAATTGCCTGACGCACTACCATGCGCGGCATGAAACGACGCACCCTCCTGCAGGCGCCGCTGGCGCTGACCCCCCTGGCCGCGCGGGCCGACCTGCCCAAGGTGGACAGCCTGCAGGACGTCCGGCGCTGGCTCGACCGCGTGGCGGCCGCCAAGGGGGCGCGTGCCACCGGCGCCTGGCCCCTGCCGGCCGTGCTGGAGCACCTGGCGCAAAGCATCGAGATGAGCCTGGACGGCTACCCGCAGCCGCGCGGTGCGCTGTTCCAGAACACCGTGGGCGCGGCGGCCTTCGCCGTCTTCCAGTGGCGCGGCCGCATGAGCCACGGGCTGGACGAGCCCATCCCCGGCGCACCCGCGCTGGCGCTGCCGGGCGATCTGGCGGCCTCGGTGGGGCGGCTGCACGCGGCCATCGCGCGCTTCGAGGGCCATGGCGGCGCGCTGGCGCCGCACTTTGCCTATGGCCGGCTGGACAAGGCGCAGTACGCCCGAGCGCACGCCTTCCACATCGCCAACCACCAGGACGAGATCGTTCTCCCGGCCTGAGCATGGCGAACGATCCGGCCATCGCGGAACCCCCGCCGTCCCGCGCGCAGCGCGCCTGGACCGGGGTGCTGCGCCACGCCGGGGCCGGGCTGCTGGTGCTTGCCGTGGGTCTGGCCATCCTGGCTTGGAGCACCTGGCAACTGCGCTGCGAGAGCTTTGGCTGCACCTTCGTGGGCGTGGTCTGGGTGGCGCTCGCCGCGCCGTGGGCTGCCGTGCTGCTTCTGGGCGTGGCGCTGGCGGCGCTCCAGCGCCGCCGTGGCCTGGGCACGCGCTCCAGCACCTGGGCGCTGGGGCTGCTGCTGGCGCTGGGTGCCGGGCACCTGCTGTATTGGCTGCAGCGCTGACGGCGCTTCGGGGCTGGCCTGCCGTGGCACGCCTGCACTACCATGGCGGCCATGACCGCTGCCGCCTTCTCCCTGCCTTCGCGCTTCTGGGCCGACCTCACCACGCGCGACTTCGCGCAATTGCGGGACAGCCCCCTGGCCGCGCAGGCCGTGGCCGTGCTGCCCGTGGCTGCCATCGAGCAGCACGGGCCGCACCTGCCGTTGAGCGTGGATGCCACGCTGCTGCAGGGCGTGGTCGATGCAGCGCTGCCGCAACTGCCGGCCGATCTGCCCGCGCTGTTCCTGCCGCCGCAGGTGGTGGGCCTGAGCACCGAGCACCTGGCCTATCCCGGCACGCTGTCGCTCGCGCCCGCCACGGTGATCGCGCTGTGGACGGAGATCGGCGCCTGCGTGGCGCGCGCCGGGGTGCGGAAGCTGCTGCTGCTCAACGGCCACGGCGGTCAGGTCAGCGTGATGGACATCGTGGCGCGCGAACTGCGCCAGCACCATGGCCTGCTGACCTACAGCGCGAGCTGGTTCAGCCTGCCGCTGCCCGATGGCGTGCAGGCGCTGTTCAGTGCGCAGGAGCACCGTTTCGGCATCCACGCCGGGGAGATCGAGACCTCGATGATGCTGCACCTGGCACCCGCCACGGTGCGCATGGAGCATGCGCAGGACTTCCGCTCCACCTCGCAGGACCGCGCCGGACGCTACGCCCTGCTGGGTAACGGCAAGAGCGCCAAGATGGGCTGGGCCATGCAGGACTACCACCCTGCCGGGGCCGTGGGTAACGCGGCTGGGGCGACGGCCGAGAAGGGGCGGGCGGTGGTGGAGGCTGCGGGTGCTCAATTGGCGGCGCTGCTGCAGGAGCTGCACGCCCTGCCTGCCAGCACCCTGGTGGCATCGCCCCGGTAGGGCAGCGCCCCGGGCTAGCGCCTCCCGGATACTCTGCCTATGGACTTCGTGAATCTGCCCCTGCTGCTTGTTTCTGCGCTGGTCTTCATCAGCGTGCTGGCGGGGCTGTTCTCGGTGCGGATCGGGTTTTCCTTCCTGCTGGTTTTTCTGTTGGCGGGCATTCTGGCGGGCGAGGACGGGCCGGGCGGGCTGCGTTTCAACGACCTCACCCTGAGCTTCTGGGTGGGCAACGTGGCGCTGGCCATCATCTTGCTCGATGGCGGGCTGCGTACGGCCATCTCCACATTTCGCACGGGCCTGCGTCCGGCGGCGCTGCTGGCCACGCTGGGGGTGCTGGTCACCGCCGTGCTCACCGCGCTGGCGGCCATGGTTCTGCTGGGGCTGCCATGGCATACGGCGTTGCTGTTGGGCGCCATTGTGGGGTCCACCGATGCGGCCGCCGTGTTTGCACTGCTGACGCGTGCGGGGGTCACGCTCAACGAGCGCGTGGCCGCCACGCTGGAGATCGAGTCCGGCGTCAACGACCCCATGGCGGTGTACCTCACTCTGGGTTTCATCATGCTGGCCACCGGCGCCGCAATGCCGCAGCCCGACCCGGTGCAGGCAGGCGCCAATGCCGCACTGTGGATGCTGGGCAAGGCTTTTGTGCAGCAGTTTGGCTGGGGCGCCCTGGTGGGGCTGGGCAGCGGCTGGGCGCTGGCCTACCTGCTGCCGCATGTGGCGCGGCGCGACGCGGGCGGGGGCATCCTGGCGCTGTTGCTGTGCGCGGCGGGGCTGGGGGTGTTTGCCTCCACCGGCCTGCTGGGGGGCTCGGGTTTTCTGGCGGTGTATCTTTTTGGTCTGGTGGTGGCCAACCGCGCCAGCGCAGCCGTGGCCCCGGCGCTGGCGGCCATGGACGGCTACGCCTGGCTGGCCCAGGCGGGCATGTTCCTGTTGCTGGGCCTTTTGGTGACACCCAGCACCATGCTGCCCACCCTGGGCCCGGCTTTGGGCGTGGCGCTGGTGCTGATCTTTGTAGCCCGGCCGCTGGCCGTGTGGCTGTGCCTGTGGCCCTGGCGCTTTACGCGCAACGAAACCTGGTTCATCTCCTGGGTGGGCCTGCGCGGCGCGGTGCCCATTGTGCTGGCGCTGTTCCCGCTGCTGGCGGGCGTTCCCCGTGCCATCGACCTGTTCAATGTGGCCTTTGTGGTGGTGCTGATATCGCTGCTGCTGCAGGGCTCCACCATTGGCGTCATGGCGCGCAGGCTGGGCGTGGATATGCCCGACCCGGCCGATGAATCGCAGGTGCGCGCCGTGTTTGGCGACTTTGCCCTCGACCCGGCCATTGCTGTGGGCTCGGTCTGTGCCTTCTATGGCCTGCCGGCGCCGCAGCAAGCGCAGCGCACCGTGGCCGACTGGCTGGCCGACGAGCTGGGCCGCCCCGCCGTGGCAGGCGACCGCGTGCGCCTGGGGGCGGCGCTGTTCATCGTTCGCAAGCTCTCGGGGCGGCGTATCACGGCCGTGGGGCTGAGCCTGGAGGAGTCGGCCGAGGCCGATGTCTGATGCAGCACGTCCCTCTGAGGCGTGCGTAGTCAGCCCCGCATGCTGCGTCTCGTTGAGGTGCGGCATGGTGTTGGAGGTCTGCAGCGGGGCAGCTTGAGGCGCTGCTGGGGGCGTTGTGTGCGTTGCCTGTGGAATTGCTGGTGGCCAAGGGCGAGTTTTTTTGTTGTTTTTGGGGTTTGCGCCTATGGGGTAAGCGCTGGTAGCTATTATTTTGATAGTTTTTGGACTTTGCTGAGGGTGAAGGCCGGGTCTCGCCCCGGCGGGCGACTTACTTTTCTTTGCTTCGCCAAAGAAAAGTAAGCAAAAGAAAGGCGACCCTCAGTCTGCGACGGGTTTTTGGGGTCAGAGCCCCAATTCACCGAGCCTTCGGACCGCCCGGAGGGTGCGGTGTTGCGCACCGCAGTGAAATGGGTGTCTGACCCCAATAACCTGCAAACCTGCGGCGGGGCGTTTGCGGGGTGCGCCGCGTAACTCACTGCGCGCTGACGCGCTCCGTTCGAACAAATGCGGCGAGTCAGTCTACGCAAGCATGCGCGCTCCGACGCGCATGCTCACCCCGCAAACGCCCCGCCGCAGGCGCAGCCAGCAAGGGGTTGGAGACCACAATCCACACGGCCCATCGCTGCGCTGGGCCTGGCGTGCGCGGCGCGCGCGCCTGCGCCCTTGGGGGCCGAGCGCAGCGATGGCCTGTATGGCTGTTGGGCTGCCACCCTCCCGTCTGTATGCGCCGAGGAGCGCAGGGGGCGGGGTGGCGGGTGTGCCGCAGGACACACCCGTTTCGTGAACGGACTCGCCGCGTTTGTCCGAACGGAGCTGCGCAGCAGCGCAGTGAGTTACGCGGCGCACCCCGCGAACGAGCACCGC
>JANJVX010000156.1 GCA_024709845.1 Burkholderiaceae bacterium | reverse complement strand
CCGAACAGGGCGCCCGCCGCCAGCACGGCCACAAAGCGCGATAGAGACATGCCTTGCGCGCTCATGCCAGCCACCTCGCCACGATGTTGGCCGTCAGAAAGGCCGTGCCCATGAAGGTCAGCACCGCCAGCATCGACGGCCACTGCAGCGAACCCAGCCCGCAGATGCCATGGCCCGAGGTGCAGCCATTGCCCAGCCGGGCGCCGTAGCCCACCAGAAAGCCGCCCGCCAGCAGCTGCCACACCGGAATGCTGGTGGACTGCGGTGCGCCATCGGCAAAGCCCAGCCACCACACCAGCGCGCCCAGCACCAGGCCCAGGGCATAGACCAGGCGCCAGCCGCGCGAATCGGTAAAGCGCGCCTGCTGGAAGAACGGCCGCCGGACCACAAACGACCAGGTCGAGGAAAACACCGTGCTCATGCCACCGATCAGGCCGGTGAAGACAAACAGCAGCGCCACCGCGCTGCCGATGAGCAGCCCGCCCAGCAGATAGTGCTGCCAGCCGAAGGGAAAGAGGGAAAGGGTCAGGTTCATGGGAAAGAGCCTAGGGTCTGAAGTCTGGGGGGTGCAATAAGAACAGGTTAGTCCGATAGAAAAAGGGCGGGGTCCACCATGGTGCGGTTCAGCATCACGCCCCAGTGCAGGTGCGGCCCGGTGGCGCGGCCCGTGGCGCCCACGGCGCCCAGGGGCTGGCCGGTGCGCAGCACATCGCCCACCTGCACGCCGATGCGGCTCAGGTGGCACACCATGGTGAGCAGCCCTGCGCCGTGGTCCAGCCACACGGTCTGGCCGTTGAAGAAATAGTCGCCGGTGTCGATCACGCGGCCCGGTAGGGGCGCCACCACCGGTGTGCCCGTGGGCGCCGCGATGTCCATGCCGCTGTGCGGGTTGCGCGCCTGGCCGTTGAAAACGCGCCGCAGCCCGAACGAACTGGAGCGCCGCCCCGGCGTGGGCACCTGCATGCGCAGGGACGCGTCTGCCGCCGGATCGGGCTCGGTGAACGTGGCCATCACCACCTGCTGGTGCGCGCGCTCGCGCTCAAAGCGCGCCTGGTCTTCGGGCGACAGGTCCACGGTGCGGGGCGATACCTTCAGGTGCTGCTCGCTATAGCGCTTGGGGGCAATGCGGTAGGGAACCTGCCGCGTGCCGCCGCCCGGTGTGCGTACCGTGATGTGCGCCGGGCCGGGTGCTGCAGCCAGGGCAATGCCCACCACGGCGGTCCACTCCCGCGCATCGCCCACCACCAGCAGCGGCACATCGCCCGCAAAGGCCTCGGGCCTTGTGGCCGCAGGCCCCAGCGGGAGCCGTGCCACGCCGCCGGGCACAGACAGTGCGCGGGGCCAGGCCCCGGCATCCGCTGCCGGGGCCGCAAACGCGCCCGCTGGCAGTGCCAGCAGGCCGAGGGCGCCCAGCAGGGCACGGCGCGAGGGAGAAGGGCGGGTGAAACGCATGGCCGGCATTGTGCAACGGCCATCGGTCCGGGCGCAGGGGGTCTTCAGATAGCATGGCGCATGACCACCCATTACGAGAGCGTGCACCCGGACACGCTGTACCCCGAAGCCTTCCATGTGGCGCCGCCCGATGTTCCCGTGGGGCGCAGCCTGGTGCCGCGCCGCCCCGGGGTCTTTATCCGCAAGGCGCCAGCGCTGGACCCCCAGGAGCCGCCCACGGAGCGCGACAAGCCCGTGCGCGAACTGGCCGCCGGGCAGTTCGGCCTGGTGCCGCCCTGGGTCAAGTCGGCGTCCGACGCCAAGCTGCGCTCGACCAAGCTGGTCAATGCCCGGGCGGAAACCGTGACCACCTCCAACAATTTCCGCGAGGCCTGGCTGGGCGCGCGGCGCTGCATCGTGCCCATGATGGCCTTCTTCGTGGACGACCTGCGCAGCGGCAAGCCCGTGCCCACGCGCATTGCGCGGGTCGATGGCAAGCCGATGGGTGTGGCCGGTCTGTGGGAAATCTGGGCGGGGCCGGAGGGCGCAACCATCAGCAGCTACACCCTGCTCACGGTGAACGCCAACAGCCACGCGCTGATGCACCGCTACGGGCACGGCGGCAGCGAAAAGCGCATGCCCGCCGTGCTGAACGAAGGCGCCTACGACGCCTGGCTGACGGCCCACCCCGAGAAGGCCCGGGAGTTCCTGCGGGCCTACCCGGCCAACTGGCTCACGGCCAACCCGGTGCAAAAATAGCAGATGCCCCTTGCGCAAAAATTTAAACGAAAAGTGGCTCAAACGCTTGATGGATAAGCGCTGATAGCTATGATAAAAAAAGCAAAAAGAGGCCGTCTGCGGCCATCGGTCTGTTCGGGTGTCCTCTTCGGGGTGCTGCTTCTTGCGGGCTGCGCCACACCCCCTTTACCGCACTATGGGCCGCAGGAAAGCTTTGCCTCGGTGGGCACCTATTCCCGCCTGTTCGATGCACCGCCCAAGCACACCTGCGAGGCCGCGCGCCGTGCGCTGCTGAGCCAGGGCTACCTCATCCAGGGTGCCGCGCCCGAACAGGTGGAGGGCACGAAGCATTTCCAGCCCGATGCCGAGTCGCACCTGCAGATCATGATCCGCGTGGTGTGCGTTCCCGAGGCCCCCGGCGGGCAGGTCAGCCTGGGCTTTGTCACCGCCGTGCAGGACCGTTTCACCCTCAAGAAAGTCAGCAACTCGGCCAGCCTGGGGGTGGGCGCCATTGGCTCGGTGTCGCTGCCCATGGCGGCCGGGAGCGAGGCCATGATCAAGGTGGGCAGCGAAACCATTGCCGCCGATGCGTTCTACGACAGCTTCTTTGACCTGGTGTGCCGTTTCCTGGCCACCGGCGACTTCACCGAAGAGTGAAGAGCGGTCAGGCGACGATCTCGTAAGTCACGGCTTCGCTCTCGACCATGTCCAAGATGTCATTGAGCACATCCTCGTCCTCGGTGCTGCTCCACACATCCTCGGGGTCGCTGGCGAACAGCGGCTCGATGGCGATGTCGAGGAACTGCCCGTCGGGCATGCGGATGACCGGCGTGCCCTCGGAGGTCTCCACCAGTTCCCAGTCGTCCGGCACGGACATTTCAAGCTGGATGGTGACGTTGAGTTTCTTCATGGTGGTTTCCTTGGTGGGTATGAACGTGTTTACGATCTTTTCATGGAGCCCGCAATGCAGCAAGAATCCGCAATCTAGGCGCGCGCCGCAGGCCATGCTGGCGGCCTGGGCAAGGTGCGCAA
>JANJVX010000200.1 GCA_024709845.1 Burkholderiaceae bacterium | reverse complement strand
GCAGGCCTTCAACCTCCATTTCGACGAGTACTACCTCGAATCCAGCCTCTACACCAGCGGCCGCGTCGAGGCCGCGGTCAACAAGCTCATCGCGGGCGGCCACACCTACGAGCAGGACGGCGCGCTCTGGCTCAAGTCCACCGACTACGGCGACGACAAGGACCGCGTCATGCGCAAGGGCGACGGCACCTACACCTACTTCGTGCCCGACGTGGCCTACCACATCACGAAGTGGGAGCGCGGCTACTCCAAGGTCGTCAACATCCAGGGCACGGACCACCACGGCACCATCGCGCGCGTGCGCGCCGGCCTGCAGGCGGCCGACGTGGGCATCCCCCAGGGCTACCCCGATTACGTGCTGCACACCATGGTGCGCGTGGTCAAGGGCGGCGAGGAGGTCAAGATCAGCAAGCGCGCGGGCAGTTACGTGACGCTGCGCGACCTGATCGAGTGGACCAGCAAGGACGCCGTGCGCTTCTTCCTGCTCTCGCGCAAGCCCGACACCGAATACACTTTCGACGTCGATCTGGCGGTACAGCAGAACAACGACAACCCGGTGTACTACGTGCAGTACGCCCATGCGCGCATCTGCTCGGTGCTCACGGCCTGGGGCGGTGATGTCGCCAGCCTGCAGGGCGCCGACCTGTCCGCGCTCGACGGCCCGCAGGCCCAGGCGCTGATGTTGCAGCTGGCCAAATACCCCGAGATGCTCACCGCAGCCACCGAGGGCGAGGCGCCGCACGACGTCACCTTCTACCTGCGCGACCTGGCCGCCAGCTACCACAGCTACTACGACGCCGAACGCATCCTGGTGGACGATGAAGCCGTCAAGCGCGCCCGCCTGGCACTCGTCGCCGCCACCGCGCAGGTATTGCACAATGGGCTGGCCGTGCTGGGTGTATCGGCCCCTCGCAGAATGTAAGTGGTAACCAACATATGAAGCAGAAGCAACAGGGCGGAACCATTGTCGGTTTCATCTTCGGCCTGATCGTGGGTCTGGGCATCGCCCTGGCTGTGGCGGTGTATGTCACCAAGGTACCGGTTCCCTTCCTGAACAAAGGTGCCACGCGCAGTGTGACCCAGGATGCCGCCGAGGCCCAAAAGAACAAGAACTGGGACCCCAACTCTCCGCTCTACGGCAAAACGCCGTCCCGCGTCACTCCACCCGCCGTTGCGCCCGCTTCATCGCCCGAACCCGTGGCTGCGCCCGTTGCGGCTGCTTCGGCTCCCAAGTCTCCTGGTAGCAAACCCCAGGGGACTGCCGCAACCACAGGTGCTGACCCGCTCGGCGATCTCGCTGCCGCCCGGGCGGCAGCCGCAGGTGGCGTGGACCCGTTCGATTATTTTGTTCAGGCCGGGGCCTTCCGTACCCAGGCCGATGCGGATGCGCAGCGCGCCAAACTGGCCATGCTGGGCTGGGAGGCCAGGGTGAGCGAGCGTGAGCAGAACGGCCGCAATGTGTTCAGGGTTCGCATTGGCCCCTTTGCCAAGCGTGACGACGCGGAGCAACTCAAGGACAAACTGGCTGGTGCGGGCGTTGAGTCGGCGCTGGTACGCGTTCAGCGCTGAACTTTCCCACCCTGCATTGCTCTCATAATCGATTCCAACTGGAGAACCCATTCATGCAACGACGTGCATTCACCCTGTCCGCAGCCCTCGCCGCCACCGCTCTGTCCCTTCCGGTTCACGCCCAGGGCGCGCAGCCCAAGGAGGGCAAGGACTACATCAAGCTGGGCAAGCCGGTGGGTACGGATGCCCCCGCTGGCAAGGTCGAGGTGATTGAGTTCTTCTGGTACAACTGCGGCCACTGCAACGCGTTCGAACCCACTTTCGACGCTTGGGCGAAAGCGGCGGAGTCGAAGAACATCAGCGTGCGCCGCATTCCTGTCGCCTTCAATGCCAGCTTCGCCCCCCAACAGAAGCTTTATTACACCCTTGAAGGCATGGGCAAGCTGGGTGAAATTCACGCCCGCGTTTTCCGGGCCATCCATGTGGAAAAGCAGAACCTTTCCAAGGAAGACGCGATCCTTGCCTGGGTCGCCAAGCAACCCGGCATCGATATGGTCAAGTTCAAGGAAATGTACAACTCATTCAATGTGGCCAGCCAGGTGCGCCGTGCGGCCCAACTGCAGGAGGCTTATGGCGTGGAGGGCGTGCCCTCCATGGGCGTTGCGGGCCGCTATTACACCGATGGCACCATGGCCGGCAGCCTGAACGCCGTACTTCAGGTGGTCGAGCATCTTGTGGGTGTTGCCCGTAAAGGCTGATTGCGCACAAGGCCCGCCCGGCTTGTCCGGGCGGCCGGATCTTGGGGAAATTTGGGAACGATCCGGCGTTCCCTTTTTTATGCCTGCTATCTCCCGCTGCCATGGCATAGGAGCATAACGAACGGGCGTATCCCTTTCCGGCGATGCAAATGTGGTGTCCTGCTGCTTGCGATCTGAGTTCCGGAGGAAGTCGCATGCGTATTCTCAGACAGGTCTATCCGATGCGAGTTCGATGAATTTGCTGGATGGGTATCGTGGGGATGTTTTGTGGGTGGGGGATGTGTATTGTGCAAAGCAGAAACGCCCCGCTCATTGCTGAGCGGGGCGTTACTGGGCTGTAAGAGCCTGACGATGACCTACTTTCACACGGGAACCCGCACTATCATCGGCGCAAAGTCGTTTCACTGTCCTGTTCGGGATGGGAAG
>JANJVX010000179.1 GCA_024709845.1 Burkholderiaceae bacterium | reverse complement strand
AAATCGAATATTTCAGGAGTTTTGCCATGCTCGACGACACCCTCAAGACCCAGTTGAAAGCCTATCTGGAACGCCTGCAGCGCCCGGTGGAACTGGTGGCCACGCTGGACGAAAGCGCCACGTCGAACGAGCTGCGCGAGCTGCTGGAAGACATCCGCGCCCAGTCGGACAAGATCACCGTCGTCGAGAAGAACGACCCGGGCGTGCGCAAGCCCTCGTTCCTCATCACCAACCCCGGCGTGGACACCGGCGTGCGTTTCGCCGGTGTGCCCCTGGGCCATGAATTCACCTCCCTCGTGCTGGCGCTGCTGCACGTGGGCGGACACCCCTCCAAGGAAGCGGCCGACCTGCTGGAGCAGATCCGCGAGCTGGACGGCGACTACCACTTCGAGACGTATTACTCCCTGAGCTGCCACAACTGCCCCGACGTGGTGCAGGCGCTCAACCTCATGAGCGCGCTCAACCCGCGCATCACCCACACCGCCATCGATGGCGGCGTGTTCCAGAACGAAATTGCAGAGCGCGAAATCATGGGCGTGCCCACCGTGTTCCTCAACGGCGAGCGCTTCGCCCAGGGCCGCATGGAGCTGGCTGAAATCGTCGGCAAGATCGACAAGGGTGCCGCCGCCAAGGACGCCGCCAAGCTCAACGCCAAGGACGCGTTCGATGTGCTCATCGTTGGCGGCGGCCCCGCGGGCGCCGCTGCCGCCGTGTACGCAGCGCGCAAGGGCATCCGCACCGGCGTGGCCGCCGAGCGCTTTGGCGGCCAGGTGCTCGACACCGTGGACATCGAGAACTACATCTCCATCCAGAAAACCGAAGGCCCGCAGTTTGCCGCCGCGCTGGAGCGCCATGTGCGCGACTACGAGGTGGACATCATGAACCTGCAAAAGGCGAAGGCTTTGGTGCCCGCCACCACCGAGGGAGGCCTGATCGAGGTGCAGCTCGAAAGCGGCGCCACGCTGCGCAGCCGCAGCGTGATCCTGTCCACCGGCGCGCGCTGGCGCAACATGAACGTGCCCGGCGAGGAGCAGTACCGCACCAAGGGCGTGACCTACTGCCCGCACTGCGACGGTCCGCTGTTCAAGGGCAAGCGCGTGGCCGTGATCGGCGGTGGCAACTCCGGCATCGAGGCCGCCATCGACCTGGCCGGCGTGGTGGCGCACGTGACGGTGCTTGAATTCGCACCTGAATTGAAGGCCGACGCCGTGCTGCAGCGCAAGCTGCACAGCCTGCCCAACGTTCAGGTCATCGTCAACGCCCAGACCACCGAGGTGAATGGCGACGGCCACAAGGTCACCGGCATCACCTACAAGGACCGCACGAACGATGCGGTCAAGCAGATCGCGCTCGAAGGCATCTTCGTGCAGATCGGCCTGCTGCCCAACACCGACTGGCTCAAGGGCACGGTGGAGCTGAGCCGCTTCGGCGAGATCGTTGTGGACGCCAAGGGCCACACCAGCGTGCCCGGCGTGTTCGCCGCCGGTGACTGCACCACGGTGCCCTACAAGCAGATCATCATCGCCGCCGGCGCGGGCGCCACGGCCGCGCTGAGCGCCTTCGACCACCTGATCCGCACCAGCGCACCGGCTTGATTTTCAAGCAGAATAGGGCTCTGGCGCTTATGCAGTAAGCGCTGGTAGCTATCAAAATGAAAGTGGCGGTGCTGCAATGGGCGGCACCGCCGCTTTGTTCTTTGACCTGCCAGCAAAAGGCTCACGCCTCGTCCGGTGCGTCCTTCATGGCGTCGGGCGCGCCTTGGAGCTGCAAGAGCCCGACCAGCCTCTCCAGCGCCAGCGAAGGCTCTCCCCGCCAGACAAGGTGCGTCCGGTTCCGTGCCACCCGTTCCGGCAGGGGGTGCTGGTTCACCTTCTGCGTGGCCTGCAGCGTCTGCAGCACCGATTGGGGGACGATGGCAAACCCGGTGCCAGCGGCCACGCAGGCAATCATGCCCTGGTACGAGGCAAACTCCAGCGTGCGCCCGGGCATCACGTCCGCGCTGCCGAGCCAGTCTTCCAGGCGCTTGCGGTACGAGCAGCCCTGGGCAAACGCAATCATGGTGGAGCGTCCCAGGTCCCTGGCGGTGCGCACCCGCCGCACCTCACTGGGCGTGATCAACACCAGCTCTTCATGAAACACCGGCAGCGCCTGCAGCGCCGGGGCCGTGAAGGGCTCCGACACAAAAGCGGCCTCGATCTCGAAGTTCATCACCCGCTGGACCAGGGCGCCCGTGGTGCCGGTGACCAGCTCCACCACCACGCCCGGGTGCGCCGCGTGGTAGCGCGACAGGATGGGTGCCAGGCGGCTGCCCGCCGTGCTCTCCAGCGACCCGAGGCGAAACAGCCCCTGCGGCCTGCCCGTGCGCAGGTCGCTGACGGCCTCGTCTGCCAGGCGCAGCAGCCGCACCGCGTAGTTCAGCAAGGTCTCGCCCTCGGCCGACAGGCTCAGCGTGCGGCCCTCCCGGCGGAACAGGCGCACGCCCAGAAACCCCTCCAGCTGCCGGATGCGCGTGGTGACGTTGGAGGGCACACGGTGCAGCTTTTGTGCTGCCCGCACCACGCCGCCTTCCTCCACCACGGTGCGGAAGATCGCCAGCGATTCGAGGTCGATAGTTCTCATCCAGAGAATGCTATTTCATAAATATTCATTTGTCAGCGGCATTGTGCCGGGCTTTAATCGGGCCCATGGCTGTTTCCGCACCCCTTTCACCGGCATCGCCGGGCCGCACCGCTGCCCTGGTGTGCGTGGCGGCCATGGTGGCCCTCGCCGTGGCCATGGGGGTCGGGCGGTTTGCCTTCACGCCGCTGTTTCCCCTGATGGTGCGCGACGGCCTGCTCACCGGCGAGGCCGGCGCGGCCATCGCCGCCAGCAACTACCTGGGCTACCTCGTAGGCGCCCTGGCGGCGGGCCGCTTGCAGGTGGGGCCTGCCGCACTGGTGGCCGTGGGGCTGGTCAGCACCGTCGCCGCCACCGCCGCTGTGGGCTGGACATCCTCGGTGCCGCTGTGGGTGGCGCTGCGCTTCGTGGCGGGCGTGATGAGCGCCTGGACGCTGGTTGCCACCAGCGCCTGGGGGCTGGGCTGGCTGGCCCGCCTGGGGCGCCCGCACCTGGCGGGCACCGTGTTTGCGGGCGTGGGGCTGGGCATCGCGGCGGCGGGGTTGTTCTGCCTGGTGGCTGCAGGGCCCCGGGTGCCATCGCTTGGCATGTGGGTGCAACTGGCGGGCTGGGCGGGTGTTGCGGTGCTGCTGCCGCTGTGGGCCGTCTTGCGCCTGCCCGCAGTCAGCAGCCCGGCAGCGGCGCACGCAACGGCCTTGCCGCCGCCGTCGGCCCGCACCGGCGGTCTGGTGGTCTGCTACACCCTGTTCGGCTTTGGCTACATCCTGCCCGCCACCTACCTGCCCGCGCTGGCGCGCCAACTGGTGGACGACCCCCAGGTCTTCGGGCTGGCATGGCCCCTGTTCGGGTTGGCTGCGGCACTCTCCACCATCGTGGTGTCGTGGGGCCTGCGGCGTGCCAGCCGCCTGGGCGTGTGGGCCGCATGCCACCTGCTGATGGCGGCGGGCGTGTTGCTGCCCCGCGTCTGGCCGTCGCTGGCCAGCGTCACCCTGGCTGCGCTGCTGGTGGGCGGCACCTTCATGGTCATCACCATGCTGGCCATGCAGGAGGCCCGCGCCCGCGCTGAGGGCCAGGCCACCGCTGTCCTTGGGCGCATGACGGCAGGCTTCGCGCTGGGCCAGTTGCTGGGTCCGCTCACCTCCGCCGTCATGGGCCGCTTCACTGCCGACTTTGCCACCGCACTGAACCACGCCCTGGTGCTGTCGGCCGCGGGCCTGCTGGCCAGCGCT
>JANJVX010000173.1 GCA_024709845.1 Burkholderiaceae bacterium | reverse complement strand
GCGCTCGGCCGATGCGGCCAAGGAAATCAAGGAACTCATCAGCTCCAGCGTGGAGCGCGTGGGCAAAGGCACCGAGCTGGTGAACACCGCCGGCCAGACCATGGAAGAAGCCGTGGCCGCCATCCAGCGCGTGACCACGCTCATGACCGACATCAGCGCCGCCAGCGCCGAGCAAAGCAGCGGCATGGGCCAGATCGGCGAGGCCGTGCAGCACCTGGACCAGACCACGCAGCAGAACGCCGCGCTGGTCGAAGAACTGTCAGCGGCGGCCCGCAGCCTGCAGGACCAGGCCCGGCAGCAGGTGCGGACCATCGGCGTGTTCACGCTGGCGGGCGGGGCCGGACACGACCTGGCCCCCGCGGGCCACGCACCGGTTCGCGCAGACCACGCGGTACACGCGGCGGCCCCGCGCATGGCGATGCGGCCCAGCCAGCCGCTGCTGGCGTCCTGAAAGGCTACCGCATCAGATGCTGCACGCTTGCGTATGCGGCGCCCGCATTGCGCATGACGATTGCAGCCTGAGCCCCGATGCCAATCCCGAGGCAGCGGAAACCCACATCTTCACACCGTCAGCCGCGACAAGCCCATGTGACCAGCGGACATCACAGGCGGGGTTGCGCGAGACGCACGATGGGCTGAAGGAGCGCCATGCATCCCTGTTGCAGGGCGTTCCTTTTCATCCCCTGTACGGAACACATCCACGGTTTTGACCAATTCTTGCGCCTGCCCCCGCAAGCTGCTGGCGGCTGCGGCCATTTCCTCGACCAGCGCCGCGTTTTGCTGGGTCACCTGGTCCATCTGGGTGACGGCCTCGCCCACCTGGCTAACGCCTTGGCTTTGTTCATTGCTGGCGGCACTGATTTCGCCCATCAGATCCGTCACGCGGCGAATGGCCGTTACCACCTCCTGCATCGTGGCGCCCGCCTGATCCACCAGCGCAGAGCCCGTACCAACGCGCTCCACACTCACGCCGATGAGCTGCTTGATTTCCTTGGCCGCATCGGCCGAGCGCCCGGCCAGCGCGCGCACCTCACTGGCCACCACGGCAAAGCCCCGGCCCTGATCACCCGCGCGGGCCGCCTCGACGGCCGCATTGAGGGCCAGGATATTGGTCTGGAAAGCAATGCCGTCAATCACCCCGATGATGTCGGCAATGCGCCGGGAGCTTTCGTTGATGCCCTTCATCGTGTCGACCACTTCACTCACCACCGTCCCACCCCGTTCCGCCACGGTACTGGCGGACATGGCCAACTGGTTGGCTTGCCGCGCATTCTCGGCGTTCTGGCGCACGGTGGAATTGAGCTGTTCCATCGACGCAGCCGTTTCTTCCAGGGCGCTGGCCTGCTGCTCGGTGCGCGCGCTCAGGTCATGGTTTGCCTGCGCGATCTGGGAGCTGGCGGATGCCACACCTTCGGACCCGGAGCGCACGTCGGTCACCACCTTGCGCAGACTCCGCAGCATCTCCTGCAAAGCCTGGAGAAGCTGTGCGGTTTCGCTCCGTCCCTGAACATGAAGAGCCATGCTCAGGTCGCCATCCGCCACCGCACGCAAAACCGCCACAGCGCTCTGCAATGGCGCGGTGATGGCACGAATGATCCAGATGGCCAAGGCGATTGCGCCGAGCAATGCAATCAGCACAGCAACCCAGACTGCGTTCTGGATCGAGGCCACAGCCGCATTGGCAGCGTCGACCGCGCCGCCCAGATACTCCGTCTGGTACGCAATCAAGCCATCGAGTGACCTGAAATACGCATCCAGCACTGGTCCCACATCGGAATGAAGGTAACTGCGCGCGCCACCGATATTGTTATCGCCCACCATCACGATGTAGCGCTCCTGGGCCTTGATATAGCGCTCGCGCTGCTCCACGACCTTCCCCAACAACTCCTTGCCCTTGGGCGATGTGACCTCCACCTTGAGACGCCCCAGGGTCTCTCCGATCTTCTGGCGCGATGCCAGCACCTGCTGCTGCTGGCGCTTGACTTCATCACTGCCTTCCACCATCACCATATTGCGCATTGCGATTGCGATTTGCCCCAGGTTCCCCTTGATGTCGTTGAGCATGGCCACACGAGGGATGCGCTCCTCTGTCACGACCTTGAATTCATTCTGAATATCGTTGCTTTTCCAGAGCGCCACCGCGCCCAGAGCCAAAATAAGAAATCCCATGACGGCAAAGCCCAGAATCAGCCTTGTCGAAATTTTCAGGTCGCTGAAGTTCATCGGACACCTCCTCGCGGGTTCGCGGCGTTGAGTTGCAAAGGGTTGTTGTACGCCTCTGTGGCAGACAAAACAAGAACTGTTCTGCCTGCGCAAGTACACAATGCCGTTTCCCGCTAGGATCAGCGCTCCCCCATCCGGAGAGACAAGATGGATCTCAAGCCCCTCATCACCCTGCTGGCCATCGTCAACCCGCTGGCCATCGTGCCGTTTTTCATCCACTACACGCAGGGCTTTTCGGTGCCACAGCGCCAGCGCACCATTCGGACGGCGGCATTCAGCGCCTTCTGCGTGATTGCGGCCTGCGCGCTGCTGGGTCTGCAGATCCTGGACTTTTTCAACATCTCGTTGCAGAGCTTCCAGGTGGGCGGCGGCATGCTGCTGCTCATCAGCGCCATGAACATGCTCAACGCCCAGCCCGCCGAGGCCAAGCCCCACACCCACGAGCTGGAAGAAGGCGCAGAAAAGGCCGCCGCGGGTGCCAGCATTGCCGTGGTGCCGCTGACCATTCCGCTGCTGACCGGACCGGCCACCATGTCCACCGTGGTGATCTACGCCGACCGCGCCCAGACCTTCTGGCAGCACGCCGCGCTGGTCGGCTACGGCGTGGTGATTGCC
>JANJVX010000117.1 GCA_024709845.1 Burkholderiaceae bacterium | reverse complement strand
GCGAGGAGTTGTTCGTTGGTCATGGCGGCATCCTTATCCAGTCCCGGGTCGTGCGTTGCATGCCTCATGCATGTTTTCGCGATCCGTTGAAATGGATTGTGAATTCGGGCCAATCAAAAATTAAGTCGGGGGGTGGCTGTGCGTCGTGTCTGGTTGTCACACGGGGCTTGTAGGAATTTGCCTGACACGGCGCGGCAGAGCGCACCGGGTGTCTCCCCCGGCCCTGCGTGCTGCCGGGTCAGGCGTTTGCCGCGTCTTGGGCAGCGTTCGGCGCCCGGGCCTTGTCGAGCAAAAAGTCGATGCAGGTGCGCACGGCGTGCGTCTGGTAGCGGTTGGGCATGTAGAGCAGGTACATGCGCGTGCCGAAGATGCTCAGCCGCCAATCGTCCAGCGTGGTCAGCACCTCGCCCGAGGCAATGGCGTCCATCACCACGTAGTCGGGCACCAGGCCCAGGCCCAGCCCGGCCAGGATGCCCTGGCGCAGGAACGGGAAATGCTCGGAGATCAGCGTGGGCTCCAGCATCACCTCCTGCCGTTCCTCGCCCCGGTAGGCACGCAGGCGCAGCTGCTTGCCGACCACGCCCGAGGTGATCAGCGGCGTGGTGCGCAGCTGCTCCAGCGACTGGGGCAGGCCGTGCCGTTCCACGAAGGCCCGCGAGGCGCAGGCCAGGTAGCGCACCGGGCCCAGCTCGCGCGCCACCAGCGCGAGGGGCGGTTCGGGCATGACGCGGATGGCGACGTCCACCTCGTCGCGCAGGTTGTCGGCGCGGTTCTCGAACAGCACGTCGAGCACGATGCCGGGGTAGAGGCGCTTGAACTCGATCAGCCAGTCCGACATCACCATCTGCCCATAGCCGCTGGGTACGCTCAGCCCCACGCGGCCCTGCAGGCCCTGGCCCAGGGTGGTGATGGTCTCGCGTGCGGCGAGCACCTCGTTCTGGATGTTGCGGCCATGCTCGTACAGGCGCAGGCCCACCTCGGTGGGTTCCACCTGGCGCGTGGTGCGGCGCACCAGCTGCACGCCCACGGACTTTTCCAGCTGGTTGAGGTGGTAGCTCACGTTGGCGCGCGTCATCTTGAGCTTGCGCGCGGCCTGGCTCAGGTTGCCCGCGTCGATGATTTCCACCAGCAGCGTCAGGGAGGTCAGATCCATGATGTTTGTCTAAAAGTATTTGACAGTCTGTCAATCGTTCATGTAATTGTCAAGATTGTTTGTCGGTAGAACAATCGGTGCTCTTCAAGGAGAACCCTGCATGAGCATCGAAGCCAAGGCTTCCGTGGTCCGCACCGCACGCCAGGGTGGCGTGCTGGTCGTGACCATCGACAACCCCCCCGTCAACGCCCTGGGCGTGGCCGTGCGCCAGGGCCTGCTGGCCGCCGTGGAGCAGGCCGAGGCCGACGCCGCCGTCCAGGCGGTGTTGATTGTTGGTGAAGGCAAGGCCTTCATCGCTGGTGCCGACATCCGCGAATTCGGCCAGCCCGCGCAGCCGCCCTCGCTGCCCGATGTCTGCAACCGCATCGAGGCCTGCGGCAAGATCGTCGTGGCCGCCATCCACGGCCCCGCGCTCGGTGGCGGGCTGGAGGTGGCCATGGCCGCCCACTACCGCGTGGCCCTGCCCGCCGCCAGGCTGGGCCTGCCCGAGGTAAACCTGGGCCTGCTGCCCGGCGCCGGCGGCACGCAGCGCGCGCCGCGCCTGATGGGCGCGAAGGCCGCCGCCGGGCTGATGCTCAGCGGCCAGCACCTGGGCGCTCATGCCGCGTTCGACGCCGGTCTGGTGGACCGCGTGGCGCAAGGCACCGACCCCGTGGTGGCAGGCCTGCAGTACGCCGAGGAACTGCTCGCGGCGAACGCCCCCGTGCGCCGCACGCGCGACCTCGCCATCGCCGACAAGGCGGCCGCCCTGGCCGAGCTGGATGCGCTGGCAGCTGATACGGCCAAGAAAACGCGCGGCCTGTTCTCGCCCGGCAAGATTGTTGAATGCGTGCGCGCCGCCGTGGAACTGCCGTTCGACGCAGGCCTGGCCCGCGAGCGCGCGCTGTTCGTGCAATGCCTGGAAAGCCCGCAGCGCCAGGGCCTGGTCCACGCCTTCTTCGCCGAGCGCGAAACCGCGAAGATCCCCGAGGCCAAGGCTGCCGCGCCGCGCCCCTTTGCCGCCATAGCCGTGATCGGCGGCGGCACCATGGGCGCGGGCATCACCGTGTCGGCGCTGGATGCGGGCCTGCAGGTGACCATGATCGAGCGCGATGCCGACTCCATCGCGCGCGGCCAGAAGAATGTCGAGAAGGTCTATGACGGCCTGATCGCCAAGGGCCGCATGACCACCGAGGCCAAGGCCGCCACGATGGCGCGCTACACCCCCAGCACTTCGTATGACGACATCGCCCACGTGGACCTGGTGATCGAGGCCGTGTTCGAGGACATCGAGGTCAAGAAGGCCGTGTTCAAGGAGCTCGACCGCGTGTGCAAGCCGGGCGCCGTGCTGGCCACCAACACCTCCTACCTCGACATCGACGCCATCGCCGCCGCCACGGGCCGCCCGCAGGACGTGATCGGCCTGCACTTCTTCAGCCCGGCCAACATCATGAAGCTGCTGGAGATCGTGGTGCCCGCGCGGGTCAGTGCCGATGTGGTGGCCACGGCCTTCGAGCTGGCCAAGCGCATGAAGAAGATCCCCGGGCGCGCCGGCGTGAGCGACGGCTTCATCGGCAACCGCATCCTGGCTGTGTACAAGCAGGCCGCCGACTACATCATGGAAGACGGCGCCAGCCCCTACGAGATCGACGAGGCCGTGCGCGGTTTCGGCTACCCCATGGGGCCGTTCCAGGTGACCGACCTGGCCGGTGGCGACATCGGCTGGGCCACG
>JANJVX010000051.1 GCA_024709845.1 Burkholderiaceae bacterium | reverse complement strand
CCCGCCTGGGCGAGGTGGCGCTGGTGGTCTGCCTCGATTCGGGCGCGGGCAACTACGACCAGCTCTGGCTCACCACCAGCCTGCGCGGCATGGCCAGCGGCACGCTGAAGGTGGAGATCCTCACCGAGGGCATCCACTCGGGCGACGCCTCTGGCCTGGTGCCGTCCAGTTTCCGCATCATGCGGCAGGTGCTTGATCGGCTCGAAGACAGCGCCACCGGCCGCCTGCTGCCCGCCCGCTTCCACTGCGAGGTGCCCGCTGAACGGCTGGCGCAGGCGCGCGCCACGGCCGCCATCCTGGGCGAGGAGGTGTACCGGCGCTTCCCCTGGGCGCACCACGACTGCGGCGGCTCCACCATCGTCGCGCTGCCCACCACCACCGACCCCGTGCAGGCCCTGCTCAAGCGCACCTGGGAGCCCACGCTGAGCGTGACCGGCGCCGAGGGCTTCCCGGCCCTGCAGGACGCGGGCAACGTGCTGCGCCCCTACACCGCCTTCAAGCTCAGCCTGCGCCTGCCGCCGCTGGTGGACGCCGCCGCTTGCGTGCAGGAGATGAAGGCACTGCTCGAAGACAACGCCCCTTACCAGGCCAGGGTGACCTGGGAGAGCGCCAGCGGCGCCAACGGCTGGAACGCGCCGGAGACGGCGCCCTGGTTTGCCCAGGCGCTGGACGCCGCTTCTCAAGCGCACTTCGGCGCGCCCTGCGGCTTCATCGGCCAGGGCGGCACGATTCCGCTCATGGGCATGCTGAGCCAGGGCTTCCCGCAGGCGCAGATGATGGTCTGCGGCGTGCTCGGCCCCAAGAGCAACGCCCATGGACCCAACGAATTCCTGCATGTGCCCTACGCCAAGAAGCTCACCGCCGCCGTGGCCCAAGTGATCGCTGGTCTGCCCTCTGCCTGACGCCATGACCCATCCCGCCGACTTTGCCCTGACCACCTTCACCGCCAGCGACGGCGAAAACCTTGCCGCCTACCGCTGGCCCCTGGCCGAGGGCCGGCCCTGGCGCGGCACCGTGCTGCTGGTGCACGGCCTGGGCGAGCACGCGGGGCGCTACCACCATGTCGCCGAGCGCCTCAACGGCTGGGGCTTCGCGGTGCGCGCCTACGACCACTATGGCCATGGCCGCTCCGCCGGTCCGCGCGGCGGGCTCAACCACGACATGCGTCTGCTCGACGACCTGGCCGACATGGTGGAGAGCGCCCGCGCGCACACCCCCGAGGGCCTGCCGCTGGTGCTGCTGGGCCACAGCATGGGCGGCCTGCTGGCGGCGCGTTTCGTGGCCATGCACCTGCGGGCGGTCGATGCACTGGTGCTCTCTTCGCCCGCGCTCGACCCGGGCCTGAACGCGGTGCAAAAGCTCTTGCTGGCCACGCTGCCACGCCTGGCGCCCAACCTGCGCGTGGGCAACGGGCTGGACGCGCGCTACATCTCGCACGACCCGGCCGTGGTGGCCGCCTACCAGAACGACCCGCTGTGCCATGACCGCATCAGCGCACGCCTGGCGCGCTTCATCGCCGACGGCGGCCCGGCCACCGTGGCGCGCGCCGCGCACTGGCGCGTGCCCACGCTGCTGATGTGGGCCGGTGCCGACCGGCTGGTCAATCCGGCCGGCAGCCGCGCCTTTGCTGCGGCGGCCCCCGACAGCGTGGTGCAGTCGCGCTGCTTCGAGGGCCTGTACCACGAACTGTTCAACGAACAGGACGCCGCGCCCGTGTTTGACGTGCTCCAGCGCTGGCTGGACCGGCATGTGCCCGCACCGACCTGAATTTGAACAAAATCAGCCTTCAAACCTTTCAACACAAGCGCTAACAGCTATTATTTTAATAGCAATCGGCATTCATCAGGAATGCTTGTCGGCGTACATCCGCTGGTCGGCGCTCTTCCAGGCACCCTGCAGCCCGCTGCCCGGCGTGCGAATGGCCAGGCCCACGCTGGCCCGGACGAGGTGCGCCGCCAGGGTCTGGCGGGTGCGCTCCCACAATGCCTGCGCGCCCACGGCGTCGCATTCCACGGCCAGGATGCCAAACTCGTCGCCCCCGAGGCGGGCCACGATGTCGGACTCCCGCGCCGCCGCGCGCAGTGCCAGCGCGGTCTGCGCGATCAGTGCGTCGCCCGCGTCATGGCCTGCGCGGTCGTTCACCTGCTTGAGCTCATCGATGTCGATCACCAGCACCGCCGCCGGGTGGCCGTAGCGGCGGCAGCGCTCTTCCTCGCGCGCCAGGTGCTCATCCCAGGCACGCCGGTTGGCCAGATGGGTCTGGGCGTCGGTGTTGGCCTCCAGCGCCAGACGCTCGCTGCGGCGTGCCTCCTGGGCCAGCCGCAGTTCGGCCTGGAGGACGCTGCTGAGCAGGGTGCCCAGCAGGTCGATCAGGCCCTGCTCCTGCACCAGCGACGCGGGCTGGGGCGCCGGATCGATGCCGCAGAGCGTGCCGAACAGGCTGCCGTCGGCCTGGATGAGCGGCACGCCCACATAGGCATGGATCGGGATCTGCTGGCCGATGGAAGCATCCCGGTAGGCTGGCACGGCCCGGGCGTCCGGAGCGATCCGGGGCCCCTCGCCCCGGACCATGAACTGGCAGAAGGAATCCGCCCAGCGCAGCACCGTGCCGGGCTCCACGCCGTAGCCGTGGTCTTCGGCCTGCAGCACGATCCAGTCCTCGCCCTCGGTGCGCGTGACCATCCACAGGCCGAAACCGAACCGCTGGCGCAGAAAGGCCAGCACGGCGCGGCAGGCCGCCTCGAAGTCGTGGGTGGGAAAGCTGGGCATGGTGGGCGCATTGTGGGCGGTTTTGCCCGCGCCCGCCACTCCGGGATGGCGCTATGCGGCAGCCGCCGCGCGCCGCCGCAGGCCCAGCCAGGCCAGCGCCACGCCCAGGGCGGCGATGGGCACCAGCGAGCCCCAGTTGAGCAGCGCCCAGCCCTGCGTGGTCACCAGCGCGCCCGAGGCAAACGAGGTCAGCGCCATGGTGGCGAACACGAAGAAGTTGATGGCCGCCTGCGCGCGGTCCTTTTCCTCGGGGCGGTAGGCGTGCAGGGCCAGGGTGGTGCTGCCGGTGAACAGGAAGTTCCAGCCCACGCCCAGCAGGAACAGCGCCACGGTGAAGTGGTGCACCTCCACCCCCGCCAGCGCCACGGCCACGCAGGCCAGGTTGAGCAGCACGCCCGCGCCCATGACGGGCAGCACGCCCAGGCGCTTGATCAGGTGACCGGTGAAGAAGCCGGGCGCGAACATGCCGATCACATGCCATTCAAGCACCAGCGCGGCGTCGTCGAAGCTGTAGCCGCACACCTGCATGGCCAGCGGGGTGGCGGCCATCAGCAGGTTCATGACGCCGTAGCCAAGGGCCGAGCCGAGCATGGCCACGGCAAAGGCTGGCTGGCGTACCAGCTCCCGCAGCGGGCGGCCGCCCGTGGTGCCGTCCGCGCCAGGGCGGGCGGCGGGCGCCGGTGCGAAGTGGATCGCGGCCATCAGCGCCATGGACAGCAGGGCCACGCCCACCAGCGCCACGTAGGCGCCCGCGAAGGGCACGGCCAGCAGCGTGCGCGTGGCGCTGGCCAGGTTGGGCCCGGCCACGGCGCCCAGCAGGCCGCCCGCCAGCACCAACGACACCGCCTTCTCGCGGTAGGCCGGCGCGGCCAGCTCGGCGGCGGCGAAACGGTAGAGCTGGCCGTTGGCGCTGTAGTAGCCCGCCACCACGGTGGCGGCGCACAGCAGCCAGAAGCTGCCCGCGAACGCGGCCCAGGCACACGCCAGGGCCGAGAGCGCGGCCACGGCCAGGCCGATCTGGAACGAGACCTTGCGCCCCCAGCGCGCCTGGCTGCGCGCCACCAGCGGCGTGGACAGGGCACCACCCACCACATAGCCCATGACGGGCAGCGTCGCCATCCAGCCCCAGGGCGCCAGCTGCAGGCCGACAAGCCCGTTGATGGCGATGAAGACCACGTTGTTGGTCAGGAAGAGCCCCTGGCACAGGGCGAGCAGCCACAGGTTTTTGTTCATGGTATGCGTACGAATTATCGATGCATCTGTCGGCCCGGCGCCCTCGGCGGAGGGCAAAAAACCATGCCCGACCGAGGGCCTCGGCCTTTGGCGGGGAACTTGACAAATGTCATGACATGGGTATCTCGCGAGGCGTATCGTTGCGCGCTTGCGATGGCGCCTGTCCGTGCGCCCGCGCCAGCAAAGGTTCCTGGAACCCCGACCGCATGCAAACCCTGAACCCCTCTCCCCATGTGGCCGCGCCCGATGGCGCTGCCGCGCCCTTTGAACTGGTCTGCCCCGCCGGCAGCCTGCCCGCGCTCAAGGCCGCCGTGGACAACGGCGCCAGCTGCGTCTACCTGGGCCTGCGCGACGCGACCAACGCGCGCAACTTCGCCGGGCTGAACTTCGACGAGGCGGCCATCGCCAACGGCATCGAGTATGCGCACGCACGCGGCTGCAAGGTGTTCATGGCGCTCAACACCTACCCACAGGCCGCCAACCCCGCGCCCTGGCGCGCCGCCATGGACAAGGCCGTGGACCTGGGCATGGACGCGGTCATCCTCGCCGACCCGGGCCTGATGCAGTACGGCGCGCAGCACCACCCGAAGCTGCGCCTGCACCTGTCGGTGCAGGGTTCGGCCACCAGCGCCGACGCCATCAACTTCTACCGCGAGCAGTTCGGCATCGTGCGCGCGGTGCTGCCGCGCGTGCTGTCCACCGAGCAGGTGCAGCGCGTGATCGACGCCACGCCGGTCGAAATCGAGGTGTTCGGCTTCGGCAGCCTGTGCGTGATGGTCGAGGGGCGCTGCGCGCTCTCGTCCTATGTGACGGGTGAGTCGCCCAACACCCACGGCGTGTGCTCGCCGGCCAAGTCGGTGCGCTGGCAGGAAACCCCCAAGGGGCTGGAGTCGCGCCTGGGTGGCGTGCTGATCGACCGCTACGCCCCCGGCGAGAACGCGGGCTACCCGACGCTGTGCAAGGGGCGCTTTGATGTGGGCGAGGACGAGAACTACTACGCCATCGAGGAGCCCACCAGCCTCAACACCCTCGAACTGCTGCCAAAACTCATGAAAATGGGCGTGCGCGCCGTCAAGATCGAGGGCCGCCAGCGCAGCCCCGCCTACGTGGCCCAGGTCACCAAGGTCTGGCGCGACGCCATCGACAACTGCCTGGCCGACCCGCTGCGCTACGCCCCCAAGACCGCCTGGATGGCCAGCCTCGACCAGGTCGCCGAAGGCCAGCAGCACACCCTGGGCGCCTACCACCGCCCCTGGAAATGACGACCATGATCAAGCTCTCTTTGGGTGCGCCGCAGTACTACTGGCCGCGCCAGACCTATTTCGACTTCTACCAGGCCGTGGCGGCGTCCCCGGTGGACATCGTCTACCTCGGCGAAACCGTCTGCTCGCGCCGCAAGGAGCTGCGCCTGCAGGACTGGCTCGACATCGCCGACCTGATGCGCGCCTCGGGCAAGGAGGCCGTGCTGTCCACGCAGGTGCTGCTCGAATCGGGCGTGGAAGTGAGCACCATGCACAAGGTGACGAACAATACGGACTACCTTGTGGAGGCCAATGACATGGGCGCGGTGCAGCGCATGGCCTCGGCCAAGCGCCCCTTCGTGGGCGGCCTGCACCTGAACATCTACAACCAGCCCGCGCTGCAGTGGCTGGCATCGCTGGGCGCCACGCGCTGGGTGGCGCCGCTGGAGATGAAGCACCAGGACCTCTCCGCCCTGATCCAGAACGGTCCGCAGAACCTGCAGACCGAGGTGTTCGCCTATGGACGCATGGCGCTGGCTTTTTCGGCGCGCTGCTTCACCGCGCGCCAGCGCAACCTGCCCAAGGACGACTGCCAGTTCAGCTGCCTGGATCACCCCGATGGCCTGATGCTCAAGACGCGCGAGAGCGAGGAATTCCTCGTGCTCAACGGCATTCAGACGCAGTCAGCCCGCGTGCACAACCTCATCGACGAGCTGCCACGCATGCAGCGCATGGGCGTGGCCGTGGCGCGCATCAGCCCGCAGGCCCAGCAGACGGGCGAGATCGTGGCCCTGTTCGATGCCGTGCGCAAAGGCTCCCTGGACCCGCGCGAGGCCCGTGCACGGTTGCAGCCCCTCATGCCCGAGCAAAGTTGCAACGGCTACTGGCACGGCCAGCCCGGCCTGAACCTGGTGGAGCCCGAGGCCCTGACCACGGCCTGAACCCGTGCAGGACTTGCCAGGGAGGCCCTGATCGCTGTCCAATCATGAACCATGGCGCCTGCGTGCTTCTGTCGGCATACAGCGCCCCGTCGCCCTCAAGGAAAGCCATGAACCACACCCCACCCGCACCCTTCACCCTGCCCTCCCCCCTGGCAGCGCTCACTTCGCGCCTGCCAGCCTTCCCGGGGTCGATGCTGCTGGTTACGGCGCTCAACCTGGGCGTTGCGCGCCAGTTGCCCCGGGACGTGGGCGACATGCTGCTCAACAAGCGTCTGCGCATCCATGTGCGCGACGCGCGCGTCACGTTCGACTTCACCTGGACGGGCGGCGCCTTCGCGCCACGCGCCCGCCATGCCGAAACCGACCTGTGCATTGCCGCCTCGGCCCACGACTTCCTGCTCCTGGCGCAGCGCCAGCAAGACCCGGACACGCTGTTCTTCAACCGCCGCCTGGTCATGGAAGGCGATACCGAACTGGGTCTGGTGGTGAAAAACACGCTGGACGCGCTCGAACTGCCCGTGCTGGATCTGCAGCAATGGGCGCCACGGCAGGTGCTTTCGCGCCTGTCGGCCCTGCGCCCTGGCGCGCGGCCCGCGCAGACACCTTCGGGCGCCGACCCGCTCTATCCAGGTGCGCGGCCATGAGCACGCCCGCCGATCCGCTGCCGCTGGTCTATTCCTGCTCGGGCTGCTCCAGTGCCGCGCAGTTGGCCAACCATGTGGCGCTGCGCCTGGACCGGGCGGGCGTGGCCGAGATGTCATGCATCGCCGGTGTCGGCGGCGACGTGCCCAGCCTGGTGCGCACGGCGCGCTCGGGCCGTCCCATCGTCGCGCTCGACGGCTGCCCGCTCAACTGCGTGCAGGGTTGCCTGGCGCGCCACGGCATCACGGCCGACCGCCACTACCAGCTGCAGCAGTACGGCGTGAAGAAGCGGCGCCATGAGGACTTCGACCCGGCGCAGGCCCTGCATGTGCTGGAGCAAGTGAAGGCCGATCTGCTGGCACACCCGCTCATCCCCCACGCCGATGGCGCGCCGGATGGGCCCGGCGGCCCCGGGCCACTGCCCGAAACCACCCGGATGGCGGCATGAGCCTGACAGCGCCGGCCGCGCCCCGCCGCATCATCGTGGCGATTTCGGGGGCCAGCGGCGCGGTGTATGGCGTGCGCCTGCTCCAGGTGCTGCAGACTTGCGCAGGCGTCGAATCGCACCTGGTGGTGTCCGACGCGGGCTGGCGCACCCTGCGGCACGAAATGGCCATGGACGCTGCCTCGGTGGAGGCGCTGGCGCATACGGTGCACGACGCGCGCAATGTGGGCGCCAGCATCGCCAGCGGCTCGTTCCAGTGCGCGGGCATGGTCATTGCCCCATGCTCCATGCGCACGCTGGCAGCCGTGGCGCACGGCCTGTCCGACAGCCTGCTCACGCGCGCGGCCGACGTGGTGCTCAAGGAACGCCGCCGCCTGGTGCTCATGGTGCGCGAGACACCGCTGCACCTGGTGCACCTGCGCAACATGGTCAGCGTGACCGAGATGGGCGCCATCGTCTGCCCGCCCGTGCCCGCGTTCTACCTGCACCCCCAGAGCGTGGCGGACATCGTGGACGCCAGCGTTGCCCGCGCGCTGGACTTGCTGGGCGTCGCACATCCGCTGAACCAGCGCTGGGAAGGGCTGGCAGCCTCTGCCGATTGACGGCCCGCCAGGATCAGACGCCACCAGACGACCGCTCAGCGTGCTCCGGGCCCATACCGCCTTCCTCGGCCGTTCCCCGGGGGTCCATCTGCAGCACGGCCTGGGAGCCCGCCCCCATGGCGACAAAATCGGCTTTCTGCTCTGCCGGCACCGGCGCCGCCACTTTGAGGCGCTGGAACGAATACAGCGCCAGCGCAGACAGCACGGTGGCATAAAACAGCATCAGGCTCGACGGACCGGCCACATCCATCACGGCGCCCGCCAGAATCGGGCCCACTGCCGCCCCCACGCCGTGGATCAGCAGCAGGCCGCCGGTAAATTCCACCAGCCGGGACGAATCGATTACATCATTCACATGTGCCACGCACAGGCCATAGATGGAGAAGATCAGCCCACCAAACAGCAAGGCCAGCGGCACCAGTGCATCCACCGCGTTTTCAGCCAGCAAATAGCCCAAGACACTCACCAGCGCACCCAGTACACACACCCACAGCAACACCACTCGCCGGTCGTGGGTATCCGAAAAATGCCCCACTGGCCACTGCAGCGCGGCGCCGCCCAGAATCGCCGTCGCCATGAAGCTGGCGACTCCGGCATCGGAAAACCCCACGGACTTGCCGAAGACGGCACTCATGCCATAGAAAGCACCCGTCAACAGGCCCGAAGCCAGTGCTGCAGCCATGCCCATGGGCGAGGCGTCGTACAGACTGCGCACCCTGAAACGGGGAGCCTCCACAGGCTCCGGCTCGTCCACCTCGGTCATGGTGATGGGCAGCAGTGCGAACGAAAACATGACCGACACCAGGGCAAACGGCACAAAACCCAACCCCCCGCCCACCAGCACCAGCCACTGGCCCAGCGCCATGGCCACAAAGTTGATGGCCATATACACCGCAAACAGCCGCCCACGCAGTGCATTGGGTGCCAGGGTGTTGAGCCAGCTCTCGATGGCGATGAACAGGCCCACCATGCACATCCCGGTGACCAGACGCAGGAAGCCCCAGAACCAGGGGTCAACCCAGAAAACGTGCAGGATGGGCATCGTGGACGCCAGCGACGCCATGGCGGCAAACGCCCGGATGTGGCCCACCTTGCGGATCACCACCGGGCAGGCGAAGGTGCCCGCGACAAAACCCACAAAATAGGCCGATGTGACCAAGCCCAGCGTAACACTGGAGAACTGCTCCATGCCTGCGCGCAAACCCAGCACCGAAAACAGCAGGCCCAACCCCAGCACCAGCATCCCCGCCCCCAGCAGCAGCGTGGACAAGCGCCACAACAAGGGCACCACGGCCGAGTCGGTTTTCAAATGTTCAGTCACCATGCCCCCTCACAATCGCCGCCGGGCCTGTCACACCCCGCGCATCGCGCCCGGCTGTACCGGGCAAGAGCGGTCCATTATGACAACGGAGCACATGCGCTGCTTTCGGCCGGCTCCCATGAGTTGGGTCAAAAAGAATAGCTGCCTGCGCAATCCACACCGACGCAAAAGCCCGATTTCATCTGAAAATCACCCCCTATGCCCACGCACGACCTCCGCAGCTTCCTCACCCAGCTCGAACATACCGGCGAGCTGCGCCGCATTACCGAGCCGGTGTCACCGTGCCTGGAAATGACCGCCCTGTGCGACCGTGTGCTGCGTGCCGGTGGCCCGGCCCTGCTGTTTGAAAACCCCACCGGTCACACCATGCCCGTTCTGGCCAACCTGTTCGGCACGCCCGAGCGCGTGGCGCGCGCCATGGGCGTGGAGAGCATCGCCGGGCTACGGCCGTTTGGCGAGCTGCTGGCCTCACTCAAGGAGCCCGAGGCGCCCAAGGGCTTCAAGGAGATGGTGGGCATGGGCGGCCTGCTCAAGACGCTCTGGAACATGGCGCCCAAGGAGCGGAGCAGCCCACCCTGCCAGGAGGTGGTGTGGGAGGGCCAGGACGTGGACCTGGCGCGCCTGCCCATCCAGCACTGCTGGCCCGGCGACGTGGCGCCGCTGGTCACCTGGGGCCTGGTCATCACGCAGGGGCCGCACAAGACGCGGCAGAACCTGGGCATCTACCGCCAGCAGGTGCTGGGCCGCAACAAGCTCATCATGCGCTGGCTGGCCCACCGGGGCGGCGCGCTCGACTTCCGCGACCACTGCGCCATGAACCCCGGCCAGCCCTACCCAGTAGCCGTGGCGCTGGGGGCCGACCCGGCGACCATCCTGGGCGCCGTCACGCCCGTGCCCGACAGCCTGTCGGAATACCAGTTCGCCGGCCTGCTGCGCGGAGCGCGCACCGAGGTGGCACCCGCACTGGGCGTGCCGCTGCGCGTGCCGGCCAACGCCGAAATCGTGCTCGAAGGCCATATCCAGCCCGACGCCACGCATGCCAGCGGCTGGGAGCATGCGCTCGAAGGGCCGTATGGCGACCACACGGGCTATTACAACGAGCAGGCCGAGTTCCCGGTATTCACGGTGGACCGCATCACGCTGCGCAAGGATGCGATCTACCACTCCACCTACACCGGCAAGCCGCCCGACGAGCCCGCCGTGCTGGGCGTGGCGCTGAACGAGCTGTTCATCCCTCTGCTGCAGCGCCAGTTCCCCGAGATCGTGGACTTCTACCTGCCGCCCGAGGGCTGCAGCTACCGCATGGCGCTGGTGCGCATCAAGAAGGCCTACCCCGGCCACGCGCGCCGCGTGATGATGGGCGTGTGGAGCCACCTGCGCCAGTTCATGTACACCAAGTTCATCGTGGTGGTGGACGAGGACGTGGACGTGCGCGACTGGAAGGAGGTCGTCTGGGCGCTGACCACGCGCATGGACCCGGCACGCGACACCATGGTGGTGGAGCACACCCCCATCGACTACCTCGACTTCGCCTCGCCCGTGAGCGGCCTGGGCAGCAAGATGGGCATGGACGCCACGAACAAGTGGCCCGGCGAGACGCAGCGCGAATGGGGCCGCACCATCACCATGGATGCCGATGTGACGGCGCGCATGGACGCGCTGTACGCAACGCTCGGTCTCTGACACAGGAAAAAAAAAAGCCGCCCGGCTCCTTTCGGGGTGCCGGGCGGTTTTGCTTGGGACGGCTTACTGCTGCGCCGGGGCTTGGGCCGGGGCGGCCATCAGGAAGGCGTCGGAGAAGCAGGCGTCCTCGCCCAGGCCCTGGGCCAGGAAGGCCGGCACGGCGGTCTCCACCATCTTCACCGAGCCGCAGAGGTAGACCTCGTGGCCGCTGAGGTCGGCAAAATCTTTCAGCATGGACTCGTGCACCAGGCCCGTGCGGCCCGTCCAGCCGTCGCCCTCTGAGGGCTCGGAAACCACGGGCACCACGGTGAAGTTCGGGTGCTCCTTTTGCCACTGTTCGCACAGTGCCAGCATGTAGAGGTCCTTGCGCTGGCGCACACCCCAGTACAGGCGCATGGGCCGCTGCACACCGCGCTGGAAGGCATCCTCGACGATGCTCTTGATGGGTGCGAAGCCGGTGGCGCCGGCCACGAACAGGATGGGGTGCATGCTGTCGCGCAGCGTGAAGCTGCCGCGCGGGCCCTCGAAGCGGATGGGGTCTCCCACCTTCATGCCGTCAAACACATGGGTGGTGAAACGCCCGCCAGGAATCAGGCGCACATGCAGCTCAATCTGCTCGCGCGTGTGCGGCGCATTGGCAAACGAGAAGGCGCGGCGCTGGCCGTCGTCCAGCAGGATGTCGATGTACTGACCGGCTTCGAAATCCAGGGTCTGGCCCTGGGGCAATGCAATCAGCACGCGCATCACGTCCTCGGCCAGGCGCTCCAGCCCGGCCACCGTGCCGCTGTGCACCGTGGCGCTGACGGCCGTCGCGCTCGGAACGAATCCATCCACCTCGATGACCACGTCGCCTTTCGGCACCGCGCAGCACATCAGCGCCTTGCCCTGGGCCTTGAGGGCATCGGGCAGCGCACTGCGCTGGTAGGGGCGGTGCTCGACGCTGCCATGCTCCACGCTGCACAGGCACAGCCCGCAGCCGCCATTGCGGCATTCATAGGGCAGCGCCAGGCCTTCGCGCAGGCCTGCATCGAGGATGGTCTCGTCTTCGCGCACCTTGAATTCTGCGCTGGCGCCCTGTGCGCCATGTGCCACGACCAGGTGCTTGCGCTTGTCGCCACGGCGGAATTTCGGCGGCCACCAGGGCAGCAGACACAGCACGATAGAACCGCCCACCACCAGCGCCCAGACCTGACCCAGCGGCCATTCGGTCAGCAGCGGGAAGAGGGCCAGGTAGAACCAGTCCAGCTCCACGCTGGTCACGGCGGTGCTCAGATCGGACGCCCCGCCCTGGCTGTGCACAGGCGCCACCAGCGACAGCACGAGCATGGACAGCAGCAGACCCACCACGATGGGGCGTGGCGGCGTGGTGCGCGCCTTGGGCACGCGCTGCACGTGGATCCACATCACCATCAGCAGCACCAGCGGAATGCCCAGGTGCATGAACGACAGCAGGGTGAAGAAGCGGTCGCCCACATGGTCGGAGTAGACGAAGTTGCGCATCAGCGTGCCGCCGAAGCTCGGCAGCCAGTCGAGCCACTCGAAGGTGGCCACGGTGACGTACTGCGCGAGCTGGTCCCAGGGCAACATGTAGCCGTTGATGCCGGAGGCGTACACCATCCAGATCAGCATCACGCCGGTCACCCATGAGAACCAGCGGAAGCCGTGGTACAGGTTGAAGGCGAAGTAGCGCAGCATGTGCAGCATCATGGTGAGCACCATGGCGTCGGAGGCGTAGCGGTGGATGCTGCGCATGATGCCGCCCGCGTACCACTGATCCTGCGACAGGGACACCACGGACGAATAGGCCTCGCTCAGGCCGGTTTCGAAGAAGATGTAGACGTACAGCCCGGTCCCGCCCACTACCCAGAAAAGGAAGAAGGTGATGGCGCCCAGATGGTAGAAGGGGTTGATACGGTCGCCGAACGCCGCGTTGAACAGTCCCTCGGCGCGCAGAAACAGCCACTGCAGCAAGGCCTGGAAATGTTTCATGGTTGTGTCGTCTGTATTTGGCCTGCGGACGCAGGCGTGTTGCGAATGGCCTGGATCACCACGACGACGAACAGCAGTCCGCCGATGATGGCAATCAGGCCGCCCAGGCCCATGAGGCCCATGCCGGCCACTTCGGCGGTGCTGCGCAGCACCTGCTCGGCGCCCGCCACCTTGCGTTGCACGCCATAGCCACCCGACCAGACCAGACCGATGATGTGCATCAGCTGGCCCGCGCCATAGAGCCAGGGCTGCCAGGTGGCCAGGCGCCCCTGCGGCGCACCGTAGCCCAGCGCGGGCAGCACCTTGTAGACCACGCCCATGAGCGCCAGCGTGACGCCCACGATGCAGCCGTGGTAGTGCGCGGGAATGCGCACGTTGCTGCCATTGATGAAGACGCCGATCACGCCGCCCGCCGCGAACAGCAGCACGGACGACAGCAGCGCGGCGCGCAAGGGGCGCATCGTCTCCTGGGTCAGGCGGTGGTTGAACACGGCCACCACCACGGCCAGCCCCACGGGCACGATGGCTGGGCCACCGCCCACGCGCATGGCCCAGGTGAGCAGGTTGCGATGCTCCACCGAGGCCACGTCATAGGCCAGGTAGGCGTAGGGGGTGACGAAAACCCCCACCAGGGCCAGGCCGAGCATCATCAGCGTGACGCGCGGGCTCAGGGGCACGCGTGCGCCGCAGGCGTTGGCCAGCCAGAGCCAGCCCACGAGCATGAGCAGCGTCCAGGTGAACTGCAGCGCATGCCCGCCCCCCCAGAACAGAATCTCGTAGTAGGCCTTGCCGTCGAGCGACTGCGGAACCACCGCATACGACCAGGCGAACGACAGCAGGGCCACCGCCATGGACACGGCCGCCGCATTCAGGCCGAAGTGCAGGGCCCCCTGGCCGCCGAACCCGAAGCCCAGCCGCGGCGCCAGCAGCATGCTGCGCAGCACCAGAACGCCCACACCCAGACCGAACACGGCCAGCCCCGCCAGAAACAGCGGGGACGACAGCACCGGAATGTAGTTGGCCATGATCGGCTCGCCCGGATTGAGGAACGGTGCGAGTGACATCGCCGCGGTGCCCGCTGCCGTGATCCACAGCGCGATCCAGCCCCACCCGGACCCGCGCTGCGAGCTGTTGAGGCTCCACAGCAGCCCGCCGAGCGCGACAAACCAGACCAGCACCGACAAATCCACATGCAGCACCAGCGAGACGTGGAAAAAATTGGCCGCAGGCAGCATCTGGTTGATGCCCGGCGTGCGCGAAAGCACCAGCAGGATGGAGAACAGGCCCGAGCCAATCAGTGCAAACAGTCCCAGCCAAAGCCAGCCCCGCGCCAGGGCGCGGCGGGCGTCCTGGGGCACGGCAAGATCGTATTCCGCCTGGGTCTGCGCTGCAGCCGGGGGCGAATGGCCGCTGGTGCGGCCGAAAGGGGGGCGGGGGATGGCGCTCATGACAGGATGATTCCTCCCCGCTCGGCGCTGAAGTCGATGATCAGCACCTGGGCAGGCTTGAGGGTAACGGTGGAGTCGTGCTGGTGCGTGAAGCCCTCCGCAGTCTTGTCGTCCTTCAGGCGGACGGTGATGCGGTGCTCACCTGCGGGAACATCGACGCTGTGATAGACCGTGGAGGCACCATCACGCGAAAGGCCCGAGGGGTTGGCTGTTTTCTGGAACACCGTTTTGCCGTCGATGTCCAGTTCGACATGCACGGGGGAGCGCTCGCGCTCGCACTTCATGGGTGCACGCATGTTGGGCGCAAGCTTCGCCAGCTCCTCCTTGGTGTAGGGGCGGCAGTCCGCCACGCGCACCCCATGGTGGACGAAGCTGATCTTGATCAGCGCGTGGTCGGCCTGCAGCGGGTGGTATACCGGCCAGCGTGAAAAAACGCCTATGGCCAGCGCGAAACAGCTATACAAAAGGGCCTGGCCTGTCCAGTTCAAGGCTCGGTTCATGGGGTACTCTCCAGAGGCAAAAATGGTTCGGTGGCGCCGGTGCGTGCGCGCAATTGGCTGAGGGCGGCGGCCAGCGCCGCCTCGTCGCCACGGTCCGCCCAGGCCACATGCCAGCGTTCCGCAGGCACCGTGGCCCGTAGATGGGGGGGGCGCTCACCACCCAGGCGCTGCTGCGTCCAGCGCTGGCCCAGGCGGAATTCGCATCCGCCTTCGCGGCAGCCGCTGACAAGCACGCCGTCAGCGCCGCCGCGCAGCGCGTATTCGATGAATGAGGGCGGGAGCATACCAGCGCACACCAGGCTGAAATGCAGCACGTCGGGAGCGGCCGTGGTGTCAGCGCGCGCGCCGTGGTCACAGCCGAAGACGACGTAGCGGCGCGGGCCGGGCATGGCGGCCAGGCCTTGCAGCAGGCGCTCGCGCAGGTCATGGATGGGCCACTGCGGCATGTCGATCCCGGTGACCAGCCTCTCTGTGCTGCGGAATGGTGTGGAGGAGGGACAGGCACCAACGCAGATGCCGCAGCTTGCGCACAGGTCTGCATCGACCACCGCCAGTTCCACGCCTCGCCGTCCGTTGGTGTGCGGCACCATGGTGACGGCGGAGTAGGGGCAATCGTCGAAGCAGCGACGGCAGCCGCTGCAGTTGCCCGGATCGACAACGGCCACGGGCTGCGCACGCGCGGGCAGCAGTGGCAGTGCCAGCAGCACGGCGAATGCCGCCACGAGCAGAATCCACACCGCGATGGGGGAAGTGGCATCCGTCAGCGGATGGATGAAGAGCAGTATCCAGTCGAGCTGCAGGTTCTGGGGAACCGTGGCCAGGTTGGCCGGCCCCTGGCTGCGCACGGGAAGCACGAGCGCCAGCAGCAGCAAGGTGGCCGCCGTGGCCAGTGCCATCGCACGGGGCGGAAAGACGCGGGCGTGGCTGATGCGCTGGATGTGGAACCACAGCCCGAACACCATCAGCAGGGGCATGCCCAGGTGAACGAAGACGAACAGCGTGAACAGGCGGTTCAGGTTGGCGTCGCCGAGGAAATTGCGTGCGAGGGGCGACGCAAGAAAGGGCAGCGCGTCGAACCACTCCGCCGTGGCGATGGCGGAGAACTGGCCCAGCTGGTCCCAGTTGAGCCAGAAACCGCCGATGCCGCAGACAAAGGCCAGGGCAATCAGGGGAATGCCGGTCAGCCAGGGAACGGCGCGAAAGCCCTTGTAGCGGCCCAGCACCCATTCTCGCGCGAGGTGCGCGAGCATGACGATGACGAAGCCGTCGGCCGCGTAGCGGTGCAGTCCGCGCAGGGCCGTGCCCAGCATCCAGGGCACCTGCGACAGTTCATCAATGGAGCGGTATGCCCCCGCCGCCGAGGTGTCGAGCAGCACATAGAGCACCACGCCACTGACCACCAGCAGCCAGAAGAGCATGAACCCCAGTGCACCGAGATGTTTGAGCGGGTTCAGGGCGCCGCCAAACGGCACATCGAAGACATGCTCAATGGCGCGGTAGGCATCGGCGATGCGGGGAACCGGGGAGGTGGACTGCTGAACGGGGAGGTCTTCGCGAACGAAGCCTGAACCAGAAGGCGACATTGAACGGCGGGCGTCAGACGCTGCGCGCCCCCTTGGAGCGGGCGCCCGGCCGGTTCGAGCGCCACTCATTGAAGAAAAACACCAGCATGAGAATGAAAAAAGTCACGCCGCCCGCGATCTGGATGGGCAGTGTGTAGTCCACGCGGTACGAGCCGGTCTTGGGGTCGTACACGGTGCACAGAATGCGAATGCGGTCCATCACGTCGTCGAGCATCGTGGCGGGCTCTACCGGCATGCCGCTGAGCAGCTGCTTGATCGGCTCGCCGATCTCGGCGGGCTTGATGCTCTCACCATAGATCTGGCGCACGATGCGGCCGTCGGCATCGAGCAGCGACACCTGGAGCACATGGTCGAAGCCGGCCGGGGTCGGCGCATAGACAAAACCGAAGTCCTTCGCAATGGCACCAATCGTGCTCATGGAAGGGCTCAGAAATTCCCAGCTGGGCTGGTTGATCTGGTACTGGGCGGCAAACGCCTTGAGCGCCACGGGCGAATCGTCGGGCTGGTTGAAACCAATGCTCACCACGTTGAACTGGCTGGTGCCGAAGACTTTCTGCAGGCCCTGCACGGTTTCCTGCAGCGAACGCGTGGTGGTGGGGCAGACCTGGAAGCAGCCTGTGTAGATAAAGCTGACCAGCAGCGGCTTGCCCCGGTAAGAGGACAGCCGCACGGGACGGCCCTCGCGGTCGAGCAGGGTATGGTCGCCGACTTTGCGGCCAACCGCCTCCTGGCTCAGGCGCAGCGCCATATCACGATCCAGGCCCATGTCGGTGTGCGACGCGGCCTGGGAAGAATGGGGCAGCAGCAGGCCCATGACCAGACACAGCGCCACCGCGAGGTATCCGCGAAGAAGGGCTGTGGTATGCATGGGGAGTTCCTGCCGCTGGAAGTTATCGCATGAAGCCGTCGATGCAGGCAGCGACCAGCAGGACGCTCAGCTGCACCAGCGATGCGAAAAAGGAACCCATGGCAGTGGCGCGGTTGGTGTCGCGCGCCAGAAGCCAGGACTTGTACACGAAATGCAGGCCGCCAGCGAGTGCGCCAACGGCATAGACGGGACCCGCACCGAAGCCCAGGGGCAACAGCGAGGCCACGAACAACGCCACCGTGCTGACCAGAACCGTGCGCGCTGCACGCTCAGGCCCCACGACGACGGGCAGCATGGGCACGCCTGCCTGGGCATAGTCCGCACGGTTGGCGATGGCCAGGCTCCAGAAGTGGGGCGGCGTCCAGAGGAACAGAACGAGCGCCAGCAGCATGGGCAGGGGCCCGAGCTGCGGATCGATGGCGGCGGCACCCGCGAGCACCGCGAAGCTGCCTGCCAGGCCGCCGATGACGATGTTCATCGTGCTGCGGCGCTTCAGCCACAGGGTATAGACCACCCCGTAGAAGAAGGCGCCCAGGAAGACGTACAGCGCGGCCATCCCGTTCAGCACCAGCCACGCCGCCGCCACGGCCCCCGCCAGCAGCACGGCCATGAGGACCAGCCAGGCGGGGTGGTGGGGCAGCGCACCGGTGGCGAACGCGCGGCCGCGCGTACGCGCCATCAGCCGGTCGCTTTCGTGCTCGACATACTGGTTGAACGCACCCGCGCTCGCCGACGCGATGAGCACCGACAGCGCCAGCACGAGGACCTGTGCCATGCTGGGCGAGGGGCCGGGCGAGACCGCCATGCCCACGAGCGCGGTAATCATGATCAGCACACCGATGCGCAGCTTGAACAGCGAGATGACGTCGCGCGTCAACTGCGCTGCACTGCGCCCGGCGGGCTTGAGCGTGGTGGTGTGCATGGCGCAGTATCCCGCTTAGCTAAGGCCCCAGAGCTGACCGAGGTACTTCCAGTTGATGAAGTAGTAGAGCACGAAGGTCACGAGGAAGAACACAGCCAGCACGAAAGTGCCAGGAGCCACGAAACCTGCGGAACCGTACGTCTGGGCGGCAGCGGTGGGAGCAGCGCGCATCACCGGGGTGAACTTGGCGCTCACGGTGCCGGTATCCAGCTTCTTGCCCCACAGCAGCGAGCCGACGGTGATGTAGATGTAGATCGCACCACCGGCGATGGCAATGATGCCGCCAACGCCGACCAGGCCCATCATCAGGTAGGCAGCGCCGGGCCATTCGTAGGCCAGGGCCGCGCCGCTGAAGGCCATGTCCCAGTGACGGCGGGAAACGCCCAGCGTGCCGGCGCCCATCATCACGAGGCAGAAGAAGTACATCGAGAAACCGAACAGGTACGGCTGGATCTTGGCCAGGCCCGGGTTGATCATCTCGCGACGGAACAACACGGGAATCAGGAAGTACGTCAGCGACATGAAGGTCAGCGTCGTACCGATCACCACGGTGGCGTGGAAGTGGCCAGGCACGTAAATGGTGTTGTGGATCAGCAGGTTCAGCTGCTCGGTACCCATCATCACGCCGGTGATGCCGCCCAGGAAGCCGAAGCCCACGAGCGAGATGAACACGCCGGAGAACACGGGGTTGCCCCAGGGTGCCTTGCGCAGCCACTCAAACAGGCCCTTGTCGTAGCCGCGTGCGCGCTGGGCCACTTCCATGGCACCAGGAATCGACAGCGCGTGGATCATCGAAGCCAGCACGGCGAAGTACATGAAGTAGCTGGTGTTCACCACTTTCCACTCGGTGCTGATGCCGGGGTCGGCCAACAGGTGGTGGGCACTGGCGAGCTGCAGGAACAGGATGTACAGCAGGAAGGCGCCACGGCTGACGCGCTCGGACATGGGCTTGGCGCCAAAGGCGATGGCGGCCACGGCATACCAGATGGAGATGTGCGCAGCCACGTTGATCTGCTGCGACGAGTGACCGAAG
>JANJVX010000244.1 GCA_024709845.1 Burkholderiaceae bacterium | reverse complement strand
CAGGCGCTGGAAGCCCCAGGTGAGCAGCAGCGTCATGGCCAGATAAAAAGCCGCCGCGACGATGAAGGGCGTGGTGGTGAAGTCGCGCTGCACGATGCCGCGCGCGGCGCGCAGCAGGTCGTTGAGGGCCAGCACGTAGATGAGCGAGGTGTCCTTCACCAGCGTGATGGTTTCGTTGCTCATGGGCGGCAGGATGCTGCGCACCATCTGCGGCAGCACGATGCGGCGCATGGTCTGGCCGTAGCCCATGCCCAGCACCTTGGCGGCCTCGTACTGGCCCCGGTCCACCGACTGGATGCCAGCGCGGAAGATCTCGGCAAAGTAGGCCGCGTAGTTCAGCGCGAACGCCACCACGGCGGCCGGAAAGTCCGGCAGACGCACGCCCACCACCGGCACGAAGGGCAGCGCGAAGTAGATGAACAGCATCTGCAGCATGAGCGGCGTGCCGCGCCTGAGCCAGATGTAGCCGTTGACCGCTGCCGACAGCACCTTCCAGTGCGACACCCGCGCCAGCGCCAGCGTGATGACGAACAGCTTGAGGGTGACGGTGGCGCCCTGCGCCAGCGGCCCCAGGAGGGAGAGAACGTAGTCCATGCTGTGGCGACAGTTCCGAGAGAATTTTCCAGTGGCCGTTGCAACTGGCACGGCCCGAACCAGCGGCCACCGCGCAAGGGCCGCCCCGCCGCGCTGGTGGCGTCCCCCTTCCCGGCTCGCGCAGCGAGGCGAGAGAAGGGGGAAGCGGCGCAGCCGCTCAGGGGGTTGTCACCTTATTTAATGATGTTCTTGCCAAACCACTGCTCGGCAATCTTGGCCGCAGCACCGTCTGCCTTCATCTCGGCCAGGGCCTTGTCGATCTTGGCATGCAGTTCGGTGTCGTCCTTGCGCAGACCCACGCCGTAGTCTTCGGTGCCGAAGTGGTCCTGCAGCACGGCGTACTGGTCAGGCTTCTTGGCCACGTAGTAGCGGCCCACCACCTCGTCCACCACCACGGCTTCAAGGCGTCCGGTGGAGAGGTCCATCAGCGCGGTCACGTTGTCGCCAAAGGTCTTGAGTTCCTTGAAGCTCTTGAAGACGGCGTCGTCCTTCTTCACGGCGTCCACGGCGCTGCTGCCTTCCTGGGCGCCCACCACCTTGCCGGCCAGGTCGGCCTTGGTCTTGATGGCGGAGTTGGCGGCCACCACGATGATCTGGTGGTTTTCCATGTAGGGTGCGGTGAACAGAATGTTCTGCTTGCGCTCTTCGGTGATGGTCAGGCCGTTCCACAACGCGTCCACGCGCTTGCCCGACAGTTCGGCTTCCTTGGCGCTCCAGTCGATGGGCTTGAACTCCACTTCCAGGCCCAGGCGCTTGGCCGCTTCCTTGGCCATGTCGATGTCAAAACCCACGAGTTCGTTCTTGTCGTCGCGGAAGCCCATGGGCGGGAAGTTGTCGTCCAGGCCGACGACGATCTTGGCCGCGGCGGCCGGCGCGGACGCGGCGGCGGGTTGTGCGGTTTCGTTCTTGCTGCATCCAGCCAGCGCGGCGCCCAGGGCCAGCAGCGCAACAGCGGCGATCTTCTTCATGGTGTAGTGGCTCTCGAAAAACAGACAAAAAAAGCATTCGGACGGAACCCGCCGCCTGCCGTGGCAGTGAAGGCCGCATCCGGGAAAACCCTAGATTGTCCACGATCCGCACGCCTCGCCCCTTCACCCGCCGTCAGGTTTCAAGCAAAAAAACGGCTCTAGCGACCACCCATCAAGCGCTAGCAGCTATCAAACAAAGAGCATAAAAAACGGCGCCCCAGGCGCCGTTTTTGGAGGGAGTGCTGAAAGCTCAGCGCGGCAGCTCGCTCGAACCCATCAGGAACTCGTCCACCGCGCGGGCGGCCTGACGGCCTTCTCGGATGGCCCAGACCACCAAGCTCTGCCCCCGGCGCATGTCACCCGCCGCGAACACCTTGGGCACGCTGGTGGCGTAGCCGCCGGTGAAGTCGGTCGTGGCACGGGCGTTGCCGCGCGCATCCTTCTCGATGCCAAAGGCATCGAGCACGGCCGCCACGGGTGCCGTGAAGCCCATGGCCAGCAGCACCAGGTCGGCCTGGTAGTGCTTCTCGGTGCCGGGGATCTCGACCAGCTTGCCGTCCTTGAACTCCACCTGCACCGTGGTCAGGCCCTTGACCTTGCCCTTTTCGCCCGTGAACTCCTTGGTGGAGATGGCGAATTCGCGCACGCAGCCTTCCTCGTGGCTGGAGCTGGTGCGCAGCTTGAGCGGCCAGTAGGGCCAGGTCAGCGGGCGGTTCTCGACCTCGGGCGGCATGGGCATGACCTCGAACTGGGTCACGCTGGCGGCGCCGTGGCGGTTGCTCGTGCCCACGCAGTCGGAGCCGGTGTCGCCACCGCCGATGACGATGACATGCTTGCCGTCGGCGCGGATCTGGCCCTTGAGCTTGTCGCCGGCGTTGACCTTGTTCTGTTGCGGCAGGAACTCCATGGCGAAGTGGATGCCGTCGAGGTCGCGGCCGGGCACGGGCAGGTCGCGGCTCTGCTCGGCGCCGCCGGTCAGCAGCACGGCGTCGAATTCCGCCTGCAGCTGCGCGGGCGTGATGGTTTCCTTGGACCAGTTGGTCACCTTGGAACCCTTGCCCAGGCCGTCCTTTTCAGCACCCACGAACACGCCGGTGCGGATGACCACGCCTTCGGCTTCGAGCTGCTTGACGCGGCGGTCGATGTGCGTCTTCTCCATCTTGAAGTCGGGGATGCCGTAGCGCAGCAGGCCGCCGACGCGGTCGTTCTTCTCGAACAGCGTCACATCGTGGCCAGCGCGCGCGAGTTGCTGCGCGGCCGCCAGGCCCGCCGGGCCGGCGCCGACCACGGCCACCTTCTTGCCGGTCTTGTGCCGGGGCAGCTGAGGCTGCACCCAGCCATGCTCCCAGGCGCGGTCGATGATGGCGTGCTCGATGCTCTTGATGCCGACGGCGTCGTTGTTCACGTTGAGCACGCAGGCGGCCTCGCAGGGCGCGGGGCAGATGCGGCCAGTGAACTCGGGGAAGTTGTTCGTCGAATCCAGCACGGCGAACGCGCTCTTCCAGTCGCTCTGGTACACCAGATCGTTGAAGTCCGGAATGATGTTGTTCACCGGGCAGCCGTTGTTGCAGAACGGCGTGCCGCAGTCCATGCAGCGCGCGGCCTGCACGCGGGCCTGTGCGTCATCGAGGCCGATGACGAATTCGCGGTAGTTCTTCAGGCGCTCGGGCACGCTCTTGTAGCCCTCTTCGATGCGCCCGTATTCCATGAAGCCTGTGGTCTTTCCCATGTCTGTTTCCTCGTGGATGCTGTGCTTTACGTACGGGGCCTTACTTGGCCACCGCCGCTACTTTTTCAGGAGCTGCCACCGCAGGCGTGGCGGCCTCTTCAAGCACTTTTCGTTCATACATTTCAGACAGGGCACGCTTGTACTCGGTCGGGAACACCTTCACGAACTTGCTGCGCGACGCGGCCCAGTTGTCCAGCAGCTCGCGGGCGCGCTTGCTGCCGGTCCAGCGGTTGTGGTCTTCCAGCAGCTTCTTGAGCTGGGCCTCGTCGGTCTGGTCGCGGTGCCAGGTGGCGCGCGGCATGGTCGTCATCTGCTCGTCGCTGGGCAGGATGCGTTCGAGCGTGACCATCGACAGGTTGCAGCGCGAATCGAACTGACCGTCCTCGTCGTAGACATAGGCCACGCCACCGCTCATGCCGGCGGCGAAGTTGCGGCCGGTCTTGCCGAGCACGACCACGGTGCCGCCGGTCATGTATTCACAGCCATGGTCGCCCGTGCCTTCCACCACCGCCGTGGCGCCCGACAGGCGCACGGCGAAGCGCTCGCCAGCCACGCCGCTGAAATAGGCCTCGCCGCTGGTGGCGCCATACATCACGGTGTTGCCCACGATGGTGTTGCGCACGGCCTCGCCCCGGAAATCCAGGCTGGGGCGCACGACGACGCGGCCGCCCGAGAGGCCCTTGCCGGTGTAGTCGTTGGCGTCGCCGATCAGGTACAGCGTGATGCCGTTGGTCAGGAACGCGCCGAACGACTGGCCGCCCGTGCCTTCGAGCTGGATGCGGATGGTGTCATCCGGCAGGCCATCGGGGTGCACGCGGGTGACCGCGCCGGACAGCATGGCGCCGACCGAGCGGTTGACGTTGCGTGCCACTTCGATGAACTGCACGCGCTCGCCCTTTTCGATGGCGGGACGCGAGCGCTCGATGAGCTTGCGGTCCAGCGTGTTCTCGATGTTGTGGTCCTGCACGTCCACATGGAAGCGCGGCACATCGGCGGGCACGCTGGGCTGCGCGAACAGGCGCGAGAAGTCCAGGCCACGGGCCTTCCAGTGTTCCAGGCCCTGGCGCATGTCGAGCAGGTCGGTGCGGCCGATCAGCTCGTCGAACTTGCGGATACCCAACTGGGCCATGATCTGGCGCACTTCCTCGGCGACGAAGAAGAAGTAGTTCACCACGTGCTCGGGCTTGCCCGAGAACTTCTGGCGCAGCACCGGGTCTTGCGTGGCCACGCCCACCGGGCAGGTGTTCAGGTGGCACTTGCGCATCATGATGCAGCCCTCGACCACCAGCGGCGCCGTGGCGAAGCCGAACTCGTCGGCGCCCAGCAGCGCGCCGATGGCGACGTCGCGGCCGGTCTTCATCTGGCCGTCGGCCTGCACGCGGATACGGCCGCGCAGGCGGTTGAGCACCAGGGTCTGCTGGGTCTCGGCCAGGCCGATTTCCCAGGGGCCGCCGGCATGCTTGATGGACGACCAGGGCGATGCGCCCGTGCCGCCGTCATGGCCGGCGATCACGACGTGGTCGCTCTTGCACTTGGCCACGCCGGCCGCGATCGTGCCCACGCCCACTTCGGACACGAGCTTGACCGAGATGTCGGCGTGCGGCGCGACGTTCTTCAGGTCGTGGATGAGCTGCGCCAGATCCTCGATGGAGTAGATGTCGTGGTGCGGCGGGGGCGAGATCAGGCCCACGCCGGGCACGCTGTGGCGCAGCTTGCCGATGTAGTTCGAGACCTTGCCGCCGGGCAGCTGGCCGCCTTCGCCCGGCTTGGCGCCCTGGGCCATCTTGATCTGGATCTGGTCGGCGCTGGACAGGTATTCGGCGGTGACACCGAAGCGGCCCGAGGCCACCTGCTTGATCTTGGAGCGCAGCGAGTCGCCGTCCAGCAACGGCAGGTCGACCTCGACGTTCTCCTCGCCAATCACGCTCTTGAGGCTGTCGCCCTGCTTGATCGGGATGCCCTTGAGCTCGTTGCGGTAGCGGCGCTGGTCTTCGCCGCCTTCACCGGTGTTGCTCTTGCCGCCAATGCGGTTCATGGCAACGGCCAGCGTGGCATGGGCCTCGGTGGAGATGGAGCCGAGCGACATGGCGCCGGTGGCGAAGCGCTTGACGATGTCCTTGGCGGGCTCGACCTCTTCCACGGGAATGGCCTTGGCGGGGTCGAACTTGAACTCGAACAGGCCGCGCAGCGTCATGTGGCGCTTGCTCTGGTCGTTGACCAGCTGCGCGTATTCCTTGTAGGTGCTCCAGTTGTTGGCGCGTGTGGCGTGCTGCAGCTTGGCGATGGTGTCGGGCGTCCACATGTGCTCTTCGCCACGGGCGCGCCAGGCGTATTCACCGCCCGTGTCGAGCATGGTGGCCAGCACCGGGTCGTCGCCAAAGGCCGCCTTGTGCATGCGGATGGCTTCCTCGGCGATTTCGAACACACCGATGCCTTCCACGCGGCTGGCGGTACCCGTGAAGTACTTGCCCACGGTGTCGGTGTTTAGGCCAATGGCCTCGAACAGCTGCGCACCGCAGTAGCTCATGTAGGTGCTCACGCCCATCTTGGA
>JANJVX010000206.1 GCA_024709845.1 Burkholderiaceae bacterium | reverse complement strand
CAGACCCGAAAAGACAAAACCCGCGCTTGGCGTCCCTAGCGCGGGTTTGTGGGCGTCAATGAGAACGCCGGGCTGTGCTTAGTACAGCTTCTTGGGCAGCTGCATGCTGCGCACGCGCTTGTAGTGGCGCTTGACGGCGGCTGCCTTCTTGCGCTTGCGCTCGGCGGTGGGCTTTTCGTAGAACTCGCGGGCGCGCAGGTCGGTCAGCAGGCCCAGCTTTTCGATGGTGCGCTTGAAGCGGCGCAGGGCAACGTCAAAGGGTTCGTTCTCTTTTACACGGATGGTGGTCATTAGCTAATGTTTTCCAAAATGTGCCGACAGAGGGACTCCGGGAAGATCGGGCCTGGAGGCCATGCGCGGCGGGTTCCCCGTCTGTAACTAGTATTGGCCGACGGGGCGATGCCAGCAAAGCCGAAGATTATAGCCTTTGCCGGACAAACATCAAGCAGCCAGCGATTGGGCACAGGCATGCGCGCTGGCCCAGGCCCACTGGAAGTTGTAGCCGCCCAGCCAGCCGGTCACGTCCACCACCTCGCCAATGAAGTACAGCCCCGGCTGGGCCTTGCATTCCATGGTTTGCTGCGAGAGGGCGCGCGTGTCGATGCCGCCGAGCGTGACCTCCGCCTTTTTGTAGCCCTCGGTGCCGGTGGGCACCAGTTCCCAGCGCGCCATCTGCCCGGCCAGCCGGGTCAGCGCCTTGTCGGAGGCTTCGTTGATGGGGCGCTGCCAGTCGGCGTCGCGCCCGGCCCAGGCGTCGGCCAGGCGGCTGGGCACGAGCTGGGCCAGTTCGTTGGCGATGAGCTTGCGCGAGCGTGCCTTGGCCTGCGCCAGGGCGGCTTCCAGATTCGTGCTGGGGGCGAGGTCGATGGACAGCGGCGTGCCCTCTTGCCAGTAGCTGGAGATCTGCAACACCGCCGGGCCCGACAGGCCCCGGTGCGTGAACAGCAGGTCTTCGTCGAAGGCCATGCGCGATTTTTTGACACCCGTGCTGATCTTCACCGGCAGCGCCAGCCCGGAGAGCTGCGCCCACGGCGCCCAGGCTTCGCCGTCGAAGGTCAGCGGCACCAGGCCCGGGCGGCGCTCGACCAGCGGCATGCCGAACTGCTGCGCGATCCGGTAGCCAAAATCCGTGGCGCCGATCTTGGGGATGGACAGCCCGCCCGTGGCCACCACCAGGCTGCGCGTCTGCACCGGCCCGTGATCGGTATTGATTTGATAGCTGCCAGCGCCCGTTCTATCTGCCTCAGAGGCCAAAAACGCTACTTTTTTGACGCTGCAAGGCTGCCAGCGTTCCACACCTCCAGCGGCGCATTCGGCCAGCAGCATGGCGATGAGGTCCTCGGCCGAGCGATCGCAGAACAGCTGGCCCTTGTGCTTTTCGTGAAAGGGGATGCCGTGCCTGTGCACCAGCGCGATGAAATCCGAAGGCGAGTAGCGCGAGAGCGCCGAGCGGCAGAACTGCGGGTTCTGCCCTACGAAATGCTTGTGCGGTGCCTGGGGGTCGAGGTCGCGGTTGGTGAAGTTGCAGCGCCCGCCGCCCGAGATGCGGATTTTCTCGGCCACCGCCTCGGCATGGTCGATGAGCAGCACTTTCAGGCCGCGCTGGCCCGCCTGGCCGGCGCAAAAAAGGCCGGCGGCGCCGGCCCCGATGATCACAACGTCAAACTCTTGCATGGTCTGCAGTGTAGGTGCAGGCCATGCCCCTTCAGCGGTGGCGTCCCGCCAACGCCACGGCCTGCAGCGAGAGGCCGTCGATCTCGTTCGTGATGCCCGAGAGCACGTTGGCCACCACGGCGAACTCGCGCCCGTGCGCACCGGCGCGGGCCGCCATCACCTGGGCGTTGAAGCTCACCACCTTGGCCTCGCGGGCCACGGTCTGGATCGAGGCGACGATGCCCGCCAACTCCTTCATCATGGCGTCGGACTGCGTTTGCGCCAGCTGGTCGAAGGCCGTCGTGGCACGGTTCAGGGCGTCGAGCACCGCATCGGTGCCCTCCACGAGGTGGGCCAGCGCCTCGTCGGTGCGTGGGCTCTGGCGTTCGGCCAGGTCCAGCGCCACGCCCACCTGCCGGGCGAACGCGTCGATGGTGGCGCCCACCCCGGCCGGGGCTTCGTAGGCACGGCGGATGAGGAGGGCGCCCGCTTCGTCCAGGTGGCGCGGCGTGTCCAGCAGCCGCGCCTGGCTGGCGTTGAACAGGGCCAGAGATGCGCGCGCTGCCTGCAGGTGCAGGGCGCTGCCGCGCGCGGCCAGCACCGTCTGCAGCACCATGCGCTGCGACAGCATGCGCTGGCGGGCCGCGATGTTGACGATGGACATCTCATCGCCCTGGCTTGCACCGGTCTTGGTTGCGAAGGCCCCGGCTGCCTTCGTGGGGCGGGAGGCCAGGCTTGAAGTGCCGGGGAGGGAGGGAAGGGGGTGGGCTGCCATGGTGTTCCTTGCTCGGGTTGCATGCATCACCAAGCAATACCCAGGCCAGTTCTGGGCGGCTTTGCGCCGGTCAGCCGGTGTGGTGCAGCGCGGCGGGCTCCAGGGCCTGCGCCAGGGCCGAGGCGCTTCGCACCACATCCCCCACCACGATGACGGACGGGCTGCCCAGCCCCTCGCACCGGATGGTGTCGGCAAGCTGGTCCAGCGTGGTGATGGCGTGGCGCTGCCGGGGCTGGCTGGCGTGTTCGACGACGGCCACCGGGGTGCTGCCGGGCAGGCCCGTGCACAGCCCGCGCTGGATGTGCGCCGCGCCGCCCATGCCCATGTAGATCACCAGCGTGAGCCGTGCGCCGTGGGCGGTGGCCGCCAGTTGCTGCCAGTCGGGGCCGCTGGTGCCGGGCTGGGTGTGGCCGGTGATGAAGAGCACGCCGTGTGCGTGGTCGCGGTGCGTGAGCGGGATGCCCAGCGCCGTGGGTCCGGCCAGGCCGGCCGTGATGCCGTTGACCACCTCCACCGTGACACCGGCGGCGCGCAGGTGTTCGGCCTCTTCGCCGCCGCGCCCGAAGATGAACGGGTCGCCCCCCTTGAGGCGCACCACCGTCTCGCCCTCCTGCACCGCCATGAGCATGAGCTTTTCGATGAAAGCCTGTGGCGTGCTCTGGCAGCCGCCGCGCTTGCCCACGCGCACCACGCGCGCACGGCGCGGGGCCAGTGCCACGATGGCGTCGCTTACCAGGTCGTCCACCAGCAGCACCGTGGCCGACTCAATCGCCCGCACGGCCCGCAGTGTGAGCAACTCAGGGTCTCCGGGCCCCGCCCCCACCAGGGTGCAGGTGCCTTGCAGGCCGTTGCGGTGGGTGGGGGGGCGGGTTGTGGTCATGGTGCGGCTAGGGAGCGATTTTCCTGAGCAAATGCAAGATGTGTTCCACCTGCCGCGCGATGGGTTCGGGTACCGGCAGTTCGCCGCCGAGCACGGCGCGGGTGTAGGCGGCCGTGTCTGCCGCGTCGGTGGTCTGGGGGAGGGTGGGCAGCACGGCCAGCGAGCCGCCCTGGGCCTCCTGCAGGCGCAGCGGGCGGCCGGAGAGAAACCCGTCCATCTGCGGCGTGCGGCGCGGGTCGGCCACGGGTTCGCCCTCGGTGCCGCGCAGCAGCAGTGCGTCGGCGCCGGTGAGGGCGATGGTGGCGGCCATGGATTCGGCGTATTCCGGGTGCGTGTAGCTGCCCACGATGAGGCTGTCGCCCGCCACCGGCGAGAGCGGGTCCATGAGCTTGACGAGGCTGTGCGCGCTGTTGCGCAGGCCCAGTGTGCGGCGCACGTCCAGCAGGCGCTCCAGGCCCGGCAGCAGCAGCGCCGTGGGGGCAAAGGCCACGCTGCCCGCGTCGATTTCACAGGCTTCCTGCAGGGGCGCGATGCCCAGCTGGGCCAGCACGTCCTGGCTGGAGACGCGGCGGTCCTCCGTGGCCGTGCCATGCACCAGCACGGGCACGCCTTCGCGCGCCAGCAGCAGGGCCAGCAGCGGGGTGAGAACGGGGAGCTTGCGTGCGCCGTTGTAGCTGGGCAGCACCACCAGCGGGCGGGTGCTGGCGGGCAGCATCTCCAGGCGCTCGTGCACGGCATCGAGAAAGCCCGCCATCTCTTCCGGGGTTTCGCCCTTGACACGCATCGCGATGCAGAAGGCGCCCACTTCGAGGTCGCTGGCCGTGCCGTCCAGCACCTGGCCCATCAGGTCGGCGGCATGGTCGCGCGGCAGGGCGCGTGCACCCACCTTGCCGCGTCCGATCACTTTGAGGTATTGGCTGATGCCCATGGGTCTGAACGCCTGTAATGCTTTGGGGAGCGCATTGTCGTGCAAGTGCGGCCATGCCGCAGCAAACCCTGCGCATGGCCGGCGTTCCGGTCGGGTTCAGCGCCGGGTCATGGTTTTTTCATAGACCGGTGGCGGTGGCTGCGCGGGCCGGGGTGGTGCGCACCAGGCGCTTGAGCTCGGGCAGACAGGAACCGCAGTTGGTACCGCAGCGGAGCATGCCCTGCAAGGTGCTCAGGCGCTCGCTGTCGCCGCCCTCGCAGCCCTCCAGGGCGCTGGTGATGGCGGACTCGCTCACGCCAAAGCAGCCGCACACCTGGCGGCCCGGGGCCTGGCGGGCGCCGCGCAAGGCCTCCGGAGCCTGTGCGCCGGGGGCCAGCAACTGGCGGCCATGGTCCTCGGCGGGCAGTTCCTGCAGCAGCAGGGCGCTGATCCAGGCGTCGGCCCGCGTGTCGCCCGCCAGCAGCACGCCAGCGAGCGTGGCGGGGCCGTCGCCGCGCTGGAGCCTTGCGCTGCGGCGCTGGCCGTGGCGGCGGTCGTGGTAGCGCAGCGTGTCGGGGCTGTCCAGGCCCAGCAGGGCCTCGATGCGTTCGAGCAGCGCATCGGGCGGCGCGCCGTGCGCGGCCGCGCGCAGCAGCACACCGGTGCGCGGCGCATCCGACGAGCCGGGCTGCGCGGGGGGCGAGAAAGGCACGCACAGCGCGAACGGGAAGGCATCCATCAGCGCCGCCAGGGCGCTGCGCGTCGCCAGGGCCTCGCCCCCGGGCAGCCAGGCCCGGGCCACCAGACGCCAGGCAAGCTCGGCCTTGAGCACCTTCACGGCCGCATGCTTGAGCTCGGGCTGCTTCGAGGTGGGGCAAAACGCCGGTGTGGTGAGCGCGTTCACGCCCGCCAGCCGCGTGCCGGTGCAGGCGTGCCCGCCCAGGTATTCACCGCCCCAGTGCATGGCCAGGAAGACCTGTTCGGGCGCCATCTCGGCGCTGGCCTGCACGGGCACCACGATGCTGCCGTGCGCGCTGGTCACGCAGGCCAGGTCGCCGTCCTGCAGGCCCTGGGCGGCCATGTCCTGCGCGTGCATCTGCAATGCGGGTTCGGGCGCGTGGCCGAACAACTGGCCCAGCGTGCCGGTGCGGCTCATGCCGTGCCACTGGTCGCGCAGGCGGCCGGTGGTCAGGCTGAAGGGGTGGCGCGTGCTGCGCGGCTCGGCCACGCCTTTGCACTCCAGCGGCACGAAGTGCGCGCGGCCATCGGGCGTGGGGAATCGGCCGTCTTCGTAAAGCCGCGCCTTGCCGGTGGCCGCCGTGTCCGGGCAGGGCCATTGCTGCGGGCCCTGCGCGTCGATGCGCGCATAGCTCAGGCCGGTGATGTCGAGGTCGCGCCCGCGCGTGCTCTCGCGGTGCTCGTTCCAGATGGCCTCGGCGCCCGCGTCGGCCTGCGCGGTGGGGTAGGGGAACAGCGTGGGCCGGCCCGGGCGCAGCCGGGCTTCGAGCCGGTGCGCGAACTGCACGGCGATCTGCCAGTCATGCCGCACCTCGCCCGGCGCGGGCACGGCGCTGCGCACGCGCGAGATGCGGCGTTCGCTGTTGGTCACGGTGCCGGTCTTCTCGCCCCAGGTGCTGGCGGGCAGCAGCAGGTCGGCGTACTGGCAGGTGGCGGTGGTGGCAAAAGCCTCCTGCACCACCACGAACTCGGCGCGCTGCAGGGCGCGGCGCACGGTGGCCTGGTCGGGCAGGCTCTGCGCCGGGTTGGTGCAGGCGATCCACAGCGCCTTGATCTCGCCATCGGCAGCGGCCTGGAACATCTCCACCGCCGTGCGGCCGGGCCGCGCGGGCACGTCGGGCAAGCCCCACAGCGCGGCCACCTCGGCGCGGTGCGCGGGGTTGGCCAGGTCGCGGTGGGCGGACAGCAGGTTGGCCATGCCGCCCACCTCGCGCCCGCCCATGGCGTTGGACTGGCCGGTGAGCGACAGCGGCCCCGCGCCGGGCTTGCCGATCTGGCCTGTGGCCAGGTGCAGGTGCACCAGCGCGGCGTTCTTGGCCGTGCCGCTCGTGCTCTGGTTCAGGCCCTGGCAGTACAGGCTGAGCGTGGGCGCACGCAGGCCGGTGCCGCCCTCGCGCCCGGCAAACCAGCGCGCAGCGGTGAGCAGGTCCTGCGCGTCGATGCCGCATTCCAGCGCCACGCGCTCGGGCGTGCATTCGGCGATGTAGGGCTGCAGGGCGTCGAAGCCCGTGGTGTGCGCGGCGATGTAGGCACCGTCGAGCCAACCCTCGCGCTGCATCAGGTGCAGCATGCCGCCGAGCAGGCGCACATCGCTGCCGGGTTGCAGGGGCAGGTACAGATCGGCGGCCTCGGCGGTGTCGGTGCGGCGCGGGTCGGCCACGATGATCTTGAGCTGCGGGTTGGTGCGCCGGGCGTCCTCGATGCGGCGGAACAGCACCGGGTGCGCCCAGGCCGTGTTGCTGCCGATGATGAACAGGCACTGCGCGTGCTGCAGGTCGTCGTAGCAGGCGGGCGGCGCATCGGCGCCCAGCGTCTGCTTGTAGCCCGCCACCGCGCTGCTCATGCACAGGCGCGAGTTGGTGTCGATGTTGTTGGTGCCAATCAGCCCCTTGGCCAGCTTGTTGAAGACGTAGTAGTCCTCGGTGAGCAGCTGGCCCGAGATGTAGAAGCCCACGGCGTCCGGCCCGTGCGTGGCGATGGTGTGGGCAAAGCGCTCGGTGGCCAGGTCCAGCGCCGCGTCCCAGCCCAGGGCCTGCGGCGCGGCATCGCGCGTGGCGCGCCGCAGCGGGTGCAGCAGGCGCGTCTGCAGCGTCACGGTGCGGCTGGCGGTGTGGTGCAGGCTGGCGCCCTTGGTGCACAGGCGGCCGAAGTTGGCGGGGTGCCCGGGGTCGCCACGCACGCCGGTGATGGTGGCGCCCTCGGACTCGATGATCACGCCGCAGCCAACGCCGCAGTAGGGGCAGGTCGATCGGGTTTCTTGCATGGCGTGGTTCTTCAGAGTTTTTTGGCCTTGGCGCTTTACTGACAAGCGCTGTTAGCTATCAATTTTGTAGTTTTCCACAGAGATTCCCGGGGGGCAGAGGCCGGGTGCGCCCCCCGCCTCTTCGCCTCTCAGGCCGTGGCGGCGGTGCGCTGGCAGGGGCCCGCCAGCGGGCGCGTCTCCTGGGTGGCGTGGTGTGCCAGCTCGTCGGCGTCGAGGAAGACCTGGCCGTTCTCCACCTTCACCGCAAACTTCGGCGTGCAGCCCTCGTCGGGCGCCTGCGCCTGGCCGTCGCACAGGCCGATGGTCCAGTTGTGCAGCGGGCAGGCCACGCTGTTGCCGAACACGATGCCTTGCGACAGCGGCCCGCCCTTGTGCGGGCAGCGGTCGAGCAGGGCGAAGACCTCGTTGGCCTCGGTGCGGAAAACGGCCACCTCCAGGCCCTGGGCGCGCTGCACGCGGCGTGCGCCCAGCACGGGGATGTCGTCCACGCGGCAGATTGGTTTCCATGCGTTCATGTTGGTGCTCCTCGTTGTTTCAGGTTTTCAGTTCGGCATAGAGGCCGGTGATGCGGTCCATGACGGACAAGAGGTTCTCGCTCGTGATGAACATGTCGGACAGCGCCTTGGGGCTGGGGGCGCTGATCTGTTTGAGGGCCAGGTCGAAGAACAGCCACTGGTGCCCGGCCAGGTCGAGCTGCACGTGGATGCTGTTCGTGGCCTCGGGGGCGTTGCGCAGCAGGTCCATGGCGGCCAGGAACTCCTCGCGCGCGCGGGCAATCTCGGCGCTGGCCTGCGCGGTGTCCACCTTCAGCGTGGCGGCGTAGAAGAACTTGGCCATGCGCTGCGAAAGCATGCGCTGGCGGCCCGCCACGTTGACCAGCTTGCCCACGGGCTTACCCGACGCGGCCTCGTACTGCACCGTGCCCTGGTGGGCCAGGGCCAGCACGCGCGCGTCGGTGTGCAGCAGCCGGGCCGCGCTGTCGCGGCTGGGGCGGGTGCCCACGAGCAGGCCCTTGTATTCGCTCCAGGCGCCTTCGAGCTCGCCGTAGGTCTTGCGGATGTCGGCGCCGGGCGCGTAGGCCTTGAGCTCGACGAGCTGGCGGTCGAACAGGGCCATCGAGCGGTCCAGGATGGGCTGGGCCGCGCTGCTTTCCGTGCGGTGCACCAGGGCCAGCCAGGCCTTGGCCATGCGCTGCGAGAGCATGCGCTGGCGGCCCGCCTTGTTGATGGCGTCGTTGAGATCGCTCACCTGGGCCCGCGCGCCCACGCCCAGGCCAGAGGCGGCGGCCAGCACCATCAGGCCACGGCGTTTCATGCCGGTGCTCCCTCGGCCCGGATCGGGATGAACTGGCGCTGGTCCACGCGCGCCTTGTCGAACTCGAACCAGGGGTCGGGCTCGCCGTCGAGCGCCCACTGCAGGCGTGCCCACAGCGCCTTGCGGCCCTCGGGGTCGTCGAGGATCTTTTTCTTCACATGGTCCAGGCCCACGCGCGCCACGTAGTGCACGGTGCGCTCCAGGTACCAGCCTTCCTCGCGGTAGAGCTGCATGAAGGCGCCCGTGAATTCCAGTACCTCCTCGGCGGTCTTGAGCTTGGTGAAGAAATGCGCCACCTCGGTCTTGATGCCGCCGTTGCCCGCGATGTACATCTCCCAGCCGCTGTCCACGCCGATGATGCCCACGTCCTTGATGCCGCTCTCGGCGCAGTTGCGCGGGCAGCCGCTGACGGCGAACTTCACCTTGTGCGGCGCGTTCATGCGCCACATGGCACGCTCCAGGTCCTTGCCCATCTTGGTGCTGTCCTGCGTGCCCATGCGGCACCACTCGCTGCCCACGCAGGTTTTCACCGTGCGCAGCGCCTTGGCGTAGGCATGGCCGCTGGGCATGCCGATGTCGCGCCACACGGCCTGCAGGTCTTCCTTCTTCACGCCCAGCAGATCGATGCGCTGGCCGCCCGTCACCTTCACGGTGGGGATCTGGTACTTGTCCACCACGTCGGCGATGCGGCGCAGTTCGTCGGCCGAGGTCTCGCCGCCCCACATGCGCGGCACCACGGAATAGGTGCCGTCCTTCTGGATGTTGGCGTGGCTGCGCTCGTTGATGGCACGGCTTTGCGGGTCGTCCTGTGCTTCCTTGGGCCAGGTGCTGAGCAGGTAGTAGTTCACGGCCGGGCGGCAGCTCGGGCAGCCGTTGGGTGTCTTCCAGTCCATGAAGCGGAACACCGCGCCCGTGGTCAGCAGCTTGTTGGCGCGGATCGCGTCGCGCACGGCCTGGTGGCCGTGGTCGGTGCAGCCGCACATGGGCTTGGTTTTGGGTGTGGCCGAGTAGTCGCCCCCGGCGGTGAACATCAGAATCTGCTCCACCAGGCCGGTGCACGAGCCGCAGCTGGCGCTGGCCTTGGTGTGCTTGCGCACCTCGTCCAGCGTGAACAGGCCCTTTTCCTTGATGGCCTTGCAGATCTGGCCCTTGGTCACGCCGTTGCAGCCGCAGACCTCGTCGTTGTCCGCCATGGCGGCGGCCTTGTTGTGGCCCTGGTGGCCGGTGTCGCCGATGTTGGACTCGCCGAACATCAGCTTGTCGCGGATGTCGGACACGGGGCGCGCGTCGCGCAGCAGCTTGAAGTACCAGCTGCCGTCCACCGTGTCGCCGTACAGGCAGGCGCCCACAAGCTTGTCGTCCTTGAGCACCAGCTTCTTGTACACGCCGCCGAAAGGGTCGCTCATCACGATCTCCTCGGTGCCTTCGCCGCCCTGGAAGTCGCCCGCCGAGAACAGGTCGATGCCTGTCACCTTGAGCTTGGTGGAGGTCAGCGAGCCCTGGTAGCGGCCAATGCCGAACTCGGCCAGGTGGTTGGCCGCTACCCGCCCCTGCTCGAACAGCGGCGCCACCAGGCCGTAGGCGATGCCCCGGTGCGCAGCGCACTCGCCCACGGCGTAGATGCGCGCGTCGGTGGTGGTCTGGAGCGTGTCGCTGACGACGATGCCGCGGTTGACGTGCAGGCGCATCTTTTCGGCAAGCTGCGTGTTGGGGCGAATGCCCACGGCCATCACCACCAGGTCGGCGGGCACCTCGGTGCCGTCCTTGAACCGCACGGCGCGCACGCGGCCCGCATCGTTGCCCAGCAACTCCTGCGTTTGCGCCTGCATGAGGAACTGCATGCCGCGCTCTGCCAGCGACTTCTGCAGCATCTTGCCGGCCACGCTGTCGAGCTGTCGCTCCATCAGCCATTCGCTGGCATGGACCACTGTGACCTGCATGCCGCGCTTCATGAGGCCGTTGGCGGCCTCCAGACCGAGCAGGCCGCCGCCGATGACCACGGCGTGCTTGTACGTGGCAGCGGCGTCGATCATGGCCTGTGTGTCGGCGATGTCGCGGTAGGCCAGCACGCCGTCGAGGTCTTTGCCCGGCAAGGGCAGGATGAACGGGTTGGAGCCCGTGGCCATGATGAGCCGGTCGTATTCGGCGCTGACATGCTCGCCTGCGGCGTTGGTGGCGTGGACGATGCGGTGCACGCGGTCCACGTCGGTGACGGTGCAGCCTGTGTGCAGCTGGATGCCGTTGTCCTGGTACCACGACCAGTCGTTGAGGATGATCTCGTCCACCGTCTGCTCGCCCGCGAGCACGGGCGAGAGCAGGATACGGTTGTAGTTCGGGTGCGGCTCGGCGCCGAAAACCGTGATGTCGTACAGATCGGGCGCGATCTTGAGCAATTCTTCGAGCGTGCGCACCCCGGCCATGCCGTTACCCACCATCACCAGCCTGGATTTTTTCATCGTGCCCCCCAAGGCAGTTCGCCAAAACAAAAAGGCGCCCACACGCTGCGCGGGCCGGTGCCGTTGCTGCGTGGGGACGCCATCGTCCTTGCGGGGCGGGTGCGCCGTTGCACTGCCTCCGCATGCAGCCTGCAGTGGCCGCGCAGGGGGTAATGCAAGCGGCGTGCCAGGGCGCGGTGCGCGCAGGAGGGGCACGCCATGGAATGCCTTGGTGCGCGGCCGCCGGGGCATGCACCATGCTGGGTGCGCCGTGCCAGCGGCTGGTGCGTTGCAACATGGACCGGGGCCAGTCCGTGCGGCAAGAAAAAACCCGCACCGTTTGCACGGGGCGGGTTGATGGGGTGGCGCTACAGGGCGCCAGCCGTGCAGGGTTTAGCTCAGTTCGCCGGCGGCAATCTTGTGGGCGCGGGCTGCGGTCAGGGCCTCCGAACGGACGGTGGGGCGCTCGCGGGTGCTCTGGACGAGTGCCGCGTGGTCGGCCACGGGGCCCTTGGCGAAGTTGGGCAGTGCCTTCTGGCCTTCGGCGCGCACTTCGGTGCGGTTGCGGGTGGACTGGAAGCTCGCTTCGATGTCGGAGCCGTACAGCTCGCCATTGAGTTCAGCGGCCTGCGCACCGATGGAGGCAAAAGCGGCAACGGCGGCAATGGAGATAAAACGTGCGGTGTTCATGATGGTGTCCTTTCAAAACGTACTCTGTGGACCCGCTGTCCGCAGGAGCCATCGAGTCCTGCGGGGCGGTTTCGGTGAGTCGCCTCAGCGGGTCTGGCTCATCGATGGGTTGAACTG
>JANJVX010000187.1 GCA_024709845.1 Burkholderiaceae bacterium | reverse complement strand
CACCGTCAGGAACACTTTGCCCGAGGTCGGCAGTTTGGTGCCAGCGCCAAGCTGGCTCTTGACGAAGGCCTCGCCAAAGGTCTTTCCCACGCCCATGACTTCGCCGGTGGACTTCATCTCGGGACCCAGGATGGTGTCCACGCCCGGGAACTTGACGAACGGAAACACGGCCTCCTTCACGCTGAAGTACGGCGGCGTCACCTCCTTGGTGATGCCTTGCGAGGCCAGCGTCTGGCCCGCCATGCAGCGCGCCGCCACCTTGGCCAACTGGATGCCCGTGGCCTTGCTGACGAACGGCACCGTGCGCGAGGCGCGCGGGTTCACTTCCAGCACGTAGATCACATCACCGTCGTCAGTTTCCTGAATTGCGAACTGCACGTTCATCAGGCCCACCACGTTCAGGCCATGGGCCATGGCCGTGGTCTGGCGCTTGATCTCGGCCACCGTCTCGGCCTTCAGGTAGTACGGCGGCAGCGAACAGGCGGAGTCGCCCGAGTGCACGCCAGCCTGTTCGATGTGCTCCATCACGCCGCCGATGAACACGGCACCGGAGGCATCGCGCACACAATCCACATCGCATTCGATGGCATTGGAGAGGAAGCGATCCAGCAGCACGGGCGAATCGTTGCTTACCTTGACGGCTTCGCGCATGTAGCGTTCCAAGTCGCGCTGCTCATGCACGATCTCCATGGCACGGCCGCCCAGCACGTAGCTGGGGCGCACCACCAGCGGGTAGCCCAGGGCGGCCGCCTTCTCCAGCGCCTCGGGTTCGGTGCGCGCCGTGGCATTGGGTGGCTGGCGCAGGCCCAGGTCGCCCAGCAGCTTCTGGAAGCGCTCGCGGTCTTCTGCGGCATCGATCATGTCGGGCGTGGTGCCGATGATGGGCACGCCGGCTGCTTCCAGGCCCAGCGCGAGCTTCAGCGGCGTCTGGCCGCCGTACTGCACGATGACGCCCGCAGGCTTTTCCTTGTCCACGATCTCCAGCACGTCTTCGAGCGTGACGGGCTCGAAGTACAGGCGGTCGGAGGTGTCGTAGTCGGTGGATACGGTCTCGGGGTTGCAGTTGACCATGATGGTCTCGTATCCGTCCTCGCGCATGGCGAGCGCGGCGTGCACGCAGCAGTAGTCGAACTCGATGCCCTGACCGATGCGGTTGGGACCGCCGCCGAGCACCATGATCTTCTTGTTGTTCGTGGGTTCGGCCTCGCACTCTTCCTCGTACGTGGAGTACAGGTAGGCGGTGTCGGTGGCGAACTCGGCCGCGCAGGTGTCCACGCGCTTGTAAACCGGGCGCACGTTGAGGGCGCGGCGCTGGTCGCGCACGGCCTGCTCCGTCGTCTTGAGCAGCTTGGCCAGGCGGCGGTCGGAGAAGCCTTTTTTCTTCAGCGTGCGCAGGGTGCCGGCGTCCAGCGCGGCGAGCGCGCCCTCGCCCTTCTCGGCGGTGAGCTTGTCCAGATCCAGCTCGATCTTCACGATCTCCTCGATCTGCACCAGGAACCAGCGGTCGATCTTGGTGAGCTCGAACACCTCATCCACCGACAGACCCATGGCGAAGGCATCGCCCACGTACCAGATGCGCTCGGGGCCGGGCTCGCCCAGCTCCTTCTCCAGCACCTCGCGGTCCTGGGTCTTTTCGTTCATGCCGTCCACGCCCACTTCCAGGCCGCGCAGGGCCTTCTGGAAGGATTCCTGGAAGGTGCGGCCCATGGCCATGACCTCGCCCACGCTCTTCATCTGCGTGGTCAGGCGCGAATCGGCCGTGGGGAATTTCTCGAACGCAAAACGCGGGATTTTGGTGACCACATAGTCGATCGAAGGCTCGAACGAGGCAGGCGTAACGCCGCCCGTGATCTCGTTGCGCAGCTCGTCGAGCGTGTAGCCCACGGCCAGCTTGGCCGCCACCTTGGCGATGGGAAAGCCCGTGGCCTTGGAGGCCAGCGCCGAGGAACGGCTCACGCGCGGGTTCATCTCGATCACGATCATGCGCCCGTCCTTCGGGTTCACCGAGAACTGCACGTTGGAGCCGCCCGTGTCCACGCCGATCTCGCGCAGCACCGCCAGACTGGCGTTGCGCATGATCTGGTATTCCTTGTCGGTCAGCGTCTGCGCCGGGGCCACGGTGATGGAGTCGCCCGTGTGCACGCCCATCGGGTCGAGGTTCTCGATGGAGCAGATGATGATGCAGTTGTCCGCCTTGTCGCGGACCACTTCCATCTCGTACTCCTTCCAGCCGAGCAGCGACTCTTCGATCAGCAGCTCGTTGGTGGGCGAGGCTTCCAGGCCGCGCTTGCAGATGGTCTCGAACTCTTCGGGGTTGTAGGCGATACCGCCACCCGTGCCGCCCAGCGTGAAGCTGGGGCGGATCACAGTGGGGAAGCCCACGTTCTTCTGCACCGCCCAGGCCTCGTCCATGCTGTGGGCGATGCCGGAGCGCGCCGAGCCCAGGCCGATGCGGGTCATCGCATCCTTGAACTTCAGGCGGTCCTCGGCCTTGTCGATGGCCTCGGGCGTGGCGCCGATCAGCTCGACCTTGTACTTGTGCAGCACGCCGTTGCGCCACAGGTCCAGCGCGCAGTTCAGCGCAGTCTGGCCGCCCATGGTGGGCAGGATGGCGTCGGGGCGCTCCTTGGCGATGATCTTCTCGACCGTCTGCCAGGTGATGGGCTCGATGTAGGTGACGTCGGCAGTGGCCGGGTCGGTCATGATCGTCGCGGGGTTGCTGTTGATCAGGATGACCTTGTAGCCCTCCTCGCGCAGCGCCTTGCAGGCTTGCACGCCCGAGTAGTCGAACTCACAGGCCTGGCCGATGATGATCGGGCCGGCGCCGATGATGAGGATGCTTTTGATGTCTGTGCGTTTTGGCATGGTGTGTCTATCAGTCGGTCGCGGTACCGGCTTCCGCGGAAGGTGTGGCGGCCACGGCGGCGGCGGGGCGCCGGGCGTTTAGCTTGTCCAGCAGGGCCTGCGCGCGCTCTGCGGGCAGGTTCTTCTGCATGAGCTGCAACAGGCCGTCACCCTGGATGAGGGGGCGCAGCACTTCGGCTTCGGCGTCGTAGAACGTGACGTCCCACTCCTGCAGGGCCTCGGCGAAGGTGGCTTCGTCCCAGGACTTGCCCTTGGCCACCAGCGTGACCAGGGGCATGGCCTTGTTCTCGACGAAGGCCTTCTTGTAGGGCTTTTGCTGCCAGCGCTCGGTGAACCACTCCTTGTGCGGCGACGGCAGGGTAAGCACGCGCTTGTGGATCGCCTTTTCAAGCGCTGCGGCCGGGAAGCTGAAGAGTTTCATGGCGCCGGGTTCCTGGTTTACTTGGCCTGCGCGACGCGCATGGCGTCGGTGAAGCGGTCGAACAGGTAGCCGATGTCGTGCGGGCCGGGCGATGCCTCGGGGTGGCCCTGGAAACAGAACGCCGGTTTGTCGGTGCGCACCAGGCCCTGCAGCGTGCCATCGAACAGGCTGACGTGCGTGGCACGCAGGCTGGCGGGCAGCGAGTCGAGATCCACCGCGAAGCCGTGGTTCTGGCTGGTGATGCTGACGCGGCCGGTGTCCAGGTCCTTCACGGGGTGGTTGGCGCCGTGGTGGCTGTGCGTCATCTTGAAGGTGCGCGCGCCCGAGGCCAGGGCCATGATCTGGTGGCCCAGGCAGATGCCGAAGGTGGGAATGCCACTGTCGATGAGGGTGCGCGTGGCGGCGATGGCGTAGTCGCAGGGCTGCGGGTCGCCAGGGCCGTTGGACAGGAACACGCCATCGGGGTTCAGGGCCAGCACGTCGGCGGCCGGGGTCTGCGCAGGCACCACGGTGACCTTGCAGCCGCGCTCTGCCAGCATGCGCAGGATGTTCTTCTTCACGCCAAAGTCATAGGCCACCACATGGAAACGCGGCGCCTCCTGCGTGCCATAGCCCTTGCCGAGCTGCCACTCGGTCTGCGTCCACTCATAGCGCTCCTGCGTCGTGACGACCTTTGCCAGGTCCAGGCCGGCCATGGGCGGCGCGGCCTTGGCGGCGGCGATGGCTTCGTCGATGAGCGCCTGCGTCACTTCCTGGCCAGCGGCCAGGCCGATGATGGCGCCGTTCTGCGCGCCCTGGGTGCGCAGCAGGCGCGTGAGCTTGCGCGTGTCGATGTTGGCGATCGCCACCGTGCGCTCGCGCACGAGATACTGCGACAGGGTTTCGGTGCAGCGGAAGTTGCTGGCCAGCAGCGGCAGATCCTTGATGATCAGGCCCGCGGCCTGGACCTTGTCGGCTTCGATGTCCTCGGTGTTGACGCCATAGTTGCCGATGTGCGGGTACGTGAGCGTCACGAGCTGCTGGCAGTAGCTGGGGTCGGTGAGGATTTCCTGGTAGCCGGACATGGAGGTGTTGAACACCACT
>JANJVX010000133.1 GCA_024709845.1 Burkholderiaceae bacterium | reverse complement strand
GACATCCAGCCCGAGCGGATGCTGCCGAATTGCGCGTAGAGCGCCGGGTTCTGGGCGTGCAGCCGGGCCACCAGCTCCACGGCCTGCTCGCACCAGCCCAGCATTTGCGGCACCTGAGCGGCCAGCATGTCGCGCTCGTCGCGCGTGAGGTGGCGGTTCACGCCACCGGGCACCGAGCCGGTGCCGTGCACGCGCTTGCCCGCCGTGAGACGGATCACCTCCTGACCGAACTTGCGCAGCAGCACGCCCTGGCGCGCGATCTCGGGGTGCGCAGCAGCCACGCCGAGGATGTTGCGCCGCATGGCGTCGCTGTCGAACCCGAACAAAAGGTCGGGTGACGACAGGTGAAAGAAGTGCAGTGCATGCGACTGCATCACCTGCCCGTAGTGCATCAACCGGCGCATGGTCTCGGCGGTGCGCGGAATGTCCGCCACGCCCAGCGCCACGTCAATGGCCTTGCTCGCCGCCAGGTGGTGCGACACGGGGCAAATGCCGCACAGGCGCTGCACCATCACCGGGACTTCCCAGTAAGGGCGCCCGACGATGAAGCTCTCGAAGCCCCGGAACTCGACGATGTGCAGCCGTGCCTGCTGCACGCGGTTCTGCGCGTCCAGCAGCAGCGTGACCTTGCCATGCCCCTCCACGCGCGAAAGGGGGTCGATGACCACCCGGCGCGGCGCCGGGGGCTGTGGGGCGACAGTGGGTTCCATCAGTCGAATCGGATCAGCGTGGGATCGGGCCGTGGCTCGCGGCCCTCGATCAGTGCCGACAGCAGTGCCCAGATGGCATCGGCACTGGGCGGGCAGCCGGGCAGGAAATGGTCCACATGCACGACCTCGTGGATGGGGTGCACCTGGGCCAGCGGCAGCGGCAGCTCAGGGTCGTCGGGCACGGCACTCCCGGAGGCCAGGCCGGGGCGGGCACGGTATACGTCAAGCAGGATCTGGCCAATGTCCAGCGCATTGCGCTGTGCTGGAAGCCCCCCGTTGATGGCGCAGGCGCCCACGGCCACCAGTACCTTGCAGTGGGCGCGGAATGCGCGCAGCACTTCCACGTTTTCGCTGTTGCACAGGCCGCCCTCGATCAGGCCGATGTCGCAGGGCCCCAGTTCCTTGATGTCGGTCAGCGGAGAGCGGTCAAAGTCCACCTGCCCCGCCAGGGAGAACAGACGCTCGTCAATGTCGAGCAGCGACATGTGGCAGCCAAAGCACCCCGCCAGCGAGACCGTGGCCACGCGCAGCTTGGGGCGGGCGGATTCAGGGTTGTTCATTGCCGCCCTCCCGTGGATCGAACCGGCGCTGGCCAATGGGCACGGCGAAGCCGCGCCGCTTGGGCAGGATGGCGCCCACCGGGCAGATGCGCGCGGCCAGGTCGTCGGCTGCCAGGGCACTGTCGCCCAGCAGGCCTGTGGACGAGTTCACGAGCACGTGGGTGCCGATGCCATGGCCACCGATGGCGAACACGTCTTTTCCATCCGCTTCATGGCTGGCGCGAACGCACAGCTTGCACAGAATGCAGCGATTCAGGTCCAGCCATACGTCGGGGTGACTGGCATCCACGGTGCGTACCGGGGCCAGCATGTCGTAGTGCATGCCGGTCATGCCCAGATCGCAGGCCGTGGCCTGGAGCAGGCAGTCGCCGCTTTTCTCGCACCCGGGACAGAAGTGATTGCCCTCCACGAACAGCATCTGCGTGAGCCGCAGACGCCGGGCGTCGAGTTCGGGCGTGCGGTTCTCCACCACCAGACCGTCCCGGGCGCGGACGGTGCAGGCGGTGGCGAGCTGGCCGTCGATGCGTACCGTGCACAACCGGCAGGCCCCGCTCTGGCCCAGGCGGGCATCCCAGCACAGATGTGCGATGGCGTGGCCTGCGCGCTGGGCGGCGTCCATCAGCGTGTCACCCTCGGTGAACGGGACTTCGGTGCCGTCGAGAAAAAAATGGCTCATCCCTGCTGCTCCAGATGCGCCCGGGAATCGTCGCGCCCGGTTGCGCGCCGTGCGGGCGCCAGTGCGTCGTCCAGGTCGAAGCCTGGGGTGAAGCGGGGCTGGCGCAGGCGCTGTGCGTAGGCGCTGCCGAAGCGTTCGAGCGTGTCACGCAGGGGTCTGGTGCTGCTGGCGCCCAGGCCGCAATGCGTCGAGCCCTGCATCAGGCTGTCGAGGTCGTCCAGGTCTGCGCGGTCCCAGCAGGAGCCCAGGCCCGCCGCGAGCTTGTCCATGCGTTGCAGCACGAGCGTGGTGCCTACGCGGCAGGGCGTGCAGAAGCCGCAGCTTTCGTGGGCGAAGAACTGTGCGAAGGCGTGCGCCACATCGAACATGTCGCGCGAGCGGTCAAACACCATGAAAGCGCCCGCCGTGGGCACGTCCTCGAAACAGAGGCGCTTCCCGAACTCATGCTCCGCCAGGCACCGGCCGGAAGGCCCGCCGACCTGTACCGCCAGGGGGTCCCGGGCTCCGCAGTCGTGCAGCACCTGGGCGACCGATACGCCGAACGGGTACTCGTAGACGCCGGGTCGGGCGCAGTCACCGCTGACCGCGTGCAGCTTGGTGCCCGTGCTGTCCTGGGTACCGATGGCAGACCACCAGGCGCCACCGTGCAGCGCGATCCGCGCCGCAGCGCAAAAAGTCTCCACGTTGTTGACGATGGTGGGCTGACCCAGGTAGCCCTGCTCGACCGGGAACGGGGGGCGGATGCGAGGTGTGCCGCGTTTGCCCTCCAGTGACTCGATCAGCGCGCTTTCTTCACCGCAGACATAAGCGCCCGCGCCCACGTGGATGGAGATGTCGAAGTCGAATCCCTGCATGCCCAGGATGCCGTGGCCCAGCAGACCCTGTGCACGGCGGCGCGCCAGCACGGCTTCCAGGCCGTCGAGCAGGTAGCGGTACTCGCCGCGCAGGTACAGCAGGCCGGTGCGTGCGCCCAGCAGCCGGGCCGCCACTGCCATGCCCTCGAAAACCGTGTCGGCCTGTTGGCTCAGCAGCACGCGGTCCTTGAAGGTTCCGGGTTCGCCTTCGTCGGCGTTGCAGACCACCACGCGGGTACCGCCTTCGGGGACGGAGGCCTCGCGGCACAGCGACCACTTGCGTGCAGTGGCAAAACCCGCGCCTCCCCGGCCGCGCAGCCGCGATGCGGTCAATTCGGACAAGGTGGCCGCCACCCCCCGCGCCTGCGTGGCCAGCACCGCCTGGCCTTGCAAGGGCGGTGCGCTCAGCAGCGCGCCGCTGCGCTGCACGGTATCGTCCACCTGCATCCAGTGCGCAGGCCAGTCCGCCAGCGGCACCTGGTCGCGCACCAGGCCGGACAGTGCTTGAAGGCGCTGGCTGTCCATGCGCGTGACCACATGCTGCTGATTGATCAGCAGTGCGGGTCCCTGGTCGCCCAACCCGGTGCATGAGGTGAACCCCACGCTGGCCAGGCCGTCTGCGCTGGGGCCACCCTGCGGGACGTGCAGCAAACGGCGCAGATCCTGTGCCAGCGTGCGGCTGCCTTGCATGCGGTCGGTGATGTTGTCACTCCACAACAGATGGTAGCGGCCCACTGGATGCAGGTACAAGAAACGATAGAAGCTGGCCACGCCTTTCACGATGGCGGGCGTCAGGCCCACCCCGCTGGCGACCTGTGCCAGCACCGGGGGGGCAAGCCAGCCGGTGTGCTCCTGAATTTCGCGCAGGATCTGCACCAGGGCTTCGCGGCGTGCGCCGTGGCGGCGCAACACACGGGCCACGGCGGCGCTCAGGCGGGCTTCATCGGTGCAGGGCGTGGACATGGGTGGAGGCCGACATCGGAACGGATGAGGGAACCAGTGTAGGGCGAACCCGGACGCGGTGCGGAATTGGTTGCAAAGACTGCCATGCGGTCCCCCTTTTGGCAATGCGCACGGGTTTTTGACGCCCATGCGCGGCGAGGCATCAACCCAGGCCGCATAATGGACCGCACATGGAGATCGCGGACGTCGCGAAACGACCCGCCAACCATTCCGACCAAGCCGTGATGCAAGTCCGACTGCAGAATACCCCGATAGGCCAGCGCATGGCGCTGGCACTGGCCTTGCCGATCGCAGGGTTTCTGTTTTTTGCCTTGTGGGTGTTGGCGGGCCAGCAGCGCATTGCCCATGACATGCGCAACCTGCGCGAGTTGGCCGAGCTGGCCACTGCCGTGAGCGGCCTGGTGCACGAAGTCCAGCGTGAGCGGGGCATGGCTGCAGCGTTCCTGGGGTCGGGGGGCAAGGACTTTGGCGAAGTGCAGGCGGCACGCCACGCGTATACCGATGTCCAGCTGAACGTTTTTCACCAGGCGCTGGAGCAGCTCGTGACCGAGCGTTTCGACCGGCGCCTGCATTGGCGCATCGCAGATGCCCGGACGCAGCTGGGCAAGCTGGCCGCCTGGCGGCGCGATGCGGCGCAGTTGCGGGTGACGCCCGAGGAGCAGTCGGCGCGCTACAGCGCCGTCATTTACACACTCATCGGCATCGTTCAGGAGATGCATCTTCTCGGCAGCAATCCCGAGATGTCACGCGCCATCTATGCCTATGTCAATCTGATGCAGGCCAAGGAGGTCGCTGGCATGGAGCGGGCGCTTGGCGCCGCATACTTTTCGGCCCCCCGCGTGGACGCCGTGAGCCGGCAGGTCTTCGTCGGGCTGACGGACCGGCAGTCCCACTTTCTGGAGCAGTTCCGGTTTTTTGCGGCCCGGGCGCAGGCCGACTTCCTGGAACAGGCGCTGGCGGACACCAAGGCCGCCGAGATCGAGCGCATGCGTGGCATCGTCTTCCTCCGCCTGCCTGGCACGCAGGCGGTCTCGTCGAAGAACACGGGGCACTGGTTCGATGTGATGTCCTGGAAGATCGATCAGATCAAGCGGGTCGAGGACCGCATGGCGCAGGATCTGATCCAGGCAGCGCACGGGGCCGAAATGGCCGCCAGGCAGACCCTGTTCTGGAGTGGCGGTGCCGCGCTGGTGGCGCTGCTGCTGACCTTGGTGTTCGCGGGCGCGCTGGCACGCGGCATCATCTATCCAATCCGGCGCATCACGGATGCCATGAACCGGCTGGCGTCGCCGGACGCTCGCGGGGGGACGGTGGAAATTGCTGACCACGGGCGCGGTGACGAGATCGGTGAAATGGCGCGCGCCACCCTGGTGTTCCGTGACAACCTGATCCGCATCGCACAGGCCGAGGAGCGGCTCAAGAATGCCGTAATCCTGCGCCTGCACCACAAGGCGCTGGGGTCGATTTCGCAGGGCGTCCTGATTGTCGATGCGCAGGGCAACGCCACGTTTGTCAACGCGGCTTTGTGCGCCATCACCGGGTACCCGGAGGAAGAAATCCTGGGCCGCCCCCCTGATTTTCTGTGGACCGATGCCGCAGGCCGCACCATGCTCTGGGACAGCGCGGGGGCGCCCTGCACGTTGCCGGGCAAGCGCCGCGATGGCAATCCGTTCTGGTTCGAGGCCACTGTGAGCCCGGTGCTCGATAGTCAGGGCGACGCCTCGCACCGCGTGGTGGTGCTGCGCGATATCACCGAAAACCGGCGCATCGAGCAGGAAATGCGGATTGCCGCCACTGCGTTCGAGTCGCTGCACGGCATGATCGTGACCGATGCCAACGGGATCATCCTACGTGTCAACCGCGCTTTCACCCGGATGACGGGCTACACGCCCGAAGAGGTGATCGGCCACACGCCCGCCATGTTCAAGTCTGGCCGCCACGACGCTGACTTTTACGTGACCCTGTGGCAGTCGCTGGCCGACCGGGGTGCCTGGTTCGGTGAAATCTGGGACCGGCGCAAGAACGGCGAGGTCTACCCCCTGCTGCAGAGCATTTCCGCAGTGCGGGGTGAAGACGGGCAGGTCACGCACTACGTGGCGGCGTTTTCAGACATCAGTGAACGCAAGGAGGCCGAGGAGAAGATCCGCCACCTGGCGTTCTATGACCCGCTGACCCGGCTGCCCAACCGCCGCCTGCTGCTCGACCGGCTGCAGCAGGCCATGGTGCTGGGTGAGCGCACGGGCCACCATGGGGCGCTGCTGTTCATTGATCTGGACCAGTTCAAGTCGCTCAATGACACCCTGGGCCATGATGTGGGCGATCTGCTGCTGATCGAGGTGGCACGTCGGCTCCAGGAAGCCATCCGGGCCAGCGACACGGCGGCCCGGCTGGGGGGCGACGAGTTCGTCGTCATGCTGGAGGAACTGTCTGCGGACGCCAGCGAGGCTGCCGAACAGGCGCGTCTGGTGGGCGAGAAGGTGCTCTCCATCCTCAACCAGCCCTACTACCTGGCGGGCCATGAGCTGCGCAGCACGCCCAGCATCGGCCTGACCCTGTTCGAAGGGCGGCGGGCGACCATTGACGAACTGATGCGCCAGGCCGATCTGGCGATGTACCAGTCCAAATCCGCCGGGCGCAATGCGCTGCATTTCTTCGACCCGCAGATGCAGGCTGCAGTGCTGCAGCGCGTGCAGCTCGACAACGACCTGCGCAACAGCCTGGCGCAGGGCGACTTCCACCTTCACTACCAGCCGCAGGTCGATGTGCAAGGCAGGGTCACCGGCGCCGAGGCCCTGCTGCGCTGGCGCCACCCGCGGCGGGGCACGGTGCTGCCGGGCGAGTTCATTCCGCTCGCCGAGGAGACCGGATTCATTCTGCCGCTGGGGCAATGGGTGCTGGAGACCGCGTGCCGTCAGCTGGCCCAATGGTCAGCCGACGAAGCCACGGCAGACTGGACTCTGTCGGTCAATGTCAGCGCACGCCAGTTCCATCAGCCGGAATTCGCCGAATCCGTGCTGGACGTGCTGCGCATGACGGGCGCCAATCCGGCGCGCCTGCGGCTGGAGCTGACGGAAAGCCTGATGCTCAACGATGTCGAGAGCGTGATTGCCAAGATGGTGCAGCTCAAGGCACACGGCATCGGTTTTGCGCTCGATGATTTTGGCACCGGCTATTCCTCGCTGACCTATCTGCGCCGCCTGCCGCTGGACTTGCTCAAGATTGACCGCTCCTTCGTGCGCGACATCCTGACCGATCCGAACGTGGCGGCCATCGCCCGCACCATCGTGGCCCTGGCCCACAGCCTGGGGCTGACGGTGGTGGCCGAAGGGGTCGAGCAGGCCGGGCAGTTTGAATTCCTGGTCAACCAGGGCTGTGGTGGCTACCAGGGCTACCTGTTTGGCCGACCGGTGCCCGCCCAGGAATTGCTGCCGCCACCCCGGTCCTGACCCTGGCGGGGGACTGGCAGGGCACAGGCCTTATCCTCGGGGCTGCTTATGAACCAACTCCAAATTTTTCTGCCCTGCGCCGCTGGCGTCGAGGGCTTCCTGGCCGACGAGGTGCACCGCATCACGGGCCTGACGGGCAACGACCTGCTCACCGGGCGGGGCGGCGTGCTGCTGCGCGCCTCCTGGCGCGACGCACTGCTGCTCAACCTGCACAGCCGCCTGGCGCAGCGCGTGCTGGTGCAGCTGGCGCACCGGCCCTACCGCAATGAGAACGACCTGTACGAGGCCGCCAGCAGCGTGGCCTGGGAAATCTGGTTCACGCCGCGCCAGACGTTCAAGGTCGAGGTGACGGCGCAGCACAGCCCGCTGACCAGCCTGAACTTCGCCGGATTGCGCGTCAAGGACGCCGTGGCCGACCGCTTCCGCGCCAAGGGCGGCAGCCGCCCCGACGTCGAGACGCGCTGGCCCGACGTGCGCATCCACCTGCACCTGACCACCGACGAGGCCACCGTCTACATCGACACCTCGGGCGAGCCGCTGTTCAAGCGCGGCTGGCGCGAGGACAAGGGCGACGCGCCGCTCAAGGAAACCCTGGCCGCCGCCATGATCGCCGCCAGCGGCTGGGACCCGCACGGCGACGCCCCCGTGCCGCTGTACGACCCCTGCTGCGGCAGCGGCACCGTTGCCATCGAGGCGGCGCAGATCGCCTGCCGCATCGCGCCCGGCCTGCTCCGGCGCTTTGCCTTCGAGAAGCTTCTGCCCTTCCAGGCGCATGTCTGGAATGCTATAAAAAACGAAGCTGCAAGCGCAGAACAGTTAAGCCCTGTCGCTATTTTTGGTAGTGATGTTTCGCACCGCATGGTGGATTTTGCCCAGCGCAACGCCGAGCGCGCCGGTGTGGCCGCCGCCGTGCAGCTGCGCGGCGGCGACGCATTGCAGCGCATGCCGCCCTGCGAGACGCCGGGTGTGATGCTGCTCAACCCGCCCTATGGCGAGCGCATCGCCGCCGCCGGTTCTGCGGGCCAGAACGCCACCGAGCGCGCCGCGCTGCGTGCCCAGGGGGGCGCCGTGGGCCGCGAGGCCGCGCACACCGACGACGGTGGCGAGTTCTTCAGCCAGCTGGCCGCCCACTGGAAGAAGAACTATGCGGGCTGGACGGCCTGGATGCTCACCCCCGACCTCAAGCTGCCCGGCAAGATGCGCCTGAAGGAGTCGCGCCGTGTGCCGATGTGGAACGGCCCGATCGAATGTCGGCTGTTCCGCTTCGACATGGTGCGCGGCGCCGTGCGCGCCCGCCCGGGCGCCGCAAGCCAAGGCACGGCCGATGGCGGCTGAGACGCTGGCCCTGCCCCCCGGGGCGGTCCGGCCGGTGGTGATCGACACCAACATCGTGCTCGACCTGCTGGTCTTCGCCGACGCCGCTGTTCAGCCCCTCAAGCCTTTGCTGGCCAGCGGTGCGCTGCGCTGGATCGCTGCACCCGCCATGCGCGTGGAGCTCGAGCGCGTGCTCGGCTACCCGCAGATCGCGCCGCGCCTGGCCTACTACGGGCTGACCGTGGCACAGGTGCTGCAGGCCTTCGATGCGCAGTCCCGCACGGTGGACGCCGCGCCGCGCGCCAGCGCCGTCTGCAAGGACCCGGACGACCAGCAGTTCATCGACCTGGCCGTGCACCATGGAGCCCTCCTGCTCAGCAAGGACCGCGCCGTGCTCAGCCTGCGCAAACGGTTGCTGGCGCTGGGCGTGCATGCGGCGCCGGTGCTGGGGCCCGCGCCGTGAAGTATCTGTTGGCGTAATGAATATCTTTGTTCATTAATCCGTATTGAATTCCGCCCTCCCGGGCGGGACACTGCGCGTCTCAACACCTACATACCAGGAGACAGCGATGCGCATCGGATTGCCCAGGGAAATCAAAAACCATGAATACCGCGTCGGCCTGACTCCGGCCAGTGTGCGCGAACTCACCAGCCGGGGCCACCAGGTTCTGGTGCAGGTGGGCGCGGGCGCTGCCATCGGACTGGACGACGCACAATACCTCGCCGCAGGTGCCCGTCTGGTGCAGGAGGCCGCCGAGGTGTTCGCCCAGGCCGAGATGATCGTCAAGGTCAAGGAGCCGCAGCCGGTGGAGTGCGCCATGCTGCGCCCCGGCCAGATTCTCTACACCTACCTGCATCTGGCGCCGGACCCCGCGCAGACTGCTGCGCTGGTGAAGTCGGGCGCCCTCTGCATTGCCTATGAAACCATCACCGGCCCCGGTGGCGGCCTGCCGCTGCTGGCACCCATGAGCGAAGTGGCGGGGCGCATGGCCATCCAGGCCGGGGCTGTGCACCTGGAAAAGTCCAAGGGCGGCATGGGCGTGCTGCTGGGCGGCGTGCCGGGCGTGCCTGCGGCGCATGTGGTGATCCTGGGCGCGGGCGTGGTCGGCACGCATGCGCTGCAGATGGCCGTGGGCCTGGGCGCGCGCGTGACGGTGCTGGACAAGAGCGTGGACCGCCTGCGCCACCTCGATCTGGTGTTTGGCAACCGCATCAGCACCGTCCATTCCACCGCGCACAGCGTGGAGGACGCCGTGCGCGGTGCCGATCTGGTGGTGGGCGGCGTGCTCATTCCCGGCGCGGCCGCGCCCAAACTGGTGACGCGGGACATGGTTGCCCGCATGAAACCGGGCGCCGTGGTGGTGGACGTGGCCATCGACCAGGGCGGCTGCTTCGAGACCTCACGCCCCACCACCCACGCCGCCCCGACGTTTGTTGTCGATGGCGTGGTGCACTACTGCGTGGCCAACATGCCCGGTGCCGTGGCCCGCACCAGTACCTTTGCGCTGAACAACGCCACCATCGGCCATGCCCTGGCCCTGGCCGACAAGGGCTGGAAGCAGGCGCTGCGGGATGACGCGCACCTGCGCAATGGCCTCAACGTGGCCGAGGGCCAGGTGACTTTCGAGGCCGTGGCGCGCGATCTGGGCTATGCCTACGTGCGCGCGGACAGCCTGCTCTGATCAGAAGCCGCGCATCTCGGCCCAGGTCTCGAAGGGGTCGCGCTCGGTGCGCCACTGGTTGATGGGCGCACTCTCGTCGCGCCAGCCCAGCGCGATGCCGGCGAACAGCATGCGCCCGGGCGGCAGCGCCAGGAAGCGCGCCACGGGCTGCGAGCGGAAGGCCCAGAACTCCTGCGCGCAGGTGTCCAGGCCCTGTTCGGTGGCCAGCAGCATCACCGTCTGCAGGTAGATGCCCAGGTCGGCCCACTGCGGTGGGCCCATGCGGCGGTCCACGCTCAGGAAGATGCCCACGGGCGCGCCGAAGAAGGTGGCGTTCTTGGCCATCTGGCGCAGGCGCGCGGCCTTGTCCTCGCGCGGGATGCCGAGACTGGCATAGAGCTGTTCGGCATTGCGAAAGCGCCGTGTGCGGTAGGGCTCCCACAGGTCGGGCGGGTAGACCGCGTACTCGGGCTCCTCCTGCAGCGGCGCGCTCTCCACGGCGTGCAGGAGCTGTGCCAGCGGCTCGCCCGTGAGCGCGTGCACATGCCAAGGCTGCAGGTTGCCGCCCGAGGGCGCACGCGCCGCGCCCTCCAGGATGGCGCGCACCACGGCAGCGGAAGGTCGGTCGGGCTTGAAGGCGCGGATCGAGGCGCGCCGTTGCACGGCTTCGGAAACATCCATGTCGGAGAGGCCTTTCAGTCGGGAATCAGCAAGTCGTGGGCCGCGCGCGCGCGCTGCAGATCGCGCCCCAGGCGGCGGCTTTGCGGCAGATGGCGCAGCCAGGCCATGCGGGCGATGCTGGCCGCCAGCACGGTGCGCATGGCGGCGCCGCGCTGTTCCAGCCAGGCAGCCCACAGCGGCCGGGCCGACTCCAGTGCACCGCTCTCGCGCAGGTACATCGCGGTCGAGTGCACATAGCAGAGCACGTCACGCGCCTGGCAGTGGGCCAGTGGTAGGCTGGCGGCCGGGTCGTCCTCGAAGTCGATGTAGCCGATGATGCCGTCGGGGCAGCGCACCAGATTGCGCGCGAACGCCTGGCTCAGGCAGGTGCCCGTGGCATGCACATGGTCCAGCGCCAGCAGTCCCTGCATCCACAGCGCCAGCACGGCGGCCGGGCCCCGGACCATGGCGGCCTGCATTTCACCGTCGAACGAGGGCGTGGGTTCGCCCGGGCGGCCCAGGTGGCGCAGCAGCAGCCCCCCGGGCAGCTCCGCCAGCACCGTGGGTACGCGCAAGCCGCGCGCCTTGAGGTCGCGCAGGCGCCGAGCCTCGGTGGCGATGGCTTCGGAGCCGCCCAGGTTGGGCACGGGGCGCAGTACGTCCAGGCGCGTCAGGCCCGCCAGCGCACCGAGCACGCGGTAGCGCCCCATGCCGTGGCGCGGCCCGGCCTTTTTCAGCCACACCTGTTCGTCCCCCACCATGTAGCTGGCCACGTTGGAGGATTGGCTGCCCAGCTGGTCCCGCAGGAAGTCGGCATGGCTTACGGGCCGGGCCGGGCTGGGAGAGGGGGGGGTGGTCATCGGTACCGGCCCGCCGGGCAGGGCGGGCAGAAGCGGAGGGTGAAAACAGGGCGCAGGGGTGGCATGGGCGGGGTTGTGCAAGGTTCGGGGCGGGCTACACTTGCCGCCGCACCCGCGCGGCCGCCCGCAGGCGCCGCACCGGGCATCATAAAAGCCTTTGCACCGATGAACGGAGCCCCCATGAACAACCCCGCACCCTCCGACGCCGGCGCCCCGGCCCTCGGCCCCGATGAACTCGACGAGCTCGACACCCTGCTCGACGACCTGCGCACACGTGGTGACGAAATCCCGCAGTGGGAATTCTGCGACGGCTTCCTGGCTGCGCTGGCCTGCACACGCCGCGCCATTCCTCCCGCCGAATACCTGCCCATGCTGCTGGGCGACGGCGAGGCGCTGGAAGTGGCCGAGGGCGAGCCGCTGCCGCTGCTGCCCGCGTTCACCGATGGCGCGCAGCAGGCGCGTTTCATCGAACTGTGGATGCGCCGCTGGAACGAGGTGGTGCGCCAGCTCGACGCAGAGGTCAAATCCCTCGATGAGGACGAGGCCTACGCCCCCGAGGCCATGGACATGCGCGGCGCCGTCGCCAGCCTGCCCGAGGCGGACCGTGTGGAGATGGAGGGCCAGGAAATTCCCTCATTCGCCCAGGTCTGGGCGCTGGGCTTCATGTTCGCCGTGGAGAACTGGCCCGACGAGTGGGCCGCGCCGCGCGACAAGGAGGCCGCGCAGTGGCTCGACGACGCCCTGGAGCGCATCGTCGCCCTGACCGAGGACGACACCGGCAAGCCCGAGGTCTGCATGTACAGCGAGGACGGCGCGCCCAGCACCAGCAAGGCGCGCGTCGAGGCCTTCGGCGAGGCCATCTGGGCCGTGTACGACCTGCGCCAGCTCTGGAAGAGCATGGGCCCGCGCGTCGAGACCCTGCGCAAGCCGCCCGAGCCCGGCCGCAACGACCCGTGCTGGTGCGGCAGCGGCAAGAAGTTCAAGAAGTGCCACGGCGCTTGAGGCGGGGTGCGCGCTCCCGCCATGCCGCGCGCCGGTTACGCCTGCGGTGACAGCACGGCGCGGTTGCGCCCGGCAGCCTTGGCCTGGTAGAGGGCTGCGTCGGCGCGCTGGACCACGGCTTCAGCGCCGGAGTCCGAGGGCTGCCAGACGCTGGCCCCGATGCTGACCGTGACCTGTCCCGGCCCCGGGAACGGGGCATGGGCGATGGTGCTGCGGATCTTCTCGGCCACCACCAGGGCGGTGTCTCCGTCCGCCGTGTGTGGCAGCAGGACGGCGAATTCCTCGCCGCCGTAGCGCGCCACGAAATCGACCGACCGGACGGCGTCATTCAGCAAACGCGCCAGGGCCTGCAGCACGGCATCCCCGGCAGGGTGGCCATGGGTGTCGTTGATTTTCTTGAAGTGGTCGGCGTCCACCAGCAGCACGGCAAAGCCCAGAGTGGTGCGGCGGCTGGCCGCGAAGCATTCGGCGAGCTTGCCGTCAAAGTGGCGCCGGTTGCGCACCCCGGTCAGCGGGTCGTGCGTGGCCAGGTGTTCGAGTTCGCGGTTGGCGACTTCCAGTGCTTCGGTGCGCTCCAGGACCTGGGCTTCGAGCGACTGGTTGACAGCTTCCAGCTCGCGCTCGTGCGCCAGCAGCGTTCGGGTCATGGAGCGGAGGGATTGGCCCAGTTGTTCCACTTCCATCAGCTGTCCTTTTGCAGGAAATTCCGCCTCGCTGTCGCCGCGTTCGATGCGGTGCGCAGCCTCGGCCAGTTGTTCGATCGGGCGGCTGAACGAACGGGCCAGGTGCAGGGCCACTCCGCCGAACGCCAGGGCGGCCAGCAGGCCCAGCGCCAGCAACTGGTTGCGCATGGCGTGGGCGGGTTCCAGGGCCTGATGCAGAGGCTGGCGCACCACGATGCTCCAGCCCAGGTTCCTGGAGGTGCGCGAATCCACGGCGACCACGCTCGCGAGGTAGTCCAGGCCATCGTCCCACCGCACCTGGGTGGTGCGCTGGTTGCGGCCGGTACGCAGTTCGGCCGGAAGCTGGGCCTGGTGCGTCATTTTCTGGGGATAAAGCACCACACCCTGTGCGTTGGTGATCAGGATTTCGGCGCCACTGTCCCGCGCACGCTGGTCGAATGCGGCCTGCACGGTCTGGGTGACCCAGTGCCAATGGATGTGGGCGCCCACGACACCGACCAATTCACCGCTGTGGTCGAATATCGGGGCAGCAAAATCAATGAAGCGCAATGGCTCGCCGTCGGGCGGTTTGGGCAGCATTTTTTCCAGCAGCAGGGCTTCGTGCACATCCCCCGCATAGACCCCCGAACGTGCGGCAATGAACCAGGGGCGCTGGGCCACGGACTGCCCTTGCAGCAGGCCATCGACGGCCTGGACGACGTTGCCCTGGGGGTCGACCACCCCCAGCCATGCGAACTCCTCGCGCAATGCCCGCCGACGCAGGAGTGACAGCAGCAGGTCCGGGTGCGTCAGATCGCCGCGCGTGAAGTGTGGCGCCTGGCTCAGCAGCACGATGTCCATTTCTCGCTCGCGCAGGCCGGCCCCGAGCAGGTCGGCGGCCGTCAGGGCCATGGCGTGGACGGCTGCACCGGCAGAGGCTGCCATTTGCTGCGTGGCCAGCCGCCCGACGTACAGGCCGACGCACAGCAGGGTCAGCAACGACAGGCCGCTGAACCAGAGGGTGAGCTGACCGCGCAGGCTGCGGAGGGTGAACGTGCGTTTCTGAGCCATGGGCAGATCCGGAGGCAGGGCCATTTCAGTGAAGAAAGAGCGAGGCGTTCAGGCGCATGCTGCGCGGTGGCGGGTGCTGCGTCAAGTCCTCAGCAGGTGGGCCAGCTGCTCCAGCGCAAGCCGGACTGTGGCCGCGCGCACGGCAGCGCGGTCGCCCGCGAAGTGGCGCAGCGCACTGTGTGTGCGCCCATCCACGCTCCAGGCCAGCCAGACCGTGCCCACGGGTTTTTCAGCGCTGCCGCCCGTGGGGCCGGCCACGCCCGTCACGGCCACGCTGGCCTGGGCGTG
>JANJVX010000104.1 GCA_024709845.1 Burkholderiaceae bacterium | reverse complement strand
GAGCGCGGTCGACCTCGGGCGCGAACTGATCGAGCGGTTCGGCAGCCTCGGCGGCTTGTGCCGCGCCGACCGCAAGGCCGCGGGCGCCGCGCCCGGCGTCGGCGTGGCAAAGTACGCGCTCCTCGCCGGGGTGATGGAAAGGGCGCGCCGCACCCGCTACGAATCGGCGCGCAGCGGCGACGCCCTCGTCTCGCCCGACGCCGTGCGCGACTACCTGCGGCTCACCCTGCGCAACCGCGACTACGAGGTGTTCTGCTGCGTCTTCCTCGACGCGCAGCACCGCGTCATCGCAATCGAGGAGCTGTTCCGCGGCACCCTCACCCAGACCAGCGTCTACCCGCGCGAGATCGTCCGCCGCGCGCTCGATCACAACGCCGCCGCGCTGATCCTCGCGCACAACCACCCCAGCGGCGTGGCCGAGCCCAGCGCCGCCGACCGCCAGCTCACCCGCCAGCTCGCCGACGCGCTGGCGCTGGTCGACGTGCGCGTGCTCGACCACTTCATCGTCGCCGGGCCGTCGGCGCTGTCATTCAGGGAGGCGGGGCATCTTTGATCTGCGCCTGCAGGAGGCACGTTGTAGGAGGGCCGCCCCCGGCCCGATGGGGTGAAGATCGCACGGGTCCGACAATCGCGGCGGGCGCGTGGCACCGGCAGCAGCGGAGCCCATCCCGTTCACCGGCGACCTGCTGGTACCCGGCGCCCTCTCCCCTCAAGGGAGAGGGAGAAAATCGCTTGAGCCGCCGCGCCGCGCCCGCGAAGGTTCCGTCGCGGAGAAATCCGCCCGGACAGGGCTAGGACTTGCCTCGCCTGCGAAGGGTGTGGTATAAATCGCGGTTTTCGTTTACGACCCAGAAACGGCGGTATTGCAGGTTCGGCAGGAACCGGCGCTTGGTTTTGTTGTTGGCGTGGGAAACATTGTTCCCGACCATGGGCTTCTTGCCCGTTACGTCGCAGACGCGTGCCATGAGGACACTCCGATACTTTTTAACGGCCGTTTGCGGGTGCCTTGCAGTGCAACTGCAGGGCCTGCTCGCGGCCTCACCTCGCCAGAAAGGGTGGCGGTAACCCGATTGCCGGTGGCCTGTAGGCCCGGGCCAGGCGCTGATAAAAGCGCAGCCCGTTTTGGCAAAGCCATGGATTATAGCGCGTTCTTCCCGTCAGCTGCCTTGTTCCAGAAAGCGCTGGGCATCGAGCGCGGCCATGCAGCCGGTGCCAGCGCTGGTGATGGCCTGGCGGTAGACATGGTCCTGCACGTCGCCGGCGGCGAAGATGCCGGGCACCGAGGTCTGGGTGGCGAAGCCCTTGATGCCGCCCTGGGTGACGATGTAGCCGTTCTCCATCTCCAGCTGGCCCTGGAAGATGTCGGTGTTGGGCGCGTGTCCGATCGCAATGAAGCAGCCCTGCAAGGCGATGTCTTCGGTGGCGCCGCTTTGCGTGTGCTTGATGCGGATGCCGGTTACGCCGGTCGGGTCGCCCAGCACTTCGTCCAGGGTGAAGAAGGTCTTGAGCACGATCTTGCCAGCGGCCACCTTTTCCATCAGGTGGTCCACCAGGATGGGCTCGGCCTTGAACTTGTCGCGCCGGTGCACCAGCGTGACCTTGCTCGCGATGTTGGAGAGGTACAGCGCCTCCTCCACGGCGGTGTTGCCGCCGCCGATCACGCAGACCTCCTGGTCGCGGTAGAAGAAGCCGTCGCAGGTGGCGCAGGCCGAAACGCCCCGGCCCATGAAGGCTTCCTCGGACGGCAGGCCCAGGTACTTGGCCGAGGCGCCCGTGGCGATGATGAGCGAGTCGCAGGTGTAGGTTCCGCTGTCGCCCGTCAGGGTGAAGGGCCGCTGGCTGAAATCGACCTTGTGGATGTGGTCGAAGATGATCTGCGTCTTGAAACGCTCGGCGTGCTGCAGGAAACGGTCCATCAGTGCCGGACCCTGCACGCCGTGCACGTCGGCGGGCCAATTGTCCACCTCGGTGGTGGTGGTGAGCTGTCCGCCCTGCGCCATGCCGGTGATGAGAACCGGGTTCAGGTTGGCGCGGGCCGCGTAGATGGCGGCGGTGTAGCCGGCCGGGCCGGAGCCGAGGATGAGAACTTTGGCGTGTTGGGCGGTGGACATGGTAAAAGCTCGGGTTTGCGCGCCGGTGGCGCAGGAAAAAAAGGGTCTCGGCAATTGCGGGGCGAGGCCGTAAGTATCAACCAAGAGCACTCGGGTGCGCCCATGTCCTGTTTCTGTCACGGACATTGAAAAAAGCAATCGGCCGCTGCCGGGGTGGCCTTTTCACGAGGAGAAATTGCGATGGCGATGTTGTCAAACCTGGATTTGCTGCGCCGTGTGCCGCTGTTTTCGCGGCTGACGGTGGCGCAGGCCGAGGCGATCAGCCATGCGGTGGTCAAACGCCGTTTCAAGCGTGGCGAGGTGCTGGTGGAGCAGGGCCAGAAGTCCGATGCGCTGTACCTCTTGCTCACTGGGCGCGCCCGTGTCACGGCGGCTGACAGCCGGGGCCGCGAGGTGATTCTGGCCACGCTGGGGCAAGGTGACTACCTGGGCGAGATGAGCATCATCGACAACGAACCCCATTCCGCCACGGTGCGCGCCGAGGTGCAGACCGATGTGCTGATGCTCGGGCGCGCCGAGTTCACGCGCTGCCTGTCGGAGAACGCTGCCATGTCCTTGGTGGTGATGCGCGGCCTGGTGAAGCGCCTGCGCCACGCCGACCGCAAGATCGAGTCGCTGGCGCTGCTGGATGTGTATGGCCGTGTGGCCCATGCCCTGCTGGAGCAGGCCGAGACCAACGCCCAGGGCCAGCAGGTCATTGCGGGCAAGGTGTCGCGCCAGGACCTGGCTAAGACCATCGGCGCTTCTCGCGAGATGGTCAGCCGCGTCATGAAGGACCTGGAGACGCGCGGCTTCATCGAGGTCCTGCCGTCCGGCGCCACGCTGCTGAAAAACCGCCTGGCCACGCTGGGCTGATGCCCTGCGCCAGCAAGGGGTGATGGGGTAAGCTTCGCCCGCACGCCTATGACCTATTCCCTCAATACCCTGAATGCTTCGCCCGGCGAGAAGGCCGCCGCACGCCCTGCGGGGCCCCGCTTTGGCCATGAAATGGGCCTGTTTGCCGGGTTGCTGGTGCTGATTTTCTGGCTGCTGGCGCTGCTGAGCTACTCGCCGCAGGATGCTGCCTGGTCCACATCGGGCGTGGGCGCGCAGCCCCTGGTACGCAACTGGGCCGGCCGGGTGGGTGCCTGGGCGGCCGACGGCAGCTACTTCGTGCTCGGGTTTTCGGTCTGGTGGTGCGTGGCTGCCGCTGTGCGCGCCTGGCTGTCTTCGCTGGCGCACTGGATGCGTGGCGGCGAGGTGCCGCAGGCCCAGGCTGCCACCCATCCTTGGGTGTGGCGTGGCCTGTTCTGGGTGGGCCTGGCGGTGCTGTTGTGCGCCAGCACCGCCCTGGAATGGACGCGCCTGTACCGTTTCGAGGCGGCGCTGCCGGGGCATGCCGGCGGTGTGCTGGGCTATGTCGTGGGGCCGGCCAGCATGCAGTGGCTGGGCTTTACCGGATCGGGGCTGGTGGGCATCGTGCTGACCGTACTGGGCGCGGGGCTGGTGTTCCGTTTCTCCTGGGGCCATTTGGCCGAGAGCCTGGGCGCGCGGATCGATGCGCTGGTGCAGTCGGGCCGGGCGCGGCGCGAGGTCGCCAAGGATCTGGCCGAGGGCAAGCGCGCGGCGCGCGAGCGCGAGGAGGTGGTGTTCGAAGAACGCGCCGAGATCGAGGTACAGCACCCGCAGCCGGTACAGATCATCGAGCCGGTGCCCATTGAGGTGCCCCAGAGCCCGCGCGTGGTCAAGGAGCGCCAGAAGCCCCTGTTCACCGAAATGCCTGACAGCCGCCTGCCGCTGGTGGACTTGCTCGACGCCGCCCAGCAGCGCCAGGAATCGGTGTCGCCCGAGACGCTGGAGATGACCAGCCGCCTGATCGAGAAAAAGCTCAAGGATTTCGGCGTGGAGGTGCGCGTGGTGGCCGCCATGCCCGGCCCGGTGATCACGCGCTACGAGATCGACCCGGCCACCGGCGTCAAGGGTTCGCAGGTGGTGGGGCTGGCCAAGGACCTGGCGCGGTCCTTGAGCCTGGTGTCGATCCGCGTGGTCGAGACCATTCCGGGCAAGAACACCATGGCGCTGGAGTTGCCCAATGCCAAGCGCCAGACCATCAAGCTGAGCGAAATCCTGGGCTCGCAGGTCTACCACGAGGCCAAATCCATGCTCACCATGGGCCTGGGCAAGGACATCGTGGGCAACCCGGTGGTGGCCGACCTGGCCAAGATGCCGCACGTGCTCGTGGCCGGCACCACGGGCTCGGGCAAGTCGGTGGGGATCAACGCCATGATCCTCTCGCTGCTGTATAAGGCCGAGGCCAAGGACGTGCGCCTGCTGATGATCGACCCCAAGATGCTGGAAATGTCGGTCTACGAGGGCATTCCGCACCTGCTGGCGCCCGTGGTCACCGACATGAAGCAGGCCGCGCACGGCCTGAACTGGTGCGTGGGCGAGATGGAGCGG
>JANJVX010000053.1 GCA_024709845.1 Burkholderiaceae bacterium | reverse complement strand
GCCCAGCACCGAGGCCGTGGTGGGCGCCAGGCCCACGCTCACGCTGCCCGTCAGACGCGCCTGCTGCGCCGCGCGCGCGGCCTGGACAGCATGGCGCAGCACGAGTTGCGCCTCGCGGAAGAACGCCAGCCCGGCCTCGGTGGGCACCGCGCCCTTGGCGGTGCGTTGCAGCAGCCGGGTGCACAGCTCGCCCTCCAGGCGGCTGATCTGCTGGCTCAGGGCCGACTGCACCATGTCGAGATCGATCGCAGCACGGCCCATGGAGCCCAGCTCCACGATGCGGACAAAGTAGCGTAGCTGGCGCAATTCCATGGGGTGTCCTTTCTTCCGGCTGGCGCACTACTGCCCGGCCACCTGCGGAATGAGCCGGTGGTAGAAGCGGATGGCGTCCTGGTAGTTGGCCACGCTCAGCCGCTCGTTGGTGCCGTGGAAGCGCTTGAGATCCTCGGCGTTGGCGCGGATGGGCGAAAACTTGAAGATGTGGTCGCTGATGGCGCCGTAGTGGATGGAGTCCGTGCCCGCCACCATCAGCCCCGGGGCCACCAGCGCGTCGGGAAACACCTCGCGGATGGTCTGGTTCAACACCCGGTATTGCGCCGAATCGGTGGGCGCCACCTTGGACGCATCCACCGCACCCGGCAGCGCCACCAGTTCAAACCGGCCGCCCGGCGCCGCATCGGCCACATGGCTGTGCACATGCGCCAGCACGCCCTCTTTGGTGTCGCCCGGCAGGATGCGGAAGTTCACCGTGGCCTCGGCGCGGCCGGGCAGCACGTTCTCTTTGTTGCCCGCGTTGACGATGGTCAGCGCCGTGGTGGTGCGCAGCATGGCGTTGGTGCTGCCCGCGCCCTCCAGCTGCTTTTGCACCACGGGGCCGAACAACCACAGGTTGGACAGCGCCACGCGCGAAAAACCGCCCATTTCGGGCGCCAGGGTGTCGAACATCTCGCCCGCCACACCCCGGATGCCGCCGGGCAGTTGCTTGTCCTCCAGGCGTGCGAGCGCCGCACTCATCATGGCGATGGCGCTGGTGCCCTTGGGCGGCGGCATGGACGAATGCCCCGGCGTGGCCGACACCTTGAGCACCACCGACATATAGCCCTTCTCGGCCACGCCGATGAGCGCCGTGGGCCGGGCAATGCCGGGCATCACCCCTTCGAGCACCAGCAACCCCTCGTCGAGCACAAAATCGAGACGCACGCCGCGCTGTTGCAGCAGCGCGGCAATCTGCTGGGCACCGCGCGCACCACCCACCTCCTCGTCAGCGCCGTAGGCCAGGTAAATGGTGCGCGGCGGCTGGTAGCCGCTGGCCAGCAGCATCTCGACGGCCTCCATTTGCGAAAGCAGGTTGCCCTTGTCGTCCCACGAGCCCCGGCCCCAGATGAAGCCGTCTTTCACCTCCCCGGCAAACGGCGGCACCTCCCAGTCGCCCTCGGTGCCGGGCGCCACGGGCACCACGTCCTGGTGCGCCATCAGCATGATGGGCCGGGCCTGCGGGTCGGCGCCCTTCCAGGTGTAGAGCAGGCTCAGGTCGCCCACCACCTCGCGCTGAAGTGCGGCATGCACGCGCGGAAAGCGTGCCTGCAGCAAAGCATGCAGCGCCTTGAACTGGTCGGCACTGAGCTGCGCGTCGTCGCGCGAGGAAAGGGTCTGCAGGCGCACCGCCTCGGCCAGGCGCGCGGCTGCAGCCGCGCCGTCCACCGCCACCGGGGCGAGGGGCTCCACTTGCAACTGGCGCGAGCCTTTGCGGACGGTGTTGATGGCCACAGCCGCCGCGAGCAGCAGCACCAGGGCCAGCAGGCCCCACAGGGTTTTCTTGAGCATGGGTGTTGTCTCCTGGGGGTGCATGGTAACCATTGCCATCCATGCTGCACACTGACCGATGACCTCTGGATGGTCCTGCGGGCGACAAAAAAGCATCCAGCTGCAGATAATGGATTTGTCTTCTGTTGGGTTACTCACGCGAGCTTTGCGCAAGGGGTTTCACAAATTCTGTTGAGCCAAGGGGAACACAGGAACCCGCGCAGGCTGCCGCCCCGCGAATGCGCAGGGCCGATGGGGCTCCTGATACATTCAAGATTCCGGCTTCGGATACACAAGCCTACCGTCTCTTATCCGGAGCCGTGCTTGCTCCCATGGTTCAAGCGGTCGGCCAACTGATTGACTTCATCATTTAAAAAAGAAAGCGGTCGAGGCGGATTCGCCCGTCATCGGGCCGAAATAAACCATGGCAACTGGACTTTGGACTAGAGAGCAAATCAAGCTGGCTTTCCATCTTTACTGCCAACTACCTTACGGAAGAATTCACGGGCGGAACCCGGAAATCATGGCGCTGGCCAAAATCATTGGCCGCACCGCGGATGCAGTGGCGATGAAAATGCTCAACATTGCCAGCATTGACCCGGCAGTTATTCGCTCTGGGCGTGCTGGGTTGGGCAATGCTTCGGCGCTGGACCGTTCAGTGTGGGACGAATTCCATTCGGACTGGGAGCAATTGGCAATGGAATGTCAGTTGTTGCGTCAACAACTGGACAAGGGCTCCGTGGAAGACTTGGAACCAGAAAAAGAAAGTGACACGCTATCACCGGAAGACTTTATCGGCGAGACACGGCAGGTTTTGACGGCCCAACGAATCAAGCAACATTTTTTCCGCCGTGCAGTACTCAGCAGCTACAAAAATCGTTGCTGCATGTCAGGACTGACGGATTCACGGTTATTGATTGCGAGCCACATCGTTCCTTGGAGCAGCGACAAGGCCAACAGACTGAACCCAAGCAATGGGCTGTGCTTGTCCGCCATTCATGACCGTGCTTTTGACAAGGGTCTGATTTGCCTTGCGGATGACTTCACGATCATCCTTTCCGAAGATCTAAAAAGAAGCAGTGATGTTTTCGTCAAAGAAGTTTTGCTGCCACTCCATGGAAAAAGCATCGAGCCACCAGAGCGATTCGCCCCGCAACCGGAGTTTGTTGCGTGGCACCGAAAGGCAATATTTGTGGACAACCAAAAGTAGCTTCTATGAAATGGCAATTTCCGCCAGAGACTGTTTATCAAGTCATGACTGAGCAACCAGATGCGTGTCACAGATGCGGGTCTCGACTGATGCTGCGTGAAACCGTGAACATCGACAACCAGCGCGTCTTTGTTTGTGACTGTCTGGAGTGCCAGCGCATCATTCCAGTGGTTGAGGATGACATCGACGAGTTGGGCGACTAACTGGGGCGCAGCTTGAAGACCGGTTCGCCAGCCGCTGGTCGATAGCCGCCGAGCCGAAACCCCGCCGGGCGAACCATGCCCACCGCGCCGCAAAGCGTTCTGTGCCCTTGCGCAGGCCAGCCGGCGCATAAAAATACAATCGAACCCATGACTGCCCCTACCAAACAACGCGTTGTCGTCGGCCTCTCGGGCGGGGTGGATTCCGCCGTCACCGCCCACCTATTGAAGCAACAGGGCCACGAGGTGGTCGGCATCTTCATGAAGAACTGGGAAGACGATGACGACAGCGAATACTGCTCGTCGAACGTCGATTTCGTGGACGCCGCCGCCGTGGCCGATGTGATCGGCATCGAGATCGAACACGTCAACTTTGCCGCCGAGTACAAGGACCGCGTGTTTGCCGAGTTCCTGCGCGAGTACCAGGCCGGGCGCACCCCCAACCCCGATGTGCTGTGCAATGCCGAGATCAAGTTCAAGGCCTTTCTTGACCACGCCATGCGCCTGGGCGCCGAGAAGATTGCCACGGGCCACTATGCCCGTGTGCGGCAAAACGCGGCCACGGGCCTGTTCGAACTGCTCAAGGGCCTGGACCCGTCCAAAGACCAAAGCTACTTTTTGCACCGGCTGAACCAGGCGCAGTTGTCGAAAACGCTGTTCCCGGTGGGCGAGCTGCACAAGACCGAGGTGCGCCGCATTGCCGCCGAGATCGGGTTGCCCAACGCGAAGAAGAAGGACTCGACCGGCATCTGCTTCATCGGCGAGCGGCCGTTCCGCGAATTCCTCAACCGCTACATCAGCCACGCGCCCGGCCCCATTCAGGACGACCGGGGGCGCACGCTGGGCCGGCATGTGGGCCTGAGTTTTTACACCCTGGGCCAGCGCCAGGGCCTGGGCATCGGCGGCGTGAAGGAGAAAGGCGCCCAGCGCGGCGGCGGTGCGCACGAGCCCTGGTTTGTGGCACGCAAGGATCTGGCCAAAAACACGCTGCGCGTGGTGCAGGGGCATGACCACCCCTGGCTGCTGTCGCACCGGCTCGACGCGCAGGATGCCAGTTGGTGCGCGGGCCAGGCGCCCGCACCGGGCCCGTACGCCGCCAAGACGCGCTACCGCCAGCAGGATGCGGCCTGCACCCTGGAGCGCTCGGACAGCGCCGCGTTTCGCCTGTGTTTCCCCGAGGCGCAGTGGGCCGTCACGCCCGGGCAGAGCGCCGTGCTCTACGACGGCGAGGTGTGCCTGGGGGGTGGGGTGATTGCAGCGGTGGACCCAACACCCGATTGATAGAAAAAAGGCCTCAAGCGCTTATCTATCAAGCGCTTACAGCTATCAACACAATAGCATTTTGATGGCCGGTGCGGGCGGCGCAGCGGCCGTCAGAGCGGCTGCGCCTCGCCGTCCACAAACACCTTGAGCGTTTGCGGGGCGAAGGCATGCCAGGTTTCGTTGCGCGTCAGGGGCGCGGTAACGATGACGGCCACGCGGTCGGTGGGGGTGGTCTGGGCCGAGAAGTCCACCTGCAGGTCTTCGTCGGACAGGTGCGCCTGGGCAAAGGGGTGGCGGCGTTCGACGTAGTACAGGTGGGTGGAGGCATGGGCCCACAGCGCCTGGCCGTTCGATAGCAAAAAATTGAAGGTGCCGTGCGGCGCAATGCGCGCGGCCAGGTCGCGCAGGGTGATCGTCAGCTCGGCAATGCTGGGCACCCCGGCGTGGGATTTGGCCAGCTCCTGCATGATCCAGCAGAAGGCGTGTTCGCTGTCGGTGGTGCCCACGGGGCGGAAGTGGCTGTGCAGCCGGGGGCGAAAGTCCTTCAGGTCGCCGTTGTGTGCAAACACCCAGTAGCGGCCCCACAGCTCGCGCACGAAGGGGTGGCAGTTCTGCAGGCCGACCACGCCTTGCGTGGCCTTGCGGATGTGCGATATGACGTTGCAGCTTTTGATGGGGTAGCGGCGGATGAGCTCGGCGATGGGGGAGTCCACGGCGCGCTCGTGGTCCACGAAGTGGCGCACGCCCTTGTCTTCAAAAAAGGCGATGCCCCAGCCGTCGCAGTGGTCGCCGGTGTGGCCTGCGCGCTGGGCAAAGCCGGTGAAGCTGAAGGTCACGTCGGTGGGCGTGTTGCAGTTCATTCCGAGCAGTTGGCACATGGTTGCACTCTCGTTTCAGGTTCAGGCCGTGGGGGCGGAAGGGGTGCGGGGCGCGTCGCGCAGTTGCCAGGCGGCCGCCAGCGCCAGCAGGCACAGCGCGGCCAGCATGAGGAACGACTCACTGAACGCCGCAATGCGCGCCGGGCTGCTGGTGCTGCTGGCCAGCGACACGCCGTGCGCCGCCAGGCGCCATTCCAGCACGATGCCGCACAGGCTGACGCCCGCCGCGCCGCCCAGCATGCGCAAAAACCCGATGGTGCTCGACCCCTGGGAGATGAGCGATTTGTCCAGCGGCCGCATGGCCCCCAGGTTGAGCGAAGGCAGGATGAAGCCCAGCCCGATGCGGCCCAGAATGGCAAAGGCCACCAGCCACCACAGGGGCGACTCCAGCCCGATCAGCACCATGAGCGCAAACGACAGCGCCAGCAGAAACAGCCCGATGCTCACCAGCAGATGGGTGGGCTGGCGGTCGGCCAGGCGGCCCACCAGGGGGATGGTCAGCGCCAGCACCGCGCCTGCGGGCAGCAAGATGGTGCCCACATGCGATGCCGACAGTTGCAGCCCCATCTGCATGAACACCGGCAGCAGGTAGGTGGAGCCAAACAGCGCCGTGCCGTAAATGAACGCCACGATGCTGCCCATGGCAAAGGTGCGGTAGCGGAATAGCCCCAGCTCCATCAGCGGCGGACGCCCCTGGCTTGAAAGGCGGCGCTGCCAGCCGACGAACAGCAGCGCGCACACGGCCGCCAGCACCAGCAGCGCCACGGCGTGCTGCAGCGGGCCGCTGCGCAGCTCCACCAGGCCGTTGAGCAGGCACAGCGTGCCCGCGCCGCCCAGCAGCAGCCCGCGCCAGTCGAGCGACTGGCCCTGTCGGTTGGCCGCCAGACCACCGGGCGCAGTGTCAGGCACCAGCTTGTAGGCCAGCCACAGCGAGACGATGCACAGCGGCACCACCATGAAGAAGATGGAGCGCCAGCCAAACCAGTCCACCAGCAGGCCGCCGATGCTGGGGCCCAGCGCGGGTGCCAGCACCACGCCCATGCCAAAAATGCCGCTGGCCCGCCCCTGCTCGTGCGGCTGGAAGGCGTACAGGATGATGATGGCCGGAATGGGCTGCACGATGCCCGCCGCCAGGCCCTCGGCCACGCGCGCGGCCAGCACCAGGCTGTAGTGGCTGGACAGCCCGCCCACCACACCGCCCACCAGCAGCAGCAGCATCGAGCCCGCATAGGTGGCGCGGTAGCCGTAGCGCGACAGCAGCCAGGGCGTGGTGAGCATGGACACCGTCATGGCCACCATGAAGCCCGAGGCCACCCACTGCGCGCGCTCCTGGCCCAGCGCAAAGTGCTGGCTCATGTCGGGGATGGCGACGTTGACCACGGTCGATGACATGACCGACGCCATGGTGCCCACCATCACGGCCAGCAGCACCAGCCAGCGGTAACGCTCGCCGTATTGGGCGCGCAGCGCCTGCAGGGAGCCGGGGCCGCTCATGGAGTGGGGGGACTAGAGGCTGAGGGTTTTTCGGCCGTGCCCGAAAGGCGCGTCAAAACACACTGGATCGAGGCGCAAAACGCAGCCATAGCGCGGGCTATGGCGAGTATTTGCAACGACGAGCCGGTGTGTTTTGGCGTGCAAGGCGGGCATGGATGAAAGATTCTCAGCCTCTCAGCTGCGTTCGGACCACAGGCGTCCGCCGGTGGCCCAGTTTTCGCGCTTCACGTCGGTGATCAGGATGTCCACCATCTCGGGCGTGCCGCCCAGCACCTCGACGGAAACACGGGTGATTTCCTCGACGAGTTTCTTCTTCTGTTCGACCGTGCGGCCTTCGATCATTTCAATGTGGTAGGTCGGCATGGGGGCTCCTGGGGCAAAAAATCGATCATAAAGGCGTGGTCTGCGGCCCGGGCGTGGCCATGCCGGAGGGGTCGGGCTCGCGGGCGCACACCGGGCAGATGCAGCGCTGGCCGCGCTCCTGCGCGGGCAGGCGGGCCAGTGCCGCCCGGGACACCGGGGCCTGCATGCACCAGCAGCCCTGCGGGTTGGCACCCGAGGCCATGGCGCACTGGTTGGGCTGGCCGCAGGCAGGGCAGGCGCCGGGGGGAGAAGAAGGCGGGGCGTTCATGGCAAAGAGGGGCAGCGCGGGCCTGGAGTGTAGGCCAAGGCCCGGCGCAACGGCGCCCGAAGCCGCTGCTGAATTTTAGATAAAAACAGGCTCAAAGGCTTATCCATAAAGCGCAAGCAGCTATTTAATCAATAGCAAATGATGAAGCACCCCTCATCCCCCCAGCGGCAGCACTGCGCAGACCGCACGGGCTGGTGGCGATCCATGACGGCCCGCCGTGCAAGGCGATGGAATACCGCAGAAAACGCCTGACTGCAGCCTGTCGTGCAGGGAATTCCCCAGCGGCTGGACTGTTTTTTGTGCGCGAACACCGGCGCGGCAGCGGTACAGTCACCGGTCACGTCGTTGATGTGCGTCCTGTCCGTCCTCCCGCGTCCACCTGCGGCACGATCGGCACCGTCGCAATCGCCCGGCAACGCCCAGGCGCAACGATCACCAGACCGTCAACCCGCCAGCGCACGCAGGTGTGCACCGCCTGCAGCGGTGAAGGCACGCCACGGCCTTTGCAGGAGAAGGCGGCGAAGGGGGCGTGCGCACCATCACACCCGGCATGCAAAGCCGTGGGCAAAGATCGTTAAAGGGAGAGCCGTGCTGTTACTCATCGTTTTACTACCGCTGGTCCTGGGCACTGCCGCCACGTTCTGGCTGGGTTCGCGGTCGCGGGTGCTCACTGCGCTGGCTGCGGGGGCCGTGACAGCGGCCAGCCTGGGCCTGCTGCTGGGCCACGCGCCCGCGGTGATGGCGGGCGAGGTCATCCTGAACGCCTGGGCCTGGGTGCCCGAGATCGGGCTGAACCTCACCTTCCGGCTGGACGGCCTGTCGATGATGTTCGCCGGGCTGATCCTGTTCATCGGGCTGATGATCGTCATCTACGCGCACTACTACCTGAGCGCCAAGGATTCGGCGGGCAAGTTCTACAGCGAGATGATGCTGTTCATGGCCGCCATGCTGGGCGTGGTGCTGTCGGACAACCTCTTGCTGCTGGTGGTGTTCTGGGAACTCACCAGCCTGTCGTCCTTCCTGCTGGTGGGCTACTGGAGCCATCGGGCCGACGCGCGCGCCGGTGCCCGCCAGGCGCTGGCCGTGACCGGCGGCGGCGGCCTGGCCATGCTGGGCGGCTTTGTGCTGCTGGGCCAGATTGCCGGCACCTACGAACTCAGCGCCATGCTGGGCAACGTGGCCGCCATTCAGGCCGACCCGCTGTTTGTGCCCGCCCTGCTGCTGATCCTGATCGGCGCCTTCACCAAGAGCGCGCAGTTTCCGTTCCATTTCTGGCTGCCCGACGCCATGGCCGCCCCCACGCCGGTGTCGGCCTACCTGCATTCGGCCACCATGGTGAAGGCTGGCGTGTTCCTGCTCATGCGCATGTACCCGGTGCTGGCGGGCTCGGGCTGGTTCGAGGCGATCGTGACCACCGTGGGCCTGATCACGGTGCTGTTTGCGGCGTTTATCGCCATCTTCAAGCACGACCTCAAGGGGCTGCTGGCGTACTCCACCGTGAGCCACCTGGGCCTCATCACCTTTCTGGTCGGGCTGGGCTCGCCGCTGGCGGCCGTGGCGGCGGTGTTCCATGTGCTGAACCACGCCACGTTCAAGGCCTCGCTGTTCATGATCGCGGGCATCGTGGACCACGAAACCCACAGCCGCGACATGCGCAAGCTGGGCGGCCTGTGGGCGCTGATGCCCTGGACGGCCACCCTGTCCATGGTGGCGGCGGCGTCCATGGCCGGGGTGCCGCTGACCAATGGCTTTTTGTCCAAAGAAATGTTCTTCACCGAAGCGGTGGTGGGCACCACCGG
>JANJVX010000045.1 GCA_024709845.1 Burkholderiaceae bacterium | reverse complement strand
CGCGCCTCGATCATGGGCACTTCACTGGTCGTACTTGGCATAGCGTTTTTCCAGGCGCTGGAAGCCCCAGGTGAGCAGCAGCGTCATGGCCAGGTAAAAGGCCGCCGCGACGATGAAGGGCGTGGTGGTGAAGTCGCGCTGCACGATGCCGCGTGCGGCGCGCAGCAGGTCGTTGAGGGCCAGCACGTAGATGAGCGAGGTGTCCTTCACCAGGGTGATGGTCTCGTTGCTCATGGGCGGCAGGATGCTGCGAACCATCTGCGGCAGCACGATGCGGCGCATGGTCTGGCCGTAGCCCATGCCCAGCACCTTGGCGGCCTCGTACTGGCCCCGGTCCACCGACTGGATGCCGGCGCGGAAGATCTCGGCGAAGTAGGCCGCGTAGTTCAGCGCGAACGCCACCACGGCGGCCGGGAAATCGGGCAAGCGCACGCCGACCACCGGCACAAAGGGCAGCGCGAAGTAGATGAACAGCATCTGCAGCATGAGCGGCGTGCCGCGCATGAGCCAGATGTAGCCGTTGACCGCTGCAGACAGGGCCTTCCAGTGCGACACCCGCGCCAGCGCCAGCACCAGGCCCAGCGGCACCGCCAGCGCCAGCGTGATGACGAACAGCTTGAGGGTGACGGCAGCGCCCTGCGCCAGCGGCCCCAGGAGGGAAAGAACGTAGTCCATGCTGTGGCGTCAGTTCAGTATGTTTTGTCCGCGGCCGTCAGCACGGGCGCGGCCCAAGCCAGCGACCGCCGCGCAAGGGCCGCCCCGCCGCGCTGGCGGTGTCCCCCGCTCTCGCAGCGCGCAGCGCTGCGAGAGCGGGGGAAAGGCGCGAAGCGCCTCAGGGGGGTGGACCGAATTACTTAATGATGTTCTTGCCGAACCACTGCTCGGCAATCTTGGCCGCAGCACCGTCTGCCTTCATGTCGGCCAGGGCCTTGTCGATCTTGGCATGCAGTTCGGTGTCGTCCTTGCGCAGACCCACACCATAGTCTTCGGTGCCGAAGTGGTCCTGCAGCACGGCGTACTGGTCAGGCTTCTTGGCCACGTAGTAGCGGCCCACCACCTCGTCCACCACCACGGCTTCGAGGCGGCCGGTGGAGAGGTCCATCAGGGCCGTCACGTTGTCGCCAAAGGTCTTGAATTCCTTGAAGCTCTTGAAGACCGCGTCTTCCTTCTTGATGGCATCCACGGCGCTGCTGCCTTCCTGGGCGCCGACCACCTTGCCGGACAAATCGGCCTTGCCCTTGATGGCGGAGCCGGCGACCACCACGATGATCTGGTGGTTTTCCATGTAGGGCGCGGTGAACAGGATGTTCTGCTTGCGCTCTTCGGTGATGGTCAGGCCGTTCCACAGCGCGTCCACGCGCTTGCCCGACAGTTCGGCTTCCTTGGCGCTCCAGTCGATGGGCTTGAACTCCACCTCCAGGCCCAGGCGCTTGGCGGCCTCCTTGGCCATGTCGATGTCGAAGCCGACGAGCTCGTTCTTGTCGTCGCGGAAGCCCATGGGCGGGAAGTTGTCGTCCAGACCGACGACGATCTTGGAGACAGCGGCCGGCGCGGGCGCGGCGGCAGGTTGCGCGGTTTCGTTCTTGCTGCATCCAACCAGCGCAGCGCCAAGGGCCAGCAGCGCGACAGCGGCGATTTTCTTCATGGTGTTGAGGCTCTCGATAAAGACAGGGGAAAAACCGGACAGGCCATGCCGCCCGCTCGTGGCGGCGGAGAGGCTTCACCCGGGAAAACCCTCGATTGTCCACGATCCACACGCTCCAGCCAGCCATCCACCGCCAGTTTGAGAGCCAAATACGGCTGTAGCGCCCGCCCATCAAGCGCCTACAGCTATTAAAAAATGAGTCTGCAAAGACGACGCCCCAGGGCGCCGTCTTTTTTGGGAAACGCAGCAGGCTCAGCGGGGCAGATCGCTGGACCCCATCAGGAACTCGTCCACGGCACGCGCGGCTTGGCGGCCTTCGCGGATGGCCCAGACCACCAGGCTCTGCCCACGGCGCATGTCGCCCGCAGCAAATACCTTGGGCACGTTGGTGGCATAACCACCCGTGAACTCGGTGCTGGCGCGCGCGTTACCCCGGGCATCTTTCTCGATGCCGAAGGCGTCGAGCACGGTGGCCACGGGTGCCGTGAAGCCCATGGCCAGCAGCACCAGGTCGGCCTGGTAGTGCTTTTCGGTGCCAGCGATTTCGACCAGCTTGCCGTCCTTGAACTCGACCTGCACGGTGGTCAGGCCCTTGACCTTGCCCTTTTCGCCCGTGAACTCCTTGGTGGAGATGGCGAACTCGCGCACGCAGCCTTCCTCGTGGCTGGAGCTGGTGCGCAGCTTGAGCGGCCAGTAGGGCCAGACCAGGGGCTTGTTCTCCTGCTCAGGCGGCATGGGCATGACCTCGAACTGGGTCACGCTGGCCGCGCCGTGGCGGTTGCTGGTACCCACGCAGTCGGAGCCGGTGTCGCCGCCACCGATGACGATGACATGCTTGCCATCGGCACGCAGCTGGCCCTTGAGCTTGTCGCCGGCGTTGACCTTGTTCTGCTGGGGCAGGAACTCCATGGCGAAGTGGATGCCATCGAGGTCGCGGCCCGGCACGGGCAGGTCGCGGCTCTGCTCGGCGCCGCCACTCAAGAGCACGGCGTCAAACTCTGCCTGCAGTTGCTCGGGGGTGACGGTTTCCTTGGCCCAGTTGGTCACCTTGGAGCCCTTGCCCAGGCCGTCCTTGGCAGAGCCCACGAAAACACCGGTGCGGATGGCGACGCCTTCGGCTTCGAGCTGTTTGACGCGGCGGTCGATGTGCGTCTTCTCCATCTTGAAATCGGGAATGCCGTAGCGCAGCAGGCCGCCCACGCGGTCGTTCTTCTCGAACAGCGTCACGTCGTGGCCCGCGCGTGCCAGCTGCTGGGCCGCAGCCATGCCCGCCGGGCCGGAACCGACCACCGCCACTTTCTTGCCGGTCTTGCGCTTGGGCAACTGCGGCTGCACCCAGCCGTGCTCCCAGGCGCGGTCGATGATGGCGTGCTCGATGCTCTTGATGCCGACCGCATCGTTGTTCACGTTGAGCACGCAGGCCGCCTCGCAGGGCGCGGGGCAGATGCGGCCAGTGAACTCGGGGAAGTTGTTGGTCGAATCGAGCACGGCGAACGCGCTCTTCCAGTCGGCCTGGTACACCAGATCGTTGAAGTCCGGAATGATGTTGTTCACCGGGCAGCCGTTGTTGCAGAACGGCGTGCCGCAGTCCATGCAGCGCGCGGCCTGCACGCGGGCCTGGGCATCATCGAGGCCGATGACGAATTCGCGGTAGTTCTTGAGGCGCTCGGGCACGCTTTTGTAGCCCTCTTCGATGCGCCCGTATTCCATGAAGCCTGTGGTCTTTCCCATGTCTGTTTCCTTGTGAATCTGTGCCTGGCGTACGGCGGCCTTACTTGGCCGCTACCGCTACTTTTTCAGGAGCTGCTACCGCAGGTGTAGCGGCTTCTTCAAGCACTTTTCGTTCATACATTTCAGACAGGGCGCGCTTGTACTCGGTCGGGAACACCTTGACGAACTTGCTGCGCGACGCGGCCCAGTTGTCCAGCAGATCACGGGCGCGGCGCGAGCCTGTCCAGCGGTTGTGGTCTTCCAGCAGCTTCTTGAGCTGGGCTTCGTCGGTCTGGTCGCGGTGCCAGGTGGCACGCGGAACGGTGGCCATCTGCTCGTCGCTCGGCAGGATGCGTTCGAGCGTCACCATGGCCATGTTGCAGCGCGAATCGAACTGACCGTCTTCGTCGTAGACATAGGCCACGCCGCCGCTCATGCCGGCGGCGAAGTTGCGCCCGGTCTTGCCAAGCACCACCACGGTGCCGCCCGTCATGTACTCGCAGCCGTGGTCGCCCGTGCCTTCCACCACCGCCGTGGCACCCGACAGGCGCACGGCGAAGCGCTCGCCGGCCACGCCGCTGAAGAAGGCCTCGCCACTGGTGGCGCCGTACATCACGGTGTTGCCCACGATGGTGTTGCGCACGGCCTCGCCACGGAAGTCCAGGCTGGGGCGTACCACCACGCGGCCGCCCGAGAGGCCCTTGCCGGTGTAGTCGTTGGCGTCACCGATCAGGTACAGCGTAATGCCGCGCGTGAGGAAGGCGCCGAAGGACTGGCCGCCGGTGCCTTCCAACTGGATGCGGATCGTGTCGTCCGGCAGGCCGTCGGGATGCACGCGGGTGACCGCGCCCGACAGCATGGCGCCGACCGAGCGGTTGACGTTGCGTGCCACCTCGATGAACTGCACGCGCTCGCCATTCTCGATGGCAGGACGCGAGCGCTCGATGAGCTTGCGGTCCAGCGTGTGCTCGATGTTGTGGTCCTGCACATCCACATGGAAGCGCGGTACATCGGCGGGCACGTTGGGCTGGGCGAACAAACGGCTGAAGTCCAGGCCACGGGCCTTCCAGTGTTCCAGGCCCTGGCGCATGTCGAGCAGGTCGGTGCGGCCGATCAGCTCGTCGAATTTGCGGATGCCCAGCTGGGCCATGATCTGGCGCACTTCTTCGGCGATGAAGAAGAAGTAGTTCACCACGTGTTCGGGCTTGCCCGAGAACTTGGCGCGCAACTCGGGGTCTTGCGTGGCCACGCCCACCGGGCAGGTGTTCAGGTGGCACTTGCGCATCATGATGCAGCCCTCGACCACCAGCGGCGCCGTGGCAAAGCCAAACTCGTCGGCGCCCAGCAGCGCGCCGATGGCGACGTCTCGGCCGGTCTTCATCTGGCCGTCGGCCTGCACGCGGATGCGGCCGCGCAGGCGGTTGAGCACCAGGGTCTGCTGGGTTTCGGCCAGGCCGATTTCCCAGGGACCGCCAGCGTGCTTGATGGACGACCAGGGCGAGGCACCCGTGCCGCCATCATGGCCCGCGATCACGACGTGGTCGCTCTTGCACTTGGCTACGCCAGCCGCGATGGTGCCCACGCCCACTTCGGACACGAGCTTTACCGAGATGTCGGCGTGCGGCGCGACGTTCTTCAGGTCGTGGATGAGCTGTGCCAGGTCTTCGATGGAGTAGATGTCGTGGTGCGGCGGAGGCGAGATGAGGCCCACGCCGGGCACGCTGTGGCGCAGCTTGCCGATGTAGTTGGACACCTTGCCGCCGGGCAGCTGGCCGCCTTCGCCGGGCTTGGCGCCCTGGGCCATCTTGATCTGGATCTGGTCGGCCGACGACAGGTACTCGGCCGTGACGCCGAATCGCCCTGAAGCCACCTGCTTGATGCGGCTGCGCAGGGAGTCCCCATCACGCAGGGGCATATCCACCTCGACGTTCTCGGCGCCGATCACGCTCTTGAGGCTGTCGCCCTGTTTGATCGGGATGCCCTTGAGTTCGTTGCGGTAGCGCGCGGCATCTTCACCGCCCTCGCCGGTGTTGCTCTTGCCGCCGATGCGGTTCATGGCCACGGCCAGCGTGGCGTGCGCCTCGGTGGAGATCGAACCCAGCGACATCGCGCCGGTGGCAAAGCGCTTGACGATTTCCTTGGCGGGCTCGACCTCTTCCACGGGGATGGCCTTGGCGGGGTCGAACTTGAACTCGAACAGGCCACGCAACGTCATGTGGCGCTTGCTCTGGTCGTTGATGAGCTGCGCATATTCCTTGTAGGTGCTCCAGTTGTTGGAACGCGTGGAGTGCTGCAGCTTGGCAATGACGTCGGGCGTCCACATGTGCTCTTCACCGCGTGCGCGCCAAGCGTATTCACCGCCGGTGTCGAGCATATTGGCGAGCACCGGGTCGTCGCCAAAGGCGGCCTTGTGCATGCGGATGGCTTCCTCCGCGATTTCGAACACACCGATGCCTTCCACGCGGCTGGCGGTACCCGTGAAGTACTTGCCCACGGTGTCGGTGTTTAGGCCAATGGCCTCGAACAGCTGCGCACCGCAGTAGCTCATGTAGGTGCTCACGCCCATCTTGGACATGATCTTCGACAAGCCCTTGCCGATGGCCTTGACTTAGTTTTAAATGGCCTTGTCGGCAGAGAGGTCGCCGGCCAGGTCCTAGTGCATGTCGGCCAGGGTTTCACTGGCCAGATAGGGGTGGACGGCCTCGGCGCCGTAACCCGCGAGCACGGCGAAGTGGTGCACTTCGCGCGCGGTGCCGGTTTCCACCACCAGGCCGGCCGTGGTGCGCAGGCCCTCGCGCACCAGGTGCTGGTGGATGGCCGACAGCGCCAGCAGCGCAGGGATGGCCACCTGCGTGGCGCTCACGCCACGGTCGCTGATGATGAGGATGTTGGAGCCACCCTTGATGGCGTCCACGGCCTGTGCGCACAGCGACGCCAGCTTGGCCTCGACGCCTTCACGGCCCCAGGACAGCGGGTAGGTGATGTCGATGGTGGCACTGTGGAACTTGCCCTGCGTGTGGCGGGCAATGTCGCGCAGCTTGGCCATGTCGTCGAAGTCGAGCACGGGCTGGCTCACCTCCAGACGCATGGGCGGGTTGACCTGGTTGATGTCCAGCAGGTTCGGCTTGGGGCCGATGAAGCTGTTGAGCGACATCACGATCGCCTCGCGGATCGGGTCGATCGGCGGGTTGGTTACCTGGGCGAACAGCTGCTTGAAGTAGTTGTACAGCGGCTTGTTCTTGCCCGACAGCACGGCCAGTGGGCTGTCGTTGCCCATGGAGCCGATGCCTTCCTCGCCATTGCGCGCCATGGGCGCCATCAGGAACTTGATGTCTTCCTGCGTGTAGCCGAAGGCCTGCTGGCGATCGAGCAGCGGCAGGCTGGCGGCGGCGGGCGTAGCAGCGGCCTCGCCCGTCTCGATGCTGTCGAGCTTGATGCGCAGGTTCTCGATCCACTGCTTGTAGGGCTTGGTGTTGACGATGTTGGCCTTGAGCTCGTCGTCCTCGATCAGGCGGCCCTGCTCCAGGTCAATCAGGAACATCTTGCCGGGCTGCAGGCGCCACTTGCGCACGATCTTGTTCTCGGGCACGGGCAGCACGCCCGACTCGGAGCCCATGATGACCAGATCGTCGTCGGTGATGCAGTAGCGCGAGGGGCGCAGGCCGTTGCGGTCGAGCGTGGCGCCGATCTGGCGGCCGTCGGTGAACACGATGGAGGCCGGGCCGTCCCAGGGCTCCAGCATGGCGGCGTGGTATTCATAGAACGCGCGGCGGCGCGGGTCCATGGTGGTGTGCTGTTCCCAGGGCTCGGGAATCATCATCATCACGGCCTGGCTGATGGGGTAGCCGGCCATGGTCAGCAGTTCGAGGCAGTTGTCGAACGTGGCGGTGTCGGACTGGTCGGCGAAGCTGATGGGGTAAAGCTTCTGCAGGTCGGCCGCGAGCACGGGCGAGGACATCACGCCCTCGCGCGCCTTCATCCAGTTGTAGTTGCCCTTGACGGTGTTGATCTCACCGTTGTGCGCCACATAGCGGTAGGGGTGGGCCAGCGGCCACTCGGGGAAGGTGTTGGTGGAGAAACGCTGGTGCACCAGGCCCACGGCCGACACGCAGCGCTCGTCCTGCAGGTCGAGGTAGTAGGTGCCCACCTGGTCGGCCAGCAGCAGGCCCTTGTAGACCACGGTGCGGCTGCTCATGCTGGGAACGTAGTATTCCTTGCTGTGCTTGAGCTTGAGCGCCTGGATGGCGGCGCTGGCCGTCTTGCGGATCACGTAGAGCTTGCGTTCCAGCGCGTCCTGCACGATCACGTCGTTGCCACGGCCGATGAAGACCTGGCGCAGGATAGGCTCCTTGGTGCGGACGGTGGGCGACATGGGCATGTCGCGGTTCACCGGCACGTCGCGCCAGCCCAGCAGCACCTGGCCTTCCGTCTTGATGGCGCGCTCCATCTCCTGCTCGCAAGCCAGGCGCGAGGCGTGTTCCTTGGGCAGGAAGATCATGCCCACGCCGTATTCGCCCGCGGGCGGCAGCGTCACACCCTGCTTCGCCATCTCTTCACGGTACAGGGCATCGGGGATCTGGATCAGAATGCCCGCGCCGTCGCCCATTAGCTTGTCGGCGCCCACGGCGCCGCGGTGGTCGATGTTCTCCAGGATCTTGAGCGCCTGCGTCACGATGTCGTGCCGCTTCACCCCCTTGATGTGCGCCACGAAACCCAGCCCGCAGGCGTCGTGCTCGTTGGCGGTGGAATACAAACCGTGTTGCTTCAGATGCTCTATCTCGGCGGCCGTGGTCATGGCACTTTCCTCATTCATTGCGCAGGGGATGCAAGATTAGTGCATTGCAGCAATCGGTGGCAAGCAAAATAAATGGGGTCAGAGTAATATTAAAAGAATGCCGTCTTCATGGAATTTTAATTGGGGACAAATCAATTTTGATAGCATTCTGCGCTGTTTCTCTATGCCTTTAGAGCTGAATCAGTCGTGTTTTTTGCTACCGGCAGGAGGTCGGCCAGCCCGCGCGCGCGAGACGCGGCGCTCTATTTTTTTTTGGAGATTTTCGATAAATGCCGACTCACCCAGCGCCCAGCCACGCAAGGTGGCGTCGGTCAGCTGGGCCTGGTGTTCGGCGGCCACTCCTGCCCCCACCAGCTCGCCATAGGCGGCCTCACGCGCAAAGGGCGTATTGCCCAATGCCCAGTACAACGCATGAGGCGTAACCACGCGATCGTTGCGCAGCCCCAGGTAGTGGGCATGGCTGGACCATGGCCAGTCCGCTGGCCGCTCCGCGAGACCTGCACGCACCGGATTGAGGTCCATGTAAACCATGCAGGCCATCAGATAGCGCTCCGGCTGGATCAGCGTGGAGCGGTAGCGTCCTTCCCAAAGGGTTCCGCTGCGGCCATGGCGCTGGTTGAAGTAGCGCACGTAGCTACGCCCCATGGCCTGCATTATGCGCGGCAGGGACTCCGCACTGGCGGGCGTGGCCAACAGATGAAAGTGGTTGCCCATCAGCACATAGGCATGGATGGCCACGCCATGCATCCGGGCGCTGTCCGCCAGCGTCGCCAGCATGGTCTCGTAGTCCTGGGCGTCGGCAAAGACCGGCTGACGGTTGTTGCCACGCTGTATGACATGGTGCGGGTAGCCGGGCAGGGTCAGGCGGGGAAGGCGGGCCATGACAAAACTACACCATGTATGGATCTGCGAAACTGAGCCAGCAAAGACCTACTCAGTATCAACCCCGAAACGGTGCGCCAGCGCTTGTGCCAGTCCAAATTCAGCCAGAATTGCTTTCAAACGCTCTGCCGCGCTGCGCTTCTTCTGGCCGTTGTAGCAAGCAATGATCAGTTCGTTCTTCATGCTGTGCTCCCAGCCCACCAACTCGGTCACCGTGACCTGGTAGCCGGAGGCCTCTAGATGAAGGCAGCGCAGCACGTTGGTGATCTGGCTGCCAAGTTCCCGCGTGTGCAGAGGGTGACGCCACAGCTCCGCCAAGGGTGTCCGCGCCAGTTGTAGCGCCTTTCCTTGGCGCAGACAGGCCGCCACTTCTGCTTGACAGCACGGCACGATGACCATGGCCCGGGCCCGCTTTTGCAATCCAAAGGCAATTGCGTCGTCGGTGGCGGTGTCGCAGGCATGCAAGGCTGTCACGATATCGATCTGCTCCGGCATGTCGCGCGCGTCGACCGATTCTGCCACCGATAAATTCAAGAAGGACATGCGCTCAAACCCCAGGCGCTCCGCCAGGGCACGAGATTTCTCCACCAGGTCCACCCGGGTCTCGATGCCATAAATGTGGCCGCGCCCAAGCGACTTGAAGTACAGGTCGTAAAGAATGAATCCCAGATAGGACTTTCCAGCACCATGGTCCGCCAACGTGGGAGCGTGGCCGTCCGCGGACTGCGCCTTCAACAACGGCTCGATGAACTGGAAAAGGTGGTAAACCTGCTTGAGCTTGCGCCGCGAGTCCTGGTTCAGGCGCCCCTCGCGCGTGAGGATGTGCAGCTCCTTGAGCAACTCGATCGATTGCCCCTCACGCAACTCTGGAATTTCAGCATCCACTCCTGTAGCTGACGCTCGGCCCTTCGTGCGGGGCGACTTCATGCTTGCGAATCCACAAGAAACTCAGCGCGCGCAACCGGACAGCGCGGCCCCACACCCAGCGACTGCCAGCCTTGCATGCCCATTTCTTCCAGTACCCGCATGTTTCGCTCAAAAATGGCTTCTGCTTCAGGAAACACCTTCACAGCCTGGTCAATGCTCTCCTCACGCAACAGGTGCAGCGTTGGATAAGGCGATCGGTTTGTGCAATTGGTCACGTCGTCTAATTCGGTACCAGCAAACTGGAACTGCGGATGAAACGAGGCAACTTGCAGAATTCCACCAAGATCCAGCGCGTCCACCAGTCCGTCCACCGCTGCAAGGAAATCGTTGAACTCCAGAAAATCCCCCAGACAGCCCGGAGCCATGAGCAAGGTGGTATCCCGCTTCTCCGGTGAACTCGCAGCCAATGCATCCAGTTCATGCGCGAGATCGTCCAACAGAGCCTCTTGGTCGCTTGCCGCACTCACCGCGTAATGGATTTGACCTTTGGCATGCACCCCCTTCGCAAAGGGGCATAGGTTGAGACCAATAACGGCACGCTCAAGCCAATGGATGGTGTCCTGCACCACCGTTTCGCGATCAGGCAATGCACGCAGGGCGGTGGCAGAAACAGGTGTCATGGTTTTGCGGGGGTGGAATTGGCTGCAATTTTACCGGGCCACACCATTTGAGCGAGTGCGGAATGACTGCTCATCCATTGGGCGCACGGCAACGGGTCGCATGGGATCAAAGATTGCCCCTGGAGTCGCGCAGGCAGCGCAGCAGCAGCCCCCCCTCCCTTCGCAATGTATGGCTCTCAGCCCAGGAGCCGCGTTCCCGTCAGCCGCTCATGCTCGCTGGACGCATACCGGTCTGTCATGCCGGCAATAAAGTCGGCGACGACTCGGGCGCCAAGTCCCCTGTCCGCGCCGTTCGCCACAGCCCGGCAAGCAAACGCTGGCTTCATTTCCTGCGGCTGCTCCACATACAACGCGAACAGGTCGCGAACCACCTGTTTTGCCAGGTCTGTTGTCTGTACCACGCAACGGTGGCGGTACAGATTGTGAAATAGAAACCGCTTGAGATCTTGCGACTCTTTGCGCATTGACTCGCCGAATCGAACCAATACCGGCATGCCGCGAACGTCGTCCACATGGCACGGCCTATATTGCTCAAGAGCATTCTGCGTGGCATTGATCACGTCATATACCTGTGCGCTCAGCATGCGCCGTATCGCGTCATAAAGCAGACGCCTATGGCCTCCTGGCTCCCTCAGCTGCGGATGGTCCACCAACGCCTGCGTCCGATATCTGTCGAACAGTGGAATGTCCCTCAATTGGTCCATGGTGATCAATCCAGACCTGACACCGTCGTCAATGTCATGCGCGTTGTAGGCGATTTCATCGGCCAGATTGCAAAGTTGCGCCTCCAGACTGGGCTGCTGACGCAGCAAGAACCGCTGCCCCGGCCCGCCAGGCTCTGCGGCGTTGAGCATCCCGGCATGATGAAGGGAGCAGTGCTTAAGAATTCCCTCACGGGTTTCAAAACTGAGGTTTAGACCGTCGAACTGCGGGTAACGCAATTCAAGCACGTCGACAACACGCAAGCTTTGCAGATTGTGTTCAAAGCCTCCCCAATCGGTCATGCACGCATTGAGTGCATCCTGCCCGGCATGCCCGAAGGGTGTATGCCCCAGGTCGTGCGCTAACGATATCGCCTCTACAAGGTCCTCGTTGAGACGCAGCGAGCGAGCCATCGAACGACCCAGTTGAGCGACCTCGAGAGAATGGGTAAGTCGCGTCCTGAAAAGATCGCCCTCATGGTTCAAAAAGACTTGCGTCTTATAGACAAGCCGTCTAAATGCTGTGGAGTGCACAATGCGGTCTCGGTCCCGCTGGTAGTCGGTGCGGGTAGGCGCAGGGGCCTCAGGGTATCTACGGCCTCGGGTATACGCCGAGCTACAGGCGTATGGAGCCCAATCGCCCTCATGCATGGAAGGCGAACAGAGACGCAGCCAGAAAAGCTCTGGAAGCTATATTTTTCATAGCAAAACTATGCGCAGCAAAAGTCGATGACTTCCCGCACCAAGGCATCTGGTGCTGCACGCAAGGTAGCACGTCCCGGGCCGTCAATCACCACAAACCGGATCTCTCCTGCCTCGGCCTTCTTGTCCACTCGCATCAGTTCAAGGTATCGGCCGGCATTGTCCGATGCATCCAGCACTGGCCCACGCTGTGGCAGTCCCGCCCGTCCGACCAGCGCACGTAAACGTGCCACAAAACCGGCCTCCACAAGCCCCAGTCGCAGCGACAACTCGGAAGCCATCACCATGCCGGCCCCAACCCCTTCGCCATGCAGCCAGACACCGTAACCCATACCCGCTTCGATGGCATGACCAAACGTATGGCCAAAATTCAAAATCGCACGCAGTCCCGCCTCGCGCTCATCCTGACCGACGACCCACGCCTTGATTTCGCAACACCTGCGCACAGCATGTGCGAGAGCGCTCTTGTCACGCGCCAGCAAGGCATCCATCGAGCCTTCGAGCCACTCCATGAACTCCATATCAGCAATCGGGCCGTACTTGATGACTTCTGCAAGCCCCGCCGAAAGCTCCCGCTGCGGAAGAGTGTCCAGAGTAGATAGATCACATATCACCATCTGGGGCTGGTAGAACGCACCGATCATGTTTTTGCCCATCGGGTGATTGATGCCGGTTTTTCCCCCAACCGACGAATCGACCTGCGCCAGCAATGTGGTTGGAACCTGCACAAATGGTACGCCGCGCATATAGCAAGCAGCAGCAAATCCGGTCATGTCGCC
>JANJVX010000039.1 GCA_024709845.1 Burkholderiaceae bacterium | reverse complement strand
CTACACCCTCGACCTGGAAAAACTCGTACGCTTCGCCGAACCGCTGGGCGTGCCGCTGCTGGGCCTGCAAACGGCGCACATCCGCCGCTTTGTGGCGCAGATGCACAGCGGCGGGCGGGGCGGGCGCGGCATTGCGCTCATCCTCTCGGGCTGGCGGGGCTTTTACGTCTGGGCGGCGCGGCAGGGGTTGACCGACCACAACCCGGTCCACGGCGTGCGTGCGCCCAAGGCGCCCAAACCCTTGCCCAAGGCCCTGGGCGTGGACGACGCGGTGCGCCTGGCCGACCATGCCGAGCCCGGCGCTGACCCCTGGCTGGAAGCGCGCGACGCCGCCATGGTCGAATTGCTCTACGGCTGCGGCCTGCGCGTGGGCGAGCTGGTGGGGCTGGATGCGGCACCCGGCCCCGACACCGAGCGCCTGGGCCGGGGCTGGATCGACCTGCAGGCTGCCGAGGCCCAGGTGCTGGGCAAGGGCAGCAAACGCCGCAGCCTGCCCGTGGGCGCGGCCGCGCTGCGGGCATTGCAGGCCTGGCTGGCGTTGCGCGCCACGCCGTTCGCTCCTGGCCGTCTGGACGCCGCGCTGTTCGTCGGCCAGCGCGGCACGCGTCTGTCGGCGCAGTCGGTCTGGCTGCGCCTGCGCCAGCGCAGCGGACAGGCGGGGCTGACCACGCCAGTGCACCCGCACATGCTGCGCCACTCGTTCGCCAGCCACCTGCTGCAGTCCAGCGGCGACCTGCGCGCCGTGCAGGAGCTGCTGGGCCACGCCAACATCACCACCACGCAGGTGTACACACGGCTTGATTACCAGCACCTGGCGAAGGTGTACGACCAGGCCCATCCGCGCGCCCGGCGCAAGTAGCAGGTGAAGCCTTTGCGCTGACGCAAAGGCCGGGACACAGCGTTTGGCTACACTGCCGCGATGTTCGCCGCCCGCTTCCACCGCCGCTGCATTGCCTTTCTGGCCATGCTGGCTGTGGCATTTGGCGCACTGGCGCCCACCCTGGCGCAGGCCGTGGTGGCCGCTGGCAGCCAGGATGCCATCATGGAGGTGTGCACCAGCACCGGCATGCTGATGGTGCAGACCGGTGGTGAAACCCCGTCCCCCGAAGACGGCAACGCGCTGGCCGACATGCAGAAACCGTGCACCTGGTGCGGCATGCATGGTGCGCTCGCGCCTCCAGCGGCCCTGCCGCTGCTTCCCCTGCTGCACGCTGCGCAGGACATGCCCGCCGCGTTCTACCGCGACGGACCCCGTCCCGCCATCTGGCTGGGCGCCCTCACGCGCGCTCCCCCGCTGCGCGGCTGACCGTTCCCCACGCGCCTGACGGTTTCGGGCTGCGGGTGCGGTCCTTCTCATTTCCTGTTCGCCTTCTGGCGGGCCAGCGGCGCTCCTGAGCGTCCGCCGGTTCGCTCGCGCTGCGCCCGGCCCGGCCGTGGGCGGTGCTGCCCGTTTCAAAACACCCATCCATGAGGAAAAGCACGATGCTGCGTCACACCACCGTTGCCCTGGCCTGTCTGCTGGCCTGCGGCATGCCTTTGCACGGCCTCGCCCAGACAGGCGATGCACTGGCTCCCATCACCATCACCGGTTCGGCCATCGATGACCGGTTCCTGTCCAGTGCCACCGATCCGGTGTCGTCCATCACCATCGGCCGCAAGCAGGTCGAAGAACAGCATGCCAAGAACCTCATCGAGGTCTTGCGCAACGTCAGTGGGATCACGGCAGACCTGCAGGGCAATGGCGAGACCGTCAAGATCAAGCTGCGCGGGGTGGAAAACCAGCGCTACATGGGCGAGAAGCCCGGCGTGGCCATCGTGATCGACGGGGTGCCCGTGTTCGAGCGCACCGGCAAGGTCAACATCGACATCGACAACATCGAGTCCATCAAGGTCATCAAGGGCGGGGCCTCGTATCTCTACGGCGAAGATGCGCTTGCGGGGGCCGTCATCATCACCACCAAGCGTGGCGCGGGCCAGCAGGGTTTCAAGGCCGAAACGGATGGAGGTTCTTTCGGCTACCGGCGGGCCATGCTGCGCGCGGGCTTCGCAAAGGACGACCTGACGGGCCATGTCCAGTACAGCGACCGCGACCAGGACGGCTACTACTTCATGTCGCGCACCTACAGCAAGACCTGGTCGGGCAACCTGAAATACGCGCTGAATGCGAAGAGCGACCTGAGCTTCGGCTTCGAGAAGTCAGAGCGTTTCCGGGACCGCGAAGGCAGCGTGACTGGCGAGGTCAATGCCCTCCATGATCCCCAGGGCGTGAATGGTGGGCGTGGATTCAGCCGCAACTTCGATGTGGACCTGAGCCGCTACAACCTCACCTACTCGAACGATCTGGACGAGCGCTCCAACTTTCTGGCGGTGCTCTACCAGTACCAGGACGACACACGCTTCTGGTCCAACCCGATGCGCTTTACCGCCACGGGCGCGCCCACCACCAGCCTGGACCACTACTCCACACTCAACGACTACACGCAGGTGCAGCGCGGTTTCAAGACCGAGTACCGCACCCGGTTCGAGCAACTGGCCCTGATGGGGGGGCTGGAGTTCAAGCGCAACACCTTCCTGAACCATGCCTCGGCGCTCAACAGCTACCGTGCGCGCCCGACCGGCCCGGTCACGCCGGTGGGCATGGTGATGAGCGATGACTTCACCGCAGAAAACACCCAGGCGCTCTATGGTGAGGCCAAGTTCGCCCTGAGCCAGAAGACGGCCGCCACCTTCAACCTGCGGCACGACCGTATCGGCATCCGCTTCAACGCCCAGCCGGTGGCGGGCAACGGCAACCGTTCCGTGAGCGAGCGCAAGGACTTTGACGTGAACAGCTACCGCCTGGGGCTCACCCATGCGCTGGACAAGAACACCGCGCTGCATGCCGCCGTCTCCACGGGCTTTCGTGCGCCCACGGCCGAGCAGCTGTACCGCGGGCAGACCACCACGAACGCCCTGGTGCTGGGCAACCCCGGCCTCCAGCCTGAAAAGTCCACCAGTTTCGAGATCGGCATGAAGCACCAGACGCAGCTGGCGGGCTGGCCCACCAGCCTGGGTGCTGCGCTGTTCCAGGTGGACCGCAAGGACTTCATCCTCGACAGCAACGGCCAGTACGCAGGCACCAACAATCCGGCGGGCGGGGGCTCGCAGTTCCGCAACATCGGCGGTGCCCGCAGCCGGGGGCTGGAGCTGGAGCTGCGCACGCAGCCGCACCACCGCTGGTCTTTCGATGCAGCCTACACGCTGCTGGATGCGTACTTCACCCGCTACGAAAGCTATTACCAGACCTATGGCAACGCCAATGGCAGTTACGTGGCCCACCCTGCGGCCGCGCAGCGCGCCAACCCGGCCTTCTGGCAGAGCAATTTCACGGTCGAACAATTCAACAATACCGGCAAGAAGATTCCACGCACGCCGCCACACCAGCTCAACCTGCGGGCCAACTACCTGCCCGCGCCGGGCTGGATGCTGAGTGGAGAGATGGACTACAAGGCGACGTCCTGGGCCGACGAGATCAACCAGGAAAAGCTCCCGGGCCGCACGGTTTTCAACCTGACGGCGCAGTACAGCACCAAGCTCTCGGGCTGGCCCGGTGCGCGGCTGAGTGCCTATGTGCGCGTGGACAACCTGTTTGACAAGCACTACTACCTGACGGCAAGGGGCAGTGGCGACGCCAACCTCGATGGCCGCTACACCCGGGAAGACCCCTCCATCGTGGTGGACCCGGGCCGCGCCTGGCGCATTGGCCTGAATCTGCAGTTCTGAGGTGCCGCCATGACCAACTTCAAGACACTGGTGGAGTGGGGTGTGATCGGTCTGCTGCTGGCGCTCAGCGCCTGGGCCGTGGCTGTGGCCATGGAGCGCTGGCGCTTTTACCGGCAGGTGCAGGTGGGCCGCTACAGCAGCCGCGTGCGGCTGGAGACGGAGCTGACGAGCCGCCTCAATGTGATCGGCTCGGTGGCCGCCAATGCGCCCTATATCGGCCTGCTGGGCACGGTGCTGGGCATCATGCTCACCTTCGAGGCCCTGGGCCACAGCGGCGACATGGATGTGAAAACCATCATGACCGGCCTGGCCCTGGCCCTCAAGGCCACGGCCGTGGGCATCGGCGTGGCCATTCCCTGCGTGGGGCTGAACAACGCGCTGCGCCGGGTGGTGCGCGTCAAGCTGGCCGAGTTCGACGAAGCCCAGGGAGGCTGAGCATGGACGAGGACATCGAATCCATCAACGTCGTGCCGCTGGTCGATGTGATGCTGGTGCTGCTGACCATTGTGCTGACCACGGCCACCTTCGTGGTGACCGGGCGCATTCCGGTGGACCTGGCGCAATCAGCCCAGTCGGCGCCTGCCACGCCAGCGCCCGTGGTGCTCACGCTCACGCGCGACAAGGTGCTGTACCTGAACGACACGCGCGTTGCCGAGCTGGAGCAGGCGCTGGCAGCCTTTCAGCGCGAGCAGCCCGTGACCGTGCGGGCCGACGGAGCGCTGGTGCTGACGGACTTTGTCGAACTGGTGGACCGTGTCAAGGCGCTGGGTTTCGAGAAAGTGGCGCTGGAGGTGCGCCGGACATGAGCACCATGGCACTTTCACTGTCCGGGGGGCGTTTGGTGGGCCGCGACTGGCTGGTATCCATGGCGCTGCATGGGGCCCTGCTGGGGGGGGCATTCTGGCTGGCTGCCGTACCGGCTTCTCCGGTGCAGCGCCTGGACGTCGCGCTGCGCTGGGCCGCCCCGGAGCCGGAGCCTGCGCCACCGCAGGTGGAGCCGGTTCCCGTGGTGCCGCCGCCCCAGCCCGCCCCCAAGGTGCGCCCGGCGGAGCCGCCGCGCCCCAAGGTGCAAGCGCCTCCGCCCGAACCCCAGGCGGCTGCCGAGGTGTTCGATTCGGCCCCTTTGCAGTCCGCTCCTGCGGTGCCCCTGCCGGCGGCGCCCCAGGTCACGGCAGTGCCCGAGGCGGTAGCGCCCGCCCGGCCGGCTCCGCCTGCGCCCGCTTCCGCCGTGGCCGCACCGGCCGACGACCAGAGCTACCAGCAATGGCGTTCCCGGCTGGAGCAGGCCTTGCATCAGGGCAAGCGCTACCCGGCCAGCGCGCGCCGCATGGGCCAGACCGGCACCGTGGTGGTGCACCTGCGTGTGGGTGCCGACGGCAGCCTGCAGCACTGCATGCTGCACCACTCCTCGGGCTTCAAGGTGCTGGACCATGCGGCCGAGCAGCTGGTGCGCAGCGTGGCGCAGTCGCTGGCCGCGCAAATGCCACCCGGGCGTGCTGCGGATCTGCGCATTCCCATCGTTTATGAATTGACGGAGTCCTGACATGCCGAGATGGATATGGATGGTCGCAGGGCTGTTGTGTGCGCTGGCCGGGCCGGTGGCGGCTGCTGACAAGGTGGCCCTGATCAGCAGCACCATGGTGCTGGAGCGCAAGTTCAAGCTCATGCAGGAGGCCGCCCTCGCCCAGGGCGTGGAACTGGCCTGGACGCAGGTCGATGCCGAGGGCGAAAAAGGCGTGGCGCGTGTGCTCGACGGCGCCCGGCTGGTGCTGGTGGATGCACCGCGCTCCGACGACCAGGCGCTGATCGAGCGCGTGGCCGGTGCGCAGATCCGCGCGGCCCGGCTGCCGGGTGTGGGCATCCATGTGATGAGCCCGCCCGTGCGTCTGCGCCCCATGGGCCTGCCGCCGGCACAGGCCCAGCGCGTGTTCGACTACTACGTGGGCGGCATGCGCGTGAACCACGAGCGTCTGTTCCAGTACCTGCGCGCTGTGCTGCAGGGAACCGACCCCGCCGCCGTGCCCGAGCCGGTAGCACTTCCCAACGGCGGCATCTACCACCCGGCCTACGACAAGGGCGTGTTTGCCGACCTGCGCAGCTACCTGGCCTGGTGGCAGGGGCGCAAGGTCGGTGTGGCCCAGGGCGCGCCGGTGGTGGGCATGGAGATGTCGTCAAGCTACCTGTCCGATGGGCAGACCCGCGTGCTCGACGAAACCATTGCCGCGCTGGAAGCGCGCGGCGCGCTTCCGCTGGTGTTCTACCGCAGCAGCCGCGTGGCGCGTGCGGCCGCCGATGTTCAAGCTGCAACGGCAGCGACCCGGCCGGGGGGTGGTGGACCTCCGGTCGGGACAGGGGGAGTGCCGTCTGGCCGGGGTGGTGCGCCCGCAGGTGCCACGGCTGCCCCTGGCGGTCGGCT
>JANJVX010000014.1 GCA_024709845.1 Burkholderiaceae bacterium | reverse complement strand
ACCCACGTGCTGGTGCCCGGCGCCCTGGAAGTGCCCGTGGCGCTGCAGGCCCTGGCCGAGCGCGACGAGTTCGATGCGCTGATCGCGCTGGGCTGCATCATCCGGGGCGAAACCTACCACTTCGAACTGGTGGCCAACGAGTCGGGCGCGGCTGTCTCGCGCATCGCGCTGGACTACCACCTGCCCGTGGCCAACGCCATCCTGACCACCGAGAACCTTGACCAGGCCGTCGCGCGCCAGACGGAGAAGGGGCGCGACGCCGCCTATGTGGCGGTGGAAATGGCCAACCTGCTGGACGAACTGTCATGAGCGAACACACCCCCGCCACGCCCCGGCAAAAGCGCACCGGACTGACCAGCACGGGCGCGCGCAAGGCCGCCTCCAAGTCCAACCGCAGCCGCGCGCGCGAGTTCGCCCTGCAGGCGCTCTACCAGCACCTGGTGGGCCGCAACGAGGCCACGGCCATCGACGCCTTCACGCGCGACCTGGCGGGCTTCCACAAGGCCGACGCGGCGCACTACGACGCGCTGCTGCATGGCTGCATCGCCAGCGCTGCCGAGCTCGACGCCCTCATCACCCCGCTGCTTGACCGCAAGATGGCCGAGATCTCGCCCATCGAGCGCGCCGTGATGTGGATGGGCGTGTACGAATTCCAGCACTGCCTGGACGTGCCCTGGCGCGTGGTGCTCAATGAATGCATCGAGCTGGCCAAGGAGTTTGGCGGCACCGATGGCCACAAATACGTCAACGGCGTGCTCGGCGGCCTGGCGCCCCGGCTGCGCGCCGACGAGGTGGCGGCCGACAAGGCCACACCTTCCGGCGCACCGCGCTGAGACCCTGTTCGCGGCGGGCCATCCGCCCGCCCTGTCCCTTATCCCGCCACCCGCGGGCCTGAACACTCCCCCATGAAAATTTCCACCCGCGCCGGCCGCATCGAACCGTTTTATGTGATGGAAGTGGCCAAGGCCGCGCAGGCGCTGGCGCGCGAGGTGGCGAGCACGCGCGAGCCGATGATCTTCCTGAACATCGGCGAGCCCGACTTCACCGCGCCGCCGCTGGTACAGGAGGCTGCCCAGCGCGCCGTGCAGAGCGGTGCCACGCAGTACACGCAGTCGCTCGGGCTGGAGCAGCTGCGCGAACGCATCAGCGGCTGGTATGCGCAGCGCTTTGGCGTCGATGTGCCCGCACGGCGCATTGTCGTCACGGCCGGCGCCTCGGCCGCGCTGCAGCTCGCCTGCCTGGCGCTGATCGACGCGGGCGACGAGATCCTCATGCCCGACCCGAGCTACCCCTGCAACCGGCATTTTGTGAGCGCGGCCGAGGGCACGGCGGTGCTGATCCCCACCACGGCCGCCGAGCGCTTCCAGCTGAGCGCCGAGAAGGTGCGCGCCGCCTGGACCCCCAGGACGCGCGGCGTGCTGCTGGCCTCGCCCTCCAACCCCACGGGCACCTCGATCGCCCCGGACGAACTGCGACGCATCCACGGCGTGGTGCAGGAACATGGCGGCATCACCCTGATCGACGAGATCTATCTGGGCCTGAGCTACGACGATGCCTTCGGCCAGACGGCGCTGGCCATCGACGACAACATCATCAGCATCAACAGCTTCAGCAAGTACTTCAACATGACGGGCTGGCGCCTGGGCTGGATGGTGGTGCCCGAAGCGCTGGTGCCCGTGGTGGAGCGCCTGGCACAGAACCTGTTCATCTGCGCCAGCACCATTGCACAGCACGCCGCGCTGGCCTGCTTCGAGGCCGAGAGCATTGCCGAATACGAACGCCGCCGCGCCGAATTCAAGGCCCGGCGCGACTACTTCATCCCCGAGCTGCAGCGCCTGGGCCTGTCGGTGCCGGTGATGCCTGACGGCGCTTTCTACGCCTGGGCCGACTGCAGCGCTGCCTGCGAGCGCCTGGGTGTGAGCGGCAGCTGGGACTTTGCCTTTGAACTGATGCGCCGCGCCCACATCGCCATCACGCCGGGGCGCGACTTCGGCACGGCCGACACCAGCCGCTTCGTGCGCTTCTCCACCGCCAACTCCATGGCGCAGCTGCAGGAATCGGTGGCGCGGCTGGCACGTGTACTGGGCTGATGGCCATGGCATTTCAGTGGCCGGTGCGCATTTACTGGGAGGACACCGACGCCGGCGGCATCGTGTTCTATGCCAACTACCTGAAGTTCTTTGAGCGCGCACGCACCGAGTGGCTGCGCTCGCTCGGCCTGTCGCAGCAGGCGCTGCGGGAACAAACGGGCGGCATGTTTGTCGTAACCGATGCCCGCCTGCGCTACCTGCGCCCGGCACGCCTGGACGACCAACTCATTGTTACCGCGCAATTGGAAGAAAAAGGCCGCGCATCATTGACAATCGTGCAGCAGGCGCTATTAAATCAAGAGCACATGAACCCTGGCGAACCCGTCCTGCTGAGCGAAGGAACGATCCGCATCGGCTGGGTGGACGGCGCCACCCTGCGCCCGGCACGCATCCCCGCACACATCCTGGAACAACTTTCATGAATTCCCAAGACATGTCCATCCTCACCCTGGTGCTGCACGCCAGCTGGGTGGTGCAACTGGTCATGGCGCTGCTGCTGGGCGTATCCATCGCCAGCTGGGCCGCCATCTTCCGCAAGCTGTTCGGCCTGAAGCGGGTCAAAGCGCTCAACGACGAATTCGAGCGCGACTTCTGGTCGGGCACCAGCCTCAACGACCTGTACGCCAGCGCCGCGCAGAACGCCAAGAACGCCGGCCCCATGGAGCGCATCTTCGCCAGCGGCATGCGCGAATACCAGAAGCTGCGCGAGCGCCGCATCACCGACCCTGGCACGCTGCTCGACGGCGCGCGCCGCGCCATGCGCGCCAGCTTCCAGCGCGAGATGGACGTGGTCGAGTCCAGCCTGTCCTTCCTGGCATCGGTCGGCTCGGTGTCGCCCTATGTGGGGCTGTTTGGCACGGTGTGGGGCATCATGCACGCCTTCACCGGCTTTGCCGGCATGGAGCAGGTCACGCTGGCCACCGTGGCGCCGGGCATCGCCGAG
>JANJVX010000227.1 GCA_024709845.1 Burkholderiaceae bacterium | reverse complement strand
CGCGACGAAGGCGTCACCAAGCTGCTGTTCGACGATTCGCCGGAGGCGCATGGCCACGGCAAGATCCTCGGCGGCGGCATGGTCGGCACCCACGCGGGCGACATGATCGGCGAGATCGCGCTGGCCATCGAAATGGGCGCCGATGCCGTGGACATTGGCAAGACCATCCACCCGCACCCCACGCTGGGCGAGAGCATCGGCATGGCGGCGGAAGTGGCGCACGGCAGTTGCACCGACGTGCCCCCGGCACGCAAGTAGGCCGGAGCACAGCCGCCGGAGTCCGGCCATGGCAGCCAAGAAGTTCCCCCAGGCCCCTGCCCATCCCGAGCGGGTGTGCTGGGGTTGCGACCTGTACTGCCCCGCCAAGGACATGCGCTGCGGCAACGGCTCCGACCGCACGCAGCATCCGGCGGAGCTGTTCGGAGACGACTGGGATCAGTGGGGCCTGCTGGACGACCGGGATGCGCCGCCGGTTGCCACGGCCGAAATGGGGAAACCCGCCGTGCGTTGAATCCGTTGTCGAACTGAAAGCTTCTGCAAAATATGCAGGCGCTTCCATCCTGATCCATCGTGCAGCGATATCGACTTTTCGGGCTTTTTGCTCTTCAACTTCTGATGGCGCTGGCGTCCCTCCTTGGAGCTGCCCGGGCAACTGCGGAGGAAGCTGGTGGCAACGGCCCGTTGCTGGTGGTCTTCGTCCGCGATGGCTGCCCGCATTGTGCGGACGCCAAGGCCTATCTCGCCGAGCTGGCCCATCAGCGGCCGACGCTGCGCATCGACTATCGCGCTATCGACCGCGACCCGCAAGCACGCGAAGCGCTGGAGCAGATTTCGCGCCAGGCCGGTATTTGGCCTCCGGGCGTGCCAACCTTCGTCGTTGGCGAGCGTGTGATGATTGGCTTCGGGGACGCCGCAGACAGCGGCCCTGAACTGCTCGCACTGCTCGATGCGATACCCACCGCGTCTGCACCGCGCCAGGCGATCGACGCTCCGCTATTTGGCACGCTCAGCGTCGCGCAACTTGGTTTGCCGCTGTTCACGCTGGTCATCGGCCTGCTCGACGGCTTCAACCCCTGTGCAACCTGGGTGCTGCTCTTCCTTCTCTCGCTGCTGGTGCGGTTGCACGACCGCCGACGCATGGTGCTGATTGCTGGCACGTTCGTGCTGGTCAGTGGCGCGGTCTACTACGCACTGATGGCGGCGTGGCTCAACCTGTTTCTCGCCGTCGGCCTGTCGGCACCGTTGCGCATGGCGCTTGCGCTGCTTGCCATCGCCATTGGTGCGATCAATACCAAGGATTACTTTGCGTGGGGGCGCGGTGTCTCGCTGTCGATTCCCGAAAAGGCCAAGCCCGGCCTGTTTGCGCGCATGCGCCGGGTGATGAACGCCGAATCGCTGCCAGCGGCCATGGCCGGTGTGGCCCTGCTTGCCCTTGCCGTTAATTTTGTCGAACTCCTTTGCACAGCAGGCTTGCCAGCCATTTACACGGCAATCCTGACTCAGCAGAACCTGGGAAGTATCGCCTACCATGGCTATCTCGGCTTGTACATCGTCGGATACATCGCCGATGACGCGCTGATGGTCGCGCTTGCGGTCAGCGCACTTTCCAGCGGCAAACTCACGGAGCAGGGCGGGCGCTGGTTGAAGTTGCTATCCGGTCTGGTGATGCTCGCGCTCGGTCTTGTCATGCTGTTCAAGCAAGCCTGGCTGAGCTGACGCTCGCAGATCGTCCGGGCCTTTGCAATGCGCGCGGATGCCGTGAGTTGCCCTGGCTCTGGTTAGGCCGGTTGCGGTGAACCGCTGAGCAGTGCACACATACATGGATGTGATGACGGTACCCGCCCATGGCTGGGTTCTCCATGATGGCCTTTTGTCAGGCGACTATCGCCCCAGCGCCTCGATTTCGCGCCACTCCTTCTCCTCTACCGGCGTGATCGACAGCCGGTTCCCCCGCTGCAGCACGCGCATGCCCGCCAGTTCCGGGCGTTCGCGCAGTTCCGCCAGGCTGATGAGGCGGGTTTTGCGCAGGGCCTGCACATCTAGCAACAGCCAGCGCGGTTTGTTGGGGCTGGATTTCGGGTCGAAGTAAGGCGATGCGGGGTCGAACTGCGTCGGGTCGGGGCGGGTGCCGGAGGCCACGCGGGCGATGCCCGCGATGCCGGGCTGGGGGCAGCTGGAGTGGTAGAACAGCACGCCATCGCCCACCTGCATGCCGTCGCGCATGAAATTGCGGGCCTGGTAGTTGCGCACGCCGGTCCAGGGCACGGTGGCGCCCGGTGCGGCCAGCGCGTCGTCGATGGAGCATTCGGCGGGCTCGGACTTCATGAGCCAGTAGCGCGGGGCTGGGGTGGTCATGGCGGCATTCTGACAAAGATGGGGGTGAAGTGTGCGCATGGATTGCGTGCAGGGCGCAGGGCCTGCAGGGCATTCACTCGCTCGGGCAAGCCATTCCGGTGTAGGCTAGAAACATGCAAGCACAACAGAAAACCACCGCACCCGTCACACCGGCCCAGGTGCCGGACGGCAATGGCATGCCGGTCTCCCAGTTGGCCCTGCGCCGTGTGGCCATCGACACCTGGCACGAAAACGTGGCCTATCTGCACCGCGACTGTGCGGTGTACCGTGCCGAAGGCTTTCAGGCGCTGTCCAAGATCGAGGTGCGGGCCAACGGGCGGCGCATCCTTGCGACGGTGAACGTGGTGGACGACCTGGCCATTGTAGGTTGCCATGAACTCGGTCTGTCGGAAGACGCCTTTGCCCAGCTCGGGGTGAATGACGGCCACACCGTGGCCGTGGCGCAGGCCGAGCCGCCTGAATCCATGGGCGCGCTGTTCCGCAAGATTTCCGGCGAGCGGCTGGGGCGTGACGATTTCCGGGCCATCGTGCGAGACATCGCAGGGCACCGCTATTCCAAAATCGAGCTCACCGCCTTTGTCGTGGCCTGCAACCGCGACGAACTTGACCGCGAAGAGGTGTTTTTTCTGTCCGACGCCATGGTGCAGACGGGCCAGCGGCTCGACTGGCATGAGCCGCAGGTGGTGGACAAACATTGCATCGGCGGCATTCCCGGCAACCGCACCTCGATGCTGGTGGTACCCATCGTGGCGGCGCACGGCATGCTGTGCCCCAAGACCTCCTCGCGCGCCATCACCTCGCCCGCCGGCACGGCCGACACCATGGAGGTGCTGGCCAATGTGGAGCTTCCGCTGGAGCAGCTGCAGAGCATCGTGCGGGAGCACCGCGGGTGCCTGGCCTGGGGCGGCACCGCGCAGCTTTCGCCCGCTGACGATGTGCTGATCTCGGTGGAGCGGCCGCTGTCGATCGACTCGCCGGGGCAGATGGTGGCGTCCATCCTGTCGAAGAAGATCGCCGCCGGTTCCACCCACCTCGTGCTCGACATTCCCATCGGCCCCACGGCCAAGGTGCGCTCCATGCCCGAGGCGCAGCGCCTGCGCCGCCTGTTTGAATATGTGGCCCACCGCCTGGGGCTGTCGCTCGATGTGGTCATCACCGACGGGCGCCAGCCCATTGGCAACGGAATCGGCCCGGTGCTGGAGGCGCGCGACGTGATGCGCGTGCTGGAGAACGACCCCCGCGCCCCCAACGATCTGCGCCAGAAGGCTTTGCGCCTGGCGGGCCGCCTGATCGAGTGCGACCCCGACGTGCGCGGTGGCGACGGCTATGGCATTGCCCGCGACATTCTCGACTCGGGCCGCGCATTGGCGCGCATGCAGGCCATCATCCAGGCCCAGGGGGACAAGGATTTTGACCACAACAATCCGAAACTGGGCGCCTTGAGCCTGGAGGTGCACGCGGCAGCCAGCGGCGTGGTGGCGGGTATCGACAACCTGCAGATTGCCCGCATTGCGCGCCTGGCGGGGGCTCCCAAGGTGCAGGGTGCGGGGGTGGACCTGCTGTGCAAGCTGGGTGATGCGGTGGCGCAGGGGCAAACGCTGTACCGCGTGCACGCCGGTTTTGCGGCCGATCTGGAGTTTGCGCGCCAGGCGTGCGCACATGCCACTGGCTACCGCGTCGGCACGGCGGACGATGTGCCCCGTGTTTTTGTGGAGTTCTGACCATGGTTGCCCAGCCGCCGGTGGCCGATGGCCTGCTGTACTTTGACGACGAGCGCGACGCCGCGCAACGCTTGGCAGCTGCGTGCGGCATCCCCGCGCTGCCGGTGCAGCGCCATCGCTTTCCGGATGGCGAGCTGCGCCTGACGCTGCCGGTGGACGCCACGGGCCGCCTGCCCGCGCGCGCCGTGCTGCTGCGCAGCCTGCACCCGCCGAACGACAAGCTCATCGAGTTGCTGCTGGCGGCCCGCACGGCACGCAGCCTGGGCGTGCACCATCTCACGCTGGTGGCGCCATACCTCGCCTACATGCGGCAGGACATCGCTTTTCACCCGGGCGAGGCGGTCAGCCAGCGCATCGTGGGCCCGTTCCTGGCCGATCTGTTCGACGCCGTGGTCACCGTGGACCCGCATCTGCACCGCGTGGCCACGCTGGAGGAGGCCGTGCCTGCGGCGCAGACCGTGGTGGTGAGCGGCGCCCCCTTGCTGGCCGACTGGATCGTGCACCAGCGCCCCGGCGCGCTGCTGGTCGGGCCCGATGGCGAGTCCGCGCAGTGGGTTGCCCAGGCGGCAGTGCGCCACGGCCTGGACCATGCCGTCTGCACCAAGGAGCGTCACGGCGACCGCAGCGTCACCATCCACCTTCCGCCCATGGAGGTGCAGGGCCGTGCAGTGGTGCTGCTGGACGACATGGCCAGCACCGGCCATACCCTGGTCCAGGCCACGCGCCTGCTGCGTGCGGCGGGTGCGGCCTCGGTGGACGTGGCCGTCACGCATGCCTTGATCGATGCGGCTTCTCTTGACGCGCTGCACGCAGCCGGCGTGGGGCAGGTCTGGAGCACCGACTGCGTGGCCCATCCCACCAATGCCGTGGCCATGGCGCCCGCGCTGGCGCAGGCGCTGGGCGCCCTTGGGCTGCAGCCGGGGGAGCCGTCTTGAACAGGCACCCGGACGGTGCGCGCCCTGCCGCAGCGTCATGCACATGACAAAAACATGGCGAAAAATGCGGTGTTGGTGTTTTCCTCAGCCGCATGGGGGCAAATGTTAGGTAGAGTTGAACCGAATACCGAGAAGCAACCAGGAGAAATGAGATGAGCAAGAAAGTAGCGTATGTCACGGGCGGCATGGGGGGCATTGGCACCGCCATCTGCCAGCGTTTGCACAAGGAAGGCTTCACGGTCATCGCCGGCTGCGGTCCCACGCGCGACTACACGAAGTGGCTGGACGAGCAGAAGGCGCTGGGCTACACCTTCCACGCGTCGGTGGGCAATGTGGGCGACTGGGATTCCACCGTCGAGGCCTTCACCAAGACCAAGGCCGAGCATGGCACCATCGACGTGCTGGTGAACAACGCCGGCATCACGCGCGACCGCATGTTCCTCAAGATGACCCGCGAGGACTGGGACCAGGTCATCGAGACCAACCTCAACAGCATGTTCAACGTCACCAAGCAGGTGGTGGCCGACATGGTGGAAAAGGGCTGGGGCCGCATCATCAACATCAGCTCGGTCAATGGCGAGAAGGGCCAGGCCGGGCAGACCAACTACTCGGCCGCCAAGGCCGGCATGCACGGCTTCAGCATGGCCCTGGCACAAGAACTGGCCACCAAGGGCGTGACGGTGAACACCGTGAGCCCGGGCTACATCGGCACCGACATGGTCAAGGCCATCCGGCCCGACGTGCTGGAGAAGATCGTTGCCACCGTGCCCGTCAAGCGCCTGGGCGAGCCCAGTGAAATCGCGTCCATCATCGCCTGGCTGGCTTCGGAGGAGGGGGGCTACGCCACGGGGGCCGACTTCTCGGTCAACGGCGGCCTGCACATGGGCTGACCCGCTTTCCCCAACAAAAAACCCCGCGGATGCGGGGTTTTTTGTTGGGGGGCTGTCACCAGCCCGGCTGACCTTCAGGCAGCTTGGCAGCGGGCGGGTGCGCGCTTGCGATCGCGTTCGTCGTCAGGCCAGGCCGTCAGGGGAGAGAGGGTGTTCATAGGGGAAAGCTCCGTTGATGGAACCTCAACGCCAGGGCTTGACGGCGCGTTGACACCCGGAGTGAAAAAAAATGCAACCCCGGCAGAGGGACGTCAGTTGCCGGGGCTGGAGCCGCTTTTGGCGTCTCAGGCACCAGCGGCGCTGGCTTCCTCGATCTGTGCCGACAGAGCCAGCCAGCGCTCTTCGAGCTCTGCCGTGGCGTCGTTGGCCGCCTTCAGGCGCCGCCCACAGTCGGCAATGTCACTGGGTGGCAGGGGCTGCGCCAGCCGTTCTTCGAGTCCGGCGCGCTCCTTCGCCAGTTCTGTGAGCCTGCGGTCGATCTGCTCCAGCTCGTTTTTGAGGGGGCGGAGCTTTTGCGCCTGCTGCTGGCGGGCCTGGGCGTCGAGTTTGCGCTGTTCGCGGGCATCGCGGGCCGGGGGCGCCGCATCCACGGGCTTGTCAGACCGCTTGGGGGCTTCTGCGCCACCCTTTGGGTTCTCCGCGATGGATTCGGGCACGACCGGGTCCGGCGCTTGCGTGCTGCCGGGCGCAGCCGACTCGGTGCGGGCCTGCTCGCGCAGGCGCCGCGCTTCGTCCAGCAGGTAGCGCTGGTAGTCGTCCAGATCGCCGTCGAACGGCCCGATGGCGCCACGGCCCACCAGCCAGAACTCGTCGCACACGGCGCGCAGCAGGGCGCGGTCGTGGCTGACCAGCATGACGGTGCCCTCGAACTCGTTGAGCGCCATCGACAGGGCTTCCCGCGTGGCCAGGTCCAGGTGGTTGGTGGGTTCGTCCAGCAGCAGCAGGTTGGGGCGCTGCCAGACGATCATGGCCAGCACCAGGCGGGCTTTTTCGCCGCCGCTCATGCTGCCCACGGTCTGCTTGACCATGTCGCCGCTGAAGTTGAAGGTGCCCAGGAAGTTGCGCAGGTCCTGCTCGCGGCCCGATTCGCGGGCGTTCGGCCCCAGCTCCTTGGCCAGGCGGATCATGTGCTCCAGCGGGTTGTCTGACGGGCGCAATACGTCCAGCTCCTGCTGGGCAAAGTAGCCGATCGACAGGCCTTTGCCTTCGGTCACGGTGCCGGCCAGCGGCTTCATGGCACGGGCAATGGTCTTGACCAGCGTGGATTTGCCCTGGCCGTTGGCCCCCAGAATACCGATGCGCTGGCCCGCCAGCACGCTGCGGCTGACGTTGCGCAGGATGGTGGTTTCCACCCCGTCTTCGTTGCGGTAACCGAAAGCCGCATCGGTGATGGCCAGCATGGGGTTGGGCAGGTTGGTCGGCTCCTTGAATTCGAAGGTGAATTCGGCATCGGCCAGCACGGGAGCGATCTTCTCCATGCGGTCAAGGGCCTTGACCCGGCTCTGCGCCTGCTTGGCCTTGCTGGCCTTGGCCTTGAAGCGGTCGATGAACTTCTTGAGGTGGGCGATCTTTTCCTGCTGCTTGGCGTAGCTGGCCTGCTGCAGTTCGAGCTGCTCGGCGCGCAGGTCTTCAAACTTGCTGTAGTTGCCGCCGTAACGGGTGATCTGGGCGTTGTCGATGTGCATCGTGACATCGGTCACCGCGTCGAGAAACTCGCGGTCGTGGCTGATGACGATCATCGTGCCCTGGTAGCGCTTGAGCCAGGCTTCGAGCCACACCAGTGCGTCCAGGTCCAGGTGGTTGGTGGGTTCGTCCAGCAGCAGCAAGTCGCTCGGGCACATCAGCGCACGGGCCAGTTGCAGGCGCATGCGCCAGCCGCCTGAAAAGCTGTTGACCGGCTTGTCCAGCTCCGACACCTTGAACCCCAGGCCCAGAATCAGCGCCTGGGCGCGGGGAACGGCGTCGTGGGCACCGGCGTCGTGCAGGTCGGTGTAGGCATGGGCAATGGCCATGCCATCGTCGTCCGCCTCGGCCTGCGCCAGCTGGGCCTGCACCTCCATCAGGCGTGTGTCGCCGGCCACCACGAAATCGGTGGCCGGCTCCTCGGTCTCGGGCATGTTCTGCGCGACCTGTGCCATGCGCCAATGGGCCGGAATGGAGAAGTCGCCCCCGTCTTCGTGCAGGGAGCCGTTGAACAGAGCGAAAAGGCTGGACTTGCCCGCGCCATTGCGCCCCACCAGCCCCACATGTTCTCCGGGGTTGATGGTGGCGTTGACGCCGTTGAGCAGCACCTTGACGCCGCGGCGCAAGGTGACGTTTTTGAGAGTGATCATTCAGGACGGGGAGAAACGGGAGAGGGCTTCGCGCGTGACCAGCAAGACCTGGTCTTCCCCCGCGCTGGTGGGCAGCCAGAACACGGGCAATTGCGGGAAGGCCGCTTCAAAATGCGGGCTTTCGTTGCCGATTTCGAGCACCAGCACGGCGTGTTCGGACATGCGGGCAGGGGCTTCGCGCAGCAGGCTGCGGATGAAGTCCATGCCGTCGCTGCCGCCGGCCAGGGCCAGTTCGGGCTCGGCGCGGTATTCGGGGGGCAACGCGGCCATGCTCTGGGCGTTGACGTAGGGCGGGTTGCACAGAATCAGGTCCCAGGGGCCGGGCAGTTCGGCCAGGCCGTCGCTCAGCTGCAGGGCAATGCGATTCTGCAGGCCGTGCCGGTCCACGTTGATGCGGGCCACGGCCAGGGCGTCGGGGGAGATGTCGGCGCCGGTCACCTGCACGTCAGGCCAGGCCATGGCGGCCAGCACGGCCAAGCTGCCGTTGCCGGTGCACAGGTCCAGCACCCGGTGGGTGTGTTCGCCCAGAAAATCGTCGAAACCGCCGTCGGCGATGAGTTCGGCAATCAGGCTGCGCGGCACGATGGCGCGCTCGTCCACGTAGAAGGGTACGCCCTGCAGCCAGGCTTCGCGCGTGAGGTAGGCGGCGGGCTTGCGCGTGGCAATGCGCTCTTCAAAAAGAGTAGCTACCAGCGCATGCTGGCCGGGCGCTACAGGCTGATTTTGCTTGGAATCGGGTGCATCGCCAAGCGGGGTGTCCAGCGGCAAACCGAGGCGCCAGAGTACGAGCCACGCAGCTTCGTCGTGGGCGTTGGTGGTGCCATGGCCGAAAGACACGCCGGCGGCCTGGAGCCGTTGCGCGCCCGAGGCGATGAGTTCGCCCACGGTGGCGCCGACGAGCGGCGGCAGAGGGGTAGCGGGGGCTGCGCTCATGCGGCTTGCGCGGCGGTCAGTGCCTGCGCATGGAGGTTTTCGAGCGTGCGGCGGTAAATGTTCTTGAGCGGCTCGATGTCGGCCACGGCAATGTGCTCGTCGATCTTGTGGATGCTGGCGTTGGGCGGGCCCAGTTCGATCACCTGCGGGCACAGGGTGGCGATGAAGCGGCCATCGCTGGTGCCGCCGGTGGTCGAGAGTTCGGCGGTCAGTCCGGTTTCATCGGCAATGGCCTGTTGCACGGCGTCCACCAGTTCGCCCGGGGTGGTCAGGAAGGGCTGGCCGCCCAGGGTCCACTGCAGCTCGTATTCGAGTTCATGGCGGTCGAGCACGGCGTGCACGCGCTGTTTCAGGCCCTCGGCGGTCGATTCGGTGCAGAAGCGGAAGTTGAAGTCGATCACCACGTCGCCGGGAATGATGTTGCTCGCGCCCGTGCCACCATGGATGTTGCTCATCTGCCAGCTCGTGGGCTGGAAGAAGGCGTTGCCTTCGTCCCAGCGCATGGCTGCCAGTTCGGCCAGGGCGGGCACGGCCTGGTGGATGGGGTTGCGCGCCAGGTGCGGGTAGGCAATGTGGCCCTGGATGCCGCGCACCGTGAGCTTGCCGCTGAGCGTGCCGCGGCGGCCGTTCTTGATCATGTCGCCGGTTTTCTGCACCGAGGTGGGTTCGCCGACGATGCAGTAGTCCAGCCGCTCGCCGCGTGCCTTGAGCTGTTCGACCACCACCTTGGTGCCATCGACCGACGGGCCTTCCTCGTCGCTGGTGAGCAGAAAGGCGATGTCGATCAGGGGTTCAGGGGTCGCAGCCAGGAATTCCTCCACGGCCACCACGAAGGCGGCAATGGAGGTCTTCATGTCGCTGGCGCCGCGCCCATAGAGCTTGCCATCGCGCACTGTGGGCTTGAACGGATCGCTGCCCCACTGGGCCAGCGGCCCGGTGGGCACCACATCGGTGTGACCGGCAAATGCTATTGATTTGATAGCTTTCGGCGATGGACTGGTGAGCTTTGCAGAGCGTTTTGACCACAAATTGCTGACGCGGAAGGATTCCGGGCCGCTGTCCATGGCGGTGTTGACGAAGCCCAGGGGTTCGAGGCGTTGGGCGAGGAGCTGGAGGCAACCGGCATCGTTGGGGGTGACGGAGGGCAGGGCGATGAGTTGTTCGGCCAGTTGCTGGGTACGTGACATGGGAAAGGGGAGATGAGAAATCAGGTATCGGGCTTGATGTCGAGCACGATCTCGGTGAACGAGGGAGAGTCGTCCTGGTTCTGGGTGTCGTGAGCGTCCTTGCTGGCCTGGGCGGCCTTGGCGGCCAGGGAGAAGTCGTTCTGCAGGCGCCACATGAGGTTGGTGGGCGAGTCGGCGTAGGCCAGGCCCTCCTTGCGGTCGATGCGGTTCTGCATGATGAGGCGGGCCAGATCCTCCTCGAAGGTCTGCGAACCTTCGGCCATGGATTTTTCCATGGCTTCGCGCACGCCCGAGAAATCGCCCTTTTCGATCAGCTCGGCCACCAGCTTGGTGTTGAGCATCACCTCGACGGCGGGCAGGCGTTCGCCCGCAGCCGTGCGCACCAGGCGCTGCGAGATGATGGACTTGAGCGCCGAGGCCAGGTCGCCCAGCATGGTCGGGCGCACTTCCACGGGGTAGAAGGACAGGATGCGGTTGAGCGCCTGGTAGCTGTTGTTGGCGTGCAGCGTGGCCAGGCACAGGTGGCCCGACTGGGCGTAGGCAATGGCGGCCGACATGGTTTCGCGGTCACGGATTTCGCCGATCAGGATCACGTCGGGCGCCTGGCGCAGGGCATTCTTCAGTGCCACCTGCAGCGATTGGGTGTCGCTGCCCACCTCGCGCTGGTTGACGATGGATTTCTTGTTCCTGAACTGGTACTCGACCGGGTCCTCGATGGTCAGGATGTGTCCGGTCTGCAGGCCGTTGCGCCGGTCGATCATGGCGGCCAGCGAGGTGCTCTTTCCCGAGCCGGTGGCGCCCACCACCAGGATCAGTCCGCGCTTTTCCAGGATCAGGTCGCCCAGGACGGGCGGCAGGCTCAGGTCGGCCAGGTCGGGAATCTGCTGGCTGATGAAACGGATCACCACGGCATAGCTGCCGCGCTGGCGCATGGCACTGACGCGAAAACGCCCCACGCCCGAGAGCGGTACACCCATGTTCAGCTCGCCGGTTTCTTCCAGCTCCTCGATGCGGTCGGGGGGGACGATTTCGGAGAGCAGGTTGCGCGTGGCGTCCGGCGGCAGGATCTGGTTGTTGATCGGCACGCACTCGCCGTTGATCTTGATCAGCGCCGGTGCGTTGGCCGACAGGTAGACGTCCGAGGCCTTCTTTTCGGCCATCAGGCGCAGGATTCGCTCCATCGTGCTCATGGTGATCTCCCTCAGGTGGTGTGGCTGCGTGCCTGCGCCGGTCGCGGTGTGTCAGTCGCGCAGCAGGTCGTTGAGACTGGTCTTGGAGCGCGTTTGCGCGTCCACGGTCTTGACGATGACGGCAGCATAGGTGGAATAGTCCTGGCCGGTCTTGGTCTTCTTCGGCAGGTTGCCGCTGATGACCACGCTGCCCGCGGGCACGCGGCCGTAGCTGATCTCGCCGGTGTCGCGGTTGAAGATCGGCGTGCTCTGGCCGATGTAGACGCCCATGCCCAGCACGGAGTTTTCTTCGACGATCACGCCCTCGACCACTTCGGAGCGCGCGCCGATGAAGCAGTTGTCCTCGATGATGGTCGGGTTGGCCTGCAGGGGTTCAAGCACGCCGCCCAGACCCACGCCGCCCGAGAGATGCACATTCTTGCCCACTTGCGCGCACGAGCCCACGGTGGCCCAGGTATCGACCATGGTGCCTTCATCCACATAGGCGCCGATGTTCACGTAGGAAGGCATCAGGATGGCGCCCTTGGCGACGAAGCTGCCGCGGCGTGCCACGGCCGGTGGCACCACACGCACGCCGGTGGCGGCCATTTCCGCCGCGCTCAGGCCGCCGAAACGGGTCGGCACCTTGTCGTAGAAACCCAGATCGCCGGCAGCGATGAGTTCGTTGTCCTTGAGGCGGAACGACAGCAGCACGGCCTTCTTGATCCACTGGTGCACCGTCCACTGGCCCACGGCTTCGCGGGTGGCCACGCGCAGCGCGCCGTTGTTCAACTCGGCGATGACGTGCTCGACGGCATCCAGCACTTCTTTGGGGGCGGCGTTGGGAGACAGGCTGGCGCGGTTTTCCCACGCGGTTTCAATGGTGCTCTGCAGGTGTTGGGTCATGGAATTAACGGGAACGGGATTGGATGAATTGGACGATGCGCCGGGCGGCTTCCACACATTCGGAGGTTTCGGCCACCAGGGCCATGCGCACGCGCTGGGCACCGGGGTTGGTGCCTGCCACTTCGCGCGCCAGGTAACTGCCGGGCAGCACGGTGACATTGTATTGAGCCAGCAGGCCGCGTGCGAACTCGGTATCGCTCAGGCCCAGTTGCGGTGGCACGCCCGCCCACAGGTAAAAACCGGCGTCGGGCAGGTGCACGTCCATCACGGGCTCCAGCAGCGGGGTGACCTGGGCGAACTTCTCGCGGTACAAGGCACGGTTGTCGATCACATGGCTCTCATCGCCCCACGCGGCGATGCTGGCGTTTTGCACGGCCGGGCCCATGGCGCTGCCGTGGTAGGTGCGGTAGAGCAGGAAGGATTTGACCAGCGCTGCGTCGCCCGCCACGAAACCGCTGCGCAGGCCCGGCACGTTGCTGCGCTTGGACAGGCTGGTGAAGGACAGCAGGCGCCGGAAATCGCTGCGGCCGAGCTTTGCGGCGGCTTCCAGCCCGCCCAGCGGGGGCTCATCGCGGAAGTAGATCTCGCTGTAGCACTCGTCGGATGCGATCACGAAGCCATGGCGGTCGGAGAGGGCGAACAGCTTTTCCCACTCGGCCAGCGGCATCACCGCGCCCGTGGGGTTGCCGGGCGAGCAGACAAACAGCAGCTGCGTGCGCTGCCAGACAGCGTCGGGCACGCTGTCCCAGTCCACGGCGAAGTTGCGCGCAGGGTCACTCGGGGCGAAATATGGCGTGGCACCCGCCAGCAGCGCTGCGCCTTCGTAGATTTGGTAGAAGGGGTTGGGGCACACCACCATCGCGTCGCCGCCCGAGGGGTCGATGACGGTCTGGGCAAAGGCAAAAAGCGCCTCCCGCGAGCCATTGATGGGCAGCACTTGCGTGGCGGGGTCCATCGCCAGCCCATAGCGGCGCGCCAGCCAGCCGGTGAAGGCTTCGCGCAGGCGGGGCTCTCCGGCTGTGGCCGGATAGTTGGCCAGGCCGTCGAGGCCGGCCACCAGCGCTTCCTTGATGAACGGCGGGGTGGCGTGGCGGGGTTCGCCCATGCCCAGACTGACCGGGCTGTAGGACGCTGGGGGCGTGACACCCGCGAAGAGCTGGCGCAGCCGCTCGAATGGGTAGGGCTGCAATTGGGAAAGCAGGGGGTTCATGGGGCGCCATTATGGGCGATGGCATCGCATGCCGCCCTGCGCCGGATGGGCGCCGCATGCCGAAAGACTGGCAGGCAAGACTGGATGTCAGTACAGTGCAAGCAGAGTATGAACACTATGGCGTGATAACACGCAGTGTGCCGTGGGTTCGCGTTCGTTCCCGCGGGGTGGTGCTCCCCGCCGCACAACGGCAGAGAAAACCCATTTCAGGCAAGGAGGCAACAAAATGACCGAGTCCCTATTCTTATTGCCGGGCACTGCGTTGATGCGGCGCCTGCCCCTGTGGGGCAAGCTGCTGATGCTGGGGACGGTGGCGGTGGCCTCCCTGCTGCTTCTGGCCTTGCTGGCCGGGCAGGGGGCGTCCGCCCCGGTGGTGTGGAGCGCTCTGGCGCTGTGCGTGCTGGGCGTGGGGTATCTGCTGGCCGCGCTGTATGCCAGCCTGTCTTCGGACCTGGGTGCCCTGGCGCATGCGATGGACCAGACCGCGCGAGGCAACCTGGGCGTTCATGTGCAGATGCGGGGCCGGGACGAACTGGCCGATCTGGCCCAACTGCTCGATCGCATGGTGCGCACCCTCTCGGGCATGGTGGCCAATATCCGCAGCAACGCCGCACTGGTGTCGCATGCGGGGCAAAGCATCGCGCGGGACAGCCAGGCATTGGCGGAGCGCACGGAGCAGCAGGCAGCCAGCCTGGAGCAGACCGCTGCCAGCGTGGAACAGCTGTCGTCCACCGTTCAGAACAATGCCCAGACCATCCACGCCGCCGACCTGCAGGCCCGCGAGGTCAGCCAGGCGGCAGAGCAGGGAACCCAGGCCATGGCGCGGGCCGTGCAGTCGGTGGAGGCCATCCAGCAGGGCGCGCGCCGCATGAATGAAATCATTGGTGTGATCGACGGCATTGCCTTCCAGACCAACATTCTGGCCCTGAACGCCGCCGTGGAGGCCGCTCGGGCGGGTGAGCAAGGGCGCGGCTTTGCCGTGGTGGCTTCGGAGGTCCGTACCCTGGCCGGGCGCTCGGGCGAGGCGGCGCGGGAAATCCGGGCACTGATCAGCGCGTCGGTCCAGCAGGTGGAGTCCAGCGCCGGACTCATCCGCTCCGCAGGGGAGGGCATTTCGTCCATGGCCGGCGGAATCCGCAGTGTGGCGGCCACCATGTCGGAGATTGCCACATCGGGGGCCGAGCAGAGTACCGGCCTGCAGGAAATCACCACCGCCGTGCGCCAGCTGGACCAGATCACCCAGCACAACGCCCATATGGTGGAGCACGCCGTACAGCAGGCCAATGCCCTGGAGGGCCGGGCCCGCACACTGTCGAGCGCGGTGGAGTCCTTCCGTCTGCAGCAAGGCACGGCCGACGAGGCCGTGGCACTGGTCCAGCGTGCCGTGGCCATGCGTGCAGGCACCTCGCGCGACCAGTTCCTGCGCACCATTACCGACAAGAGCCAGCCGTTCCACGACCGCGACATGTACGTGTTTGCGCTCGACCGGGCTGGCACCTACCTGGCTTTTGGTGGCAACCCGGCCAAGGTGAGCACACGGGTGCAGGACATTCCGGGCATCGCGGGTGAACAGCTGGTGCAGGACATCGTGGCCCAGGCCGAGCGGGGACCGGGCTGGGTCGAGTACGACATCAACAACCCGGCCACGGGCACGGTGCAGACCAAGATGTCGTTCGTCCTCATGGTGGACGACATGTACGTGGGTTGCGGCGTCTACAAAAACCTCGCCGCCCGCGCCTGAAACAGACGGCCGCTTCTGCGCTCAGCCAGCCCGGCGTTCCCGGGCCCGTGCCAGCGCGGCGGCAATGGCGGCCTGTTTGTTCTCTGCTGGAGGCGGTGGCGAGTCCGTGCCGGCTGCGGCGGCCGCGAGGGCAGGTGTGCCCAGCCGTTCGGTTTCTTCGTGCGCCTCGCGGGCCAGCCGTTCTTGCCGGAAAACATAGCGTTCTCGCGCCTGCTGGGCCTGCGCGGGGCTCCAGGCAGCCCAGCCGGTGGCCTGGCCACTGGCGTTCTCCAGGGACATGCAGTCGACCGGACAGGCAGGTATGCACAGTTCGCAGCCAGTGCAGTACGGCTCCATCACCGTATGCATGAGCTTGTTCGCACCGACGATGGCATCGGTCGGGCAGGCCTTGATGCACAGGGAGCAGCCGATGCACCAGTTTTCATCAATCACCACCACGCTGCGCGGACCTTCGGTGCCAAAGCGCGGGTCGAGCGGGCGGGCCGCCTGGCCTGTCAGTGCAGCCAGCCGGGCAATGCCCTGGGCACCCCCTGGGGGGCACTGGTCGATACCGGCCTCGCCGCTGGCGATGGCCGTGGCATAGGCCGCACAGTCGGCATAGCCGCAGCGCGTGCATTGGGTCTGCGGCAGGGCCGCATCAATGCGCGCAGCCAGACCCTCCAGTGCCTGCATGCCGGATATCAGGCCGCCTTGTTGCGCGATGGGCGCTTGGCCTGAACGGGCGCCGGAGCCGCCGTGACGGTGGCGACTTCGCCTTCGGGCTGCACCGCCGGGGCCGCTGCCGCGGTGACCGGTGCAACGGCGGGGCTGGCCGCCACCGGGGTGACCCAGCGCGTGGCGGGTGCGGAGGCCTTGGCCTGCACGGGCTGAGCGGGCTGAACGGGGGCGGGTGCAGCCGCCGCCGTCTTGGCCTGCGCGGAGGGTTTCACGGCAGGCGCCGCTGCTTTGGCGGGGCGTGTGGCCGCTGGCTGGGGCGCAGCGGCTGGCTTCTTGGGCGGCGTTGTCTTGGCGCTGGCGGCTTTGCGGGTGCTGGCGGGGGCGGGTGCCGGGCGGGCCCGTGGCTTTTCTTCCACCGCAGTGGCCTGGGCCGTCGGGGCCTTCTTCGGAGTGGCCATAGGCGCAGCGGCTGCCTTGGCCTGGGGCTTCTGGTGCTCCAGGATGAAGCTGCGGACCAGCGGATACACCTGCTCGCGCCAGCGGCGGCCGCTGAAAATGCCGTAGTGGCCGGCGCCCTTGGCCTCGTGGTGGCGCTGCTCCTTGCCTGCCAGCCCGGTGCACAGGTCGTGGGCGGCGCGTGTCTGGCCGGCGCCGGAGATGTCGTCCAGCTCGCCTTCAATGGTCAGCAGGGCGCCCTGGGTGATGTCCTGCGGACGCACGCGCTCGACCTTGCCTTCCGGAGAGCGGACATCCCAGGTGCCGTTGACCAGCTTGAATTCCTGGAACACGGTGTGGATGGTTTCGAGGTAGTAGTCGGCGTCCATGTCGAGCACGGCGTTGTACTCGTCATAGAACTTGCGATGCGCCTCGGTGCTGATGTCGTCGGCCTTGATCAGGTTCTTGAAATAGTCGTAGTGGTTGACTGCGTGGCGGTCGGGGTTCATGGCGACGAAGCCGGCATGCTGCAGGAAGCCCGGGTACACGCGGCGGCCAGCGCCGGGGAAGTTGCCCGGCACGCGGTAGATGACGTTGTTCTCGAACCACTCGAAGCTGCGCTCGTTGGCCAGGTTGTTCACCGCCGTGGGCGATTTGCGCGCGTCGATGGGGCCGCCCATCATGGTCATCGACAGCGGTGTGGTTTCGCCCCGGCTGGCCATCAGCGAGACGGCGGCCAGCACGGGTACGGTGGGCTGGCAGACGCTGATGACATGGCAGTTGCCATAGATCCCTTGCAGGTGGCGGATGAACTCCTGCACGTAATTGACGTAGTCGTCCAGATGGAATTCGCCCTCGGACAGCGGCACCAGCCGGGCATTCTTCCAGTCGGTGATGTAGACCTTGTGGTCGCTCAACATGGAGCGCACGGTGTCGCGCAGCAGCGTGGCGTAGTGGCCCGACAGCGGGGCGACGATCAGCACGACGGGCTGACCCTTGAGTTTCTCAAGCGTTTTCGGATCGTCAGAGAAACGCTTGAACCGGCGCAGTTCGCAGAAGGGCTTGTTGATCTCCACGCGCTCGTGAATGGCCACTTCCACACCGTCCACCGGTACGGTCTTGATCTCGAACCCGGGCTTCTCGTAGTCTTTGCCCAGACGGTAGATCAGGTCGTACCCTGCCGACATGCGCTGCGACAGAGGCGTCTTCTGGAACGGCGAGGACGGATTGCTGTAGAGCTTGGAGGCAGCCAGCGCAAAGTCCGCAAAAGGCTCCATCAAGGAGCGCTGGGTTTCGTAGATCTGGTAGAGCATGGGCGGAATCCGAAAATGTTGCAGTGCAATATAACAGTATTTGGTTACTTCTGCGGGCAGTGGAACTACCGATAGCCAGTCGCGTACGCGACAGCAGCGACAAGACACCGCAAGTGATCAATGCGGTTGCTATCGTAAAGATAGCTTTTTGCGCTTTTATATATTGGCCTAGAGGCCTTTTTTATCAATATTTTTTGCGCCTGCCGGGGCTGCGGCACCCTGGGTCTGCAGCCAGGCCTCGAACGAAGTCCGGGACACCTTGCGCAGCGCATGGCCAAACAAGTCCTTGTTACTCAGGTACAGGCAGTGGCGGATGACGGTGTACGGATTGAACTGGGCTGACGGGTTCTGTTCCTCGAAATACTGCTTGTAGCGCTTGACGATGCCGATCGTCTGGCGCATCAAGGTGTTGAAGCGTGCCCGGGTGATGCCCGGTGACCACGCATGCACGTCATCGACAAAGCTGTCCACCTTGTGCGGCTCGAACGCGAAATCCTTGAAGAAATGGTTGGCGATCTTGAGGAACGAGAACGCATTGAGCCCGCTGCCCTGGGCCGATTCGGGCGCGGCCGGTTGCGGGTCGGCATCGGTGACGGGATCGTCGGGTTCGTCCGGCGTCTTGCGCATTTCGGCTTCGGTCTCGTCCCGGATCTGACGGAATTCGCGGTCCGCCAGCTCAAACAGCGCTGCCAGCACGTTGATGCGCCGCTTGAGCGGCCCCGGAATGGCTTTCTTGTACTTGATCTTGTGGTCCAGAACGCTCCAGGAGTCCTGAACAATCGTGCGGATCTGCAATTCAATGGGCCACTCGGTCAGCAGGGCCTGTTCCGGCAGGGCTGCCTGCGCGGCATTGAGCCGCAAGTCCAGATGCAGGCCCTTGTAGCCGAAGGAGCCCTCCGTGCCCTCCACGTCCCGGACCTTGTCGGTCACGTCGATGACGTCGAAAACGTTTTCGACCGCCTGCGCCACCTTGTCCAGCTCGTCCTCGTACAGGCAGACCACGCGCACGCCGATCAGGTCGCTGATGAAGGGGCGAATTTCGTAGGGGGTTCCGCTCTCTTCCAGCCCTGCGCGGTACTTGCGCGAGAACTTGCGGATGCATTCATCGCGTTCCTTGACCCGACCTTCGACCTTGGAGATCTCCAGCGTGCCGTCGCGCATCAACTGTGCGTTCACGAGGGCCACATAGGCCTCACAGGCGGCCTGCATGGTCGACAGGTGTTGGTCGTGAAACGACAGGAACCGGGACTGCTCCTGCTCGAAGTCAAGCGATGGCATGGGTGTGCTTTCTGAATATCCGGGGCGGCGGGCCGTGCCTGCGGGTATACCGCAAATATGGGAGGTTTCCATAATGCCTCCGTCAAAGGGGTTGACCATAATGGCCACCACACCACAGGTGCCGTCGTCCTTGCCATCGCCGGGGGCGGGGCTGGTTGCCACTTCCGTCGCCGATGCCGCCCACTTCCACCCAAGAGTCTGCTGAAAGCCCCACGACCCATGACCGCTGGCCGGTGCTGGCAGGCGTGCTGCTGGCTTTGCTCTTGCTGGGTTTCACACTGCTGTACTGGATGGGGGAGGTGCAGGAGGCCCGGTCCCGGCGCAGCCAGACCTTTGCCGCTGCCGTGGACCGCATCGCCTACAGCATCCAGGAACGGATGGATACCTACGAGATCGTGCTGCGCGGGGTGAAAGGCTACTACGACGGTTCCGAGAGCATCGACCGCGCCGAATTCCATGCCTACGTGAAGGCCCTGCGGCTGCAGGAAACCCTGGCGGGCTTGCAGGGCGTTGCCTATGTGCTGCGCCTGCCTGCCAGTGACTTGCCTGCGCACACCCAGGAGATGCGCGCCAAGGGGTTTCCCACGTACAGCGTGCATCCCGAAGGGCCGCGTCCGCAGTACACCCCGGTGTCGCATATCGAACCCCTGACCGATGACAACTTCAAGGCGCTGGGTTTTGACGTCAGCACCATGCCCGCAGCCCGCGAGGCCCTGGACCGTGCACGGGATTCGGGCGGGCTGGCCCTGACATCGGCGCTGGCATTGCGGCAGGACATTGGCAAGCCGACGGCCGTCGGCATGGTCATGTATCTGCCCATCTATGCCAACAGCGCGGATGGGACAACGGTGGAAGGCCGCCGGTCAGGCATTGTGGGCTGGGTGTCCGCGCCCTTCCGCGTGAATGAACTGCTGCAGGGCATGGCCCAGCAGCTTGACGCCGACATTGATCTGGCCATCTACGATGCGGAGCAACCCTTGGCGGGCCGGTTGGTCTATGGCCAAGAAGTGGCGCCAGGCGCCGGGTTGCGCGGCTTGCGCCAGATGCAGTTCGGGGGGCGCACCTGGACGCTGTCCATGCAGCCCCTGCCCGAATTCGAAAACCGGTTCGACGATGGCGGGCCGCATCTCAACGCCTTGCTGGGGGTGGCCCTGAGCCTGCTGGTCGGAGGGTTGACCTGGGTTCTGGCCACCGGACGCGAGCGCGCCCAGGCGTTGGCGCACGACATGACCCGGGCCCTGCGCAGCACCCGGGACGACCTGGAAAGCACCCTCAACGCCATTCCCGACCTGCTGTTCGAGCTGGACACGGAGGGGCGCATTCTCCATTTCCGGTCGGCGCGATCCGGGCAGCTAGCGCTGGCGCCGACGACGTTCCTCGGACAGCGTCTGGCAGAGCTTGTGCCGCCGGAGTCGGCCCCGGGTTGCCGCGCCGCCCTGGAGGCCGCACGCCACACGGGTTACTCGGACGGGCACCAGTTCTGGCTGGCGCTGGGGCCGCAAACCCGCTGGTTCGAGCTGTCGATCGCACGCAAGGAAAGCGCCTTGCCGGGACAAGGGGCGTGCTTCATCGCCTTGTCGCGAGACATCACGGAGCGCAAACAGGCGGAAGCCCGAACGCACCAGCTGGCGTACTTCGATGCGCTGACCGGACTGCCCAACCGCCGCATGCTGCTCGACCGCCTGGAGCATGGTCTGGCCATGGCCCACAAGTCAGGCCGGGTGGGGGCGCTGCTGTACATCGATCTGGACAATTTCAAGCAGATCAATGACGCGCGCGGCCACTCCCTGGGCGACGTGCTGCTGATGCAGGTGGCACAGCGCCTCACGCAACTGCTGCGGCCGGAAGACACGGTGGCGCGGCTTGGCGGCGACGAGTTCGTGGTGCTCATCAGCGACATGGCCTCTGATATCGAATCGGCCGGGCGCGATGCGCTGCTTCTGGGCGAGAAGGTGCGGACGGCGCTGGAGATGCCCTACATCATCGATACCCATGTGTATGACAGCGCTGCCAGCATTGGCATCACGCTGTTTCCCAAGCGGGGCGAGGGGGTGGAGGATCTGTTGCGTGAGGCCGATACAGCCATGTACCGTGCCAAGGACCGGGGGCGCAACCGCATCAGCTTCTACGAGGCGGCCATGCAGGCCGATGTGCAGGAGCGGCTGGCGCTGGAGCAGGATCTCAAGAAAGCCCTGGCCGGGGGGCAACTGGCGGCCCATGTGCAGGTCCAGGTGGATGGGACGGGCACGGTGGTGGGTGGCGAGTTGCTCATGCGCTGGAACCACCCGGAGCGCGGCAGCGTTCCGCCGTCGCGTTTCATTCCGGTCGCGGAGTCCTCGGGCCTGATCCTGCGCATGGGCGACTGGATGCTCCAGCAGGCGTGTGAAGCGTTGGCGCGCCTGCAGGCTGCCGGTGGTGTGCTGTCCCTCTCCGTCAACGTGAGCCAGCGCCAGTTCCGGCAAGAGGATTTTGTTGGGCGCGTGCGCGAATTGCTGGCGCAAACGGGCGCGCCGCCCGAGCATCTCATTCTCGAAGTGACCGAAAGCCTGCTCATCGAGAACCTGGACGACACCATCGCCCGAATGACCGAACTGGTGCACATGGGCGTGCGTTTTTCGATCGACGATTTTGGAACGGGATACTCCAGCCTGGCCTATCTGAAGAAGCTGCCGCTGTACGAACTCAAGATCGACAAAAGTTTCGTGCAGGACACTCCGGACGACCCCAATGACACGGCCATCGTGGAATCCATCCTCTCGGTGGCCCGCCACCTCGGATTGCGTGTGGTGGCCGAGGGCGTGGAAAACCGCGCCCAGGCCGACTTTCTCGTGGCAAGCCACTGCGACTGCCTGCAAGGCTACCTGTTCGGCCGACCCGAGCCCCTGGAGCCCTGGGTGGCGCGGAGGCTGGGTTGAGTGGCGCAACCCCTTTCACTCGTCTCGCTGTGCGTGCAGGGAAGGGGCGCCCCTTGCGCGGTGGCTGCTGGCCTGGGCCGCGCTCCATTCAAAGTGCGGTGCAAGCATTGATACGGCGTCAGGGGAGCGGCGTGCCCCGCGATGCCGCCTGTGCCAGCGCCATCACCTCGCGTGGCGGGCGGTCCTTGAGGCGGTGATCGCTCCAGACCTGGCGCCAGCGGCGTGCCCCCGGCATGCCGTGGCGCAGGCCCAGCATGTGGCGGGCTATGGCGTACCAGTGCGTGCCATGCTGCGCGGCCTCGCGTTCCATGTAGTCCACCATGGCCGCCTCGACCGTTTCGCGGGTGAGGGTGCTCTCGGGCGCGCCGTAATACAGCGCATCCCAGCGCGCCAGCCACCAGGGGTTGTGGTAAGCCTCGCGGCCCACCATCACGCCGTCGAGGTGCTGCAACTCTTCCTGCACCAGGGCATCGGTGCTGAGCCCGCCATTGATGGCAATGGTCAGGTGCGGAAAGTCCTGCTTGAGCTGGCGCACCACCGCGTAGCGCAGCGGGGGAATTTCGCGGTTTTCCTTGGGTGACAGGCCCTTGAGCCAGGCGTTGCGGGCGTGCACGATGAACACCTTGCAGCCTGCCTCGGCCACGGTGCCGATGAAGTCCCGCACGAAGGCGTAGCTCTCGTCCTTGTCGATGCCGATTCGGTGCTTGACCGTCACGGGCACTTGCACCACGTCCACCATGGCCTTCACGCAGTCGGCCACCAGTTGCGGCTCGTTCATCAGGCAGGCGCCAAAGGCGCCGCGCTGCACGCGCTCGCTGGGGCAGCCGCAGTTGAGGTTGATTTCGTCATAGCCCCATTGTTCGCCCAGGCGGGCGCAATGCGCCAGGTCGGCGGGCTCGCTGCCGCCCAGCTGCAGGGCCACCGGGTGCTCCTCGGCGTTGTAGCGCAGGTGGCGCGCCACGTCGCCGTGGATCAGGGCGCCGGTGGTCACCATTTCGGTGTAGAGCAGGGTGTTCCGGCTCAGCAGCCTGTGCAGGTAGCGGCAATGGCGGTCGGTCCAGTCCATCATGGGCGCGACGGACATGCGCCAGGGGCTGTATCGGTGATGGGTCGGGGCGGTTTTCAAGAGTGAGGGCGGGGGTGAATACACGGTGCACGAGTCCTTGCGCACGGCAGGCTCGCAGAACCCGCGATTTTCTCACTGAAGCCGGAGCCGGGCATTTGCCAGGGTGCGTGGGCCGGGCCCGGTGCGATACTTCGCCACGGAACCTTCGCTTTCCCTCTTCAACCGACCGAGGCCGCGCAATGGACATTCACGGCAAACCGATCAACCAGCGGATCGACTGGCTTTTCGAGCGTGCGCGCGACTACGCCGCGCGCTTTGGCAGCCCCGAAAACTGGCTGGCGCGCGAGCGCTACCAGGCCTTGCATCCCACGGCCATTGCGGTGCTCAAGTGCATGGATGGACGCATCAACATTCCGGTGGCCACCAATACGCCGCTGGGCATCATCCAGCCGTTTCGCAACCTGGGAGGAATTTTCGACCTGGGCTGGCCGCATCTGGGCGAGGTGCTCGCGGGCTATGTGCAGCGGTGCGTGCGCGAGGGACGGCAGGTGCTGCTCGTCATCACCTACCACTTCTCGCGCGGCAGCGTGCACCGTGGTTGCGCCGGGTTCAATGGCGACACGGCCGCCGCCATTGCGCACACGCGCCATATCAAGGCGCAGGTCGAGTCGGTGTTTGGCCTGGGCCACGGCACCGTGTACCCGCTGCTGTGCGGCTTCGAGACCGACGAGGATGCCTTGCTGATCCACGGTGGGCAGGGAGAGGTTCTGGACTTGTCGCAGGCGGACGGGCTTGATGAGGATGGGCTGATGCAGCGGCTGGCCGCGCTGTTTCCCGACATGCCACGGCAGATACGCCACGACCTGTTGCCGCTGCTGTGCGGCAACCAGGCGCACATCCGGGAGGTGCGCCAGATGCACCGCGCCGCCGACATCGAGCACCGCGAGTGGATGATCTGCCTGGGGAGGGGCTTTGACTTCCTGCACATGCCCAATCTGGCCCTGATTGTCGGCCCCTACAGCCCCGATCTGGCCGACCCGGTGGGCAAGGCGGCCAGCATCATCGAGGCCAACATGGCGCGCGGACGCATTCCGGACGATGGCTTCCTGCTGCTTGCCTCGGTGCCCTATGAGGAGATCGGGATGGACCGCGCCCGTGCCGTGCTCAAGTCGGCCTTTCTGGCAGATTTCGCTGCCGGGGTGATCGCGGCGCAGTTTCCCGCACTGGCTGAAAAAATGCATGTCCGCAAAGCGGTGCTGGACTGGCGGGCACGCCGGCTGGAGCCGCTTGAAACGCCGGAATACCAGTCCCTTGGATGATTTTGGATTTGAAAGACGGGTTTTGACGCAATTTGCATGGGTTTGCCGTCCGGCGAATGCCTGCCGGGGGCTTCCGTGCGCGGCCAGTGCGGCATCGATGTAAACCCCCATATGCTCTAGGCGCCAGCCTCTAGAGCCTCCTTTGCATCGCGTGCGATAGTAGAAAGATGCAAAGAAGATCCCTCTTGAAGCTGGGCCTGGTTTCGGGCGTGGCGCTGGCCTTGGCCGGAGGTGCCGCAGTGCTGCTGCGGCCCGGGCTGGACAACGGGCGGCTGACCGCGCCCGCCCGCGCGCTGTTTGCCAGTCTGGGGCGCGCCATCCTCCAGGGCACCCTGCCGACCGGCCCGCAGGACCGGGCGCAGGCGGTGCAAGGCATGGTCGAGCGCATCGACACGCTGGCGCAAAACCTGCCGCCCCATGTGCAGGCCGAACTGTCACAGCTGGTGGGGCTGCTGTGCACCGCGCCGGGGCGCCTGGGGCTGGCGGGCCTGGCCACGGATTGGCCCGATGCCACCGACGCCCAGGTGCAGGCCGCCCTGGATGGCATGCGCTTCTCCAGCCTGGCGGTGCGCCAGCAGGCCTATCTGGCGCTGCACGAGATCGTGGGCGGTGCCTATTTCTCCGAAGAGAGCACCTGGTCCGTGGTGGGCTACCCCGGTCCTATGGCCATCTGAAACCGACCTTGTCAGCATATGAGCAATTTTCCCGACCCCATTCGCGATGGTTTGCAGCGCGGCTGGAAAGTGCTGGGCGGCGCGCATGGCGCCCTGCCTGAAAAAATCACCTGCGACGTCGCCATCGTGGGCTCGGGCGCGGGGGCGGGCATCACCGCCGAACTGCTGTCCCGCGCGGGCCTGAATGTGGTGATCGTGGAGGAGGGGCCGCTCAAGAGCAGCAGCGATTTCCGCCAGCGCGAGTCCGAGGCCTACCCCGCGCTCTACCAGGAGAGCGGCAGCCGCAAGACCACGGACAAGGCCATCTCCATCCTGCAGGGCCGCTGCGTGGGGGGCTCCACCACGGTGAACTGGACCAGCTCCTTCCGCACCCCCGTGCCCACGCTGCAGCACTGGCAGCAGCACTTTGGCCTCGACGACTTCAGCCGCGCGGCCCTGGACCCGTATTTCGAGCAGGCCGAGCGGCGGCTCAACGTCACGCCGTGGCTGGTGCCACCGAACGAGAACAACGATCTGCTGCGGCGCGGCGCCGACAAGCTGGGCATTCCCTCGGCGGCCATTGCGCGCAACGTCAAGGGATGCTGGAGCCTGGGTTCCTGCGGCATGGGCTGCCCCACCAACGCCAAGCAGTCCATGCTGGTGACCACCATTCCCGAGGCGCTCGACAAGGGGGCCACGCTGCTGGTCGAAACGCGCGCCGAGCAGCTGGTGATGAGCGGCGGCAAGGCCCAGGCGCTGCGCTGCGTGGCCGTACAGCCCAATGGGGCGGTGCAGGGCGGTGCGCATACCACCGTCGTGGCGCGGCATTTCGTGCTGGCGGGCGGCGCCATCAATTCTCCGGCCGTGCTGCTGCGCTCCAAGGCACCCGACCCGCACGGCCGCCTGGGCACGCGCACTTTTCTGCACCCGGTGGTGATGTCCGCCGCCGTGCTGGAGCAAAAGGTGGAGGGCTGGTCGGGCGCGCCGCAAACCATCTATACCGACCATTTCCTGGAAACCCAGCCCATCGACGGCCCCATCGGCTTCAAGCTGGAGGCGCCGCCCTTGCATCCGGTGATTCTGGCGACGACGCTGCCGGGCCATGGGCAGACACATGCCGACCTGCTGGCCAAGTTTCCGCGCACCCATGTGCTGCTGGCCTTGCTGCGCGACGGCTTCCATGCGCAATCGCAGGGGGGGCGGGTGCAGTTGCGGGGCGACGGCTCTGCGGCGCTCGACTATCCGCTGACCGATTTCGTGATGGACGGCGCGCGCCGCGCCCTGCTGGCCATGGCCGAGCTGCAGTTCGCCTCGGGCGCGCAGGAGGTGCTTCCGGTGCACGAAATGGCGCGGCCCTACACCTCCTGGGCACAGGCCCGGGCCGCCATTGAACAGCTGCCCATGAAGCCCTTGCTGACCAAGGTGGTCAGCGCCCATGTGATGGGGGGCTGCGGCCTGGCGGGCACCGAGGCGCTGGGCGTGGTGCGCCCCGATGGCGTGCACTGGCAGGTGGACAACGTGTCCGTGCATGACGGCTCTATCTTCCCGACCAGTGTGGGCGCGAACCCCCAGCTGTCCATCTATGGCATTGTCAACCGGCTCGCGCAGGGGTTGGCACAGCGCCTCTCAGGGGCGCCTGCGCAAATGTTGGCCTGATCTGGTCCAGGGCCGATTCAGCGCGGGTGGGTATCCACCATTTCGCGCATGCGCTTGCGCAGCGTGCGCTCGCGGCGCTGTTCCTCGCGCCAGTCGTCGCGCACTCCGCGCCACAGTGCAATTGCCAGCAGCAGAATCACGCCGGTAAAGGGCAGGGCGAACACGATGGTGGCCGTCTGCACCGCCTTGACCCCGCCTGCCAGCAGCAGGCTGATGGCAATACCCGCCACCAGCACGCCCCAGGTCACCTTGACGCGGGCGCTGGGGTTCTCGTTGCCGCCGGTGCTCATCATGCCCAGCACCAGCGTGGCCGAATCGCCTGAGGTAACAAAAAACACCAGCACCAGCACTGTGGCCACAAAGGTCATCACGGCGCCCAGGGGCAGGGCGTCGAACAGGGCAAACAGTGCGGTCGAGACATCGGCCTTCACCGCCTCGGCCATGGGCAGGCCTTGCATGATCTCCATGTGCAGTGCCGTGCCGCCAAACACCGAGAACCAGACAAACGCCGCCAGCGTGGGGGCCAGCACCGTGCCCAGCAGGAATTCGCGGATGGTGCGTCCGCGCGACACGCGCGCGATGAACAGCCCCACAAAGGGCGACCAGCTCACCCACCAGGCCCAGTAGAACACCGTCCAGCCGCCCACCCAGCCGCTGTCTCGGAACGGAGTCATGCGCAGGCTCATGCGTACAAACTCGCTCACGTAGGCGCCCAGCGTGCTGGTGAAGGTGTCGATGATGACCACCGTGGGCCCCAGCACAAACACCGCCAGCGCCAGCAGCGCCGCCATGATGAGGTTGAAGGTGGACAGCCACTTGATCCCCTTGGTCACCCCGGTGATGGCCGACAGCAGGAACAGCACCGTGGTCACCACGATGATGCCCACCTGTGACGCATGGCCCACCGGCAGGCCAAGCACGCGGTGCAGACCGCTGTTGATCTGCAGCGCCCCCATGCCCAGCGATGCCGCCACACCAAACGCCGTGGCAATGACAGCCAGCACGTTCACCAGCGGGCCCAGGGCGCGTGCCCAGCCCCAGGGCAGGCTTTGCACGGCGGTGCTGACCAGTGCCGAGCCGCCCTTGCGGAATTGAAAGAACGCAATGGCCAGCGCCACGATGCTGTACACCGCCCAGGGGTGCAGGCCCCAGTGGAAAAAGCTGTAGCGCATGGCGGCGTTGGCGGCCTCGGGTGTGTTGGGGGCAATGCCCGGTGGGGGCGCGCCGTAATGCGACACGGGCTCGGCCACGCCCCAGAACACCAGACCAATGCCCATGCCCGCGGCAAACAGCATGGCAAACCACGCGCCGATGGAAAATTCGGGCTCTTCGTCTTCCGAGCCGAGCTTGAGGTCGCCGTAGCGGCTGAAAGCCAGAATCAGGGCCATCACCACCAGGCCCAGCACCACCCACAGGTAGAACCAGCCAAAGTTGCGCGTGATGGTGGCCAGCGCCGTTTCAAACACGCCGCCCAGCGACGCCGGGGCGACGACGCCCCATAGAACAATGGCCAGGATCAGCCCGGCCGAAATGAAAAGTTGCATGCTTTCCTCCCGGATTATTGGTGTGTGGCTTGGGGAAAGTGGGCGCCGCGCGGACTGAAGGCGGACCCGCCCGGCAGCAGGGCGCGGGCATCGGAGCGTGCAGATGCTCCGTAGAAAAGCAGGCAGTCTAATGGCTTCGGTGTTTGCTTGCAGGAAGCTGTCCCGATCTCAGTACCGGGCTCCTGGGTTTGGCAATCATGGCGAGAGTTAGCTATGCTAAAGATAGCATGTGGCGCTTTGTTTACGTGCGCTTAAGCCAATTTTTGCCATAAATTATTGTGTATCGACAGCCTTCAGACAATTTGCCGCGGCGTTGGAAAAAACCGACACCACAGGGTTTTTGGCGGTGATAACTTTGCGCCCCTGACCAAGACAACCCAGGAGCGCACATGCCCAAAACCCTGATCGAACCCTTCCGCATCAAAAGTGTGGAACCCATCCGCATGACCACCCGCTCCGAGCGCGAGCGCCTGCTCGAAGAGGCCAAGCTCAACGTCTTCAAGCTGCGCGCCGAGGACGTGCTGATCGACTGGCTGACCGATTCCGGCACCGGCGCCATGTCCAGCCGCCAGTGGGGCGCCATCATGGAAGGCGACGAAAGCTACGCCGGCGCGCGCAGCTTCTACCGCCTGGAAAAGGTGATCCAGGACATCACCGGCATGAAATATTTTGTGCCCACGCACCAGGGCCGCGCGGCTGAGAAGGTGCTGTTCGGCGCCACCTGCAAGGCGGGCGACCTGGTGCCCAACAACTGCCACTTCGACACCACACGCGGCAACCTTGAATACATGGGCGTGGAGGCCGTGGACCTGGTGATTGCCGAGGGCCTGCAGCCCGCGCTGGACTACCCGTTCAAGGGCAACATCGACCTGGCACGCGTCGAGGCCGTGCTCAAGGAGCAGGGCCACCGCATTCCCTTCGGCATGATCACCGTGACCAACAACACTGGCGGCGGCCAGCCGGTGTCGATGGCCAACATCCGTGCCTACGCCGCGCTGCTCAAGAAATACGACAAGCCCTTCATCATGGACGTGTGCCGCTTCTCCGAGAACGCCATGTTCATCAAGATGCGCGAGCCGGGCTACGAGAACACGCCGATCAAGGACATCGTCAAGGAAATGTTCTCCTACGCCGACGGCGCCACCATGAGCGCCAAGAAGGACGGCATGGTCAACATCGGCGGCTTCATCGTGCTGCGCAGCGAGGAGTGGATGGATGCCGTGCGCAACGGCCTGATCATGATGGAAGGCTTCCCCACCTACGGCGGCATGGCCGGGCGCGACCTCGAAGCGCTGGCCGTGGGCCTGGAAGAGGGCATGGAGGAAGACTACCTGCGCTACCGCCTGCGCACCGCCGAGTACCTAGGCGAGCGCCTGGAGGCGGCCGGCGTGGGCTTTGTGCGCCCCACCGGCGGCCATGCCGTCTATATCGACGCCAAGACCGTGCTGCCCAACATGCCGGTGGAGCAGTACCCGGCCTGGGCGCTGTGCAACGCGCTGTACCTGGAGGGGGGCATCCGGGGTGTGGAAATCGGCTCGGTGATGTTCGGCAAGCGCCTGGACAGCGGCGTCGAGACCTACCACAGCATGGAGCTGGTGCGCCTGGCCTTCCCGCGCCGCATGTACACGCAAAGCCACTTCGACTATGCCGCCGAGGTGATCGCCGAGGTGAAGGAAAAGGCGGCCAGCATCCGGGGCGTGAAGATCACCAAGCAGCCGAAGTTTTTGCGCCACTTCACCTGCGAGTGCGCATGGGTTTAAGCAAAATCAGGTCCTTGCGCTTACTGGATAAGCGCTTGCAGCTATCTATTTGGTAGCATTCGGAGCGGGCAGCTGAAGCTGTGCCATCTCTGCCACCTGCATGCAGTCACGGATGTGCTGCTCGCCCAGGTAGCGCAGCGTGGCGTAGCCCAGCGTGGCCGCAATGGCCTGGCCCGCCAGCGGCACGTACTTGGCGGCCTGCTTGGTCGTCATGCGCACGCCCATGGCGCTGGTGAGCTTGAGCACCAGGTCGCGCGTGATGAACTTGCCAATCAGCACCGAACCCACCAGGCCGACGGCCTTCTGGACCTGTTCGCGTTTGCTGGGGTCGAGCTGATCCAGCTGCTCGGGCGTCAGGCCGAACTCGGCATTGATGCGCGGCAACAGGCGCGAGAGCAGGGCTGCATCCACGGCCCAGTCCAGTCCGGGCACCGGCACCACGCCCGCTGCGGCGGCCACCATGGCGCGCTTGTGCAGCAGCTTGCGGGCGCGGCGGGCGGCATCGGCCAGGGCTTCGTCCCGGGGGGTGGAGGGGGGCTGGTTTCTGGGCATGGTGGCACTCTCAACCGTGTTGCGCGCCGCCCAGCGGGCGCTCGAACAGGCAGCCCTCCAGCCGGTGCGCGGGCATGGGCGTGCCGCCGATGGTGTACGGCAGGTCGCTGAACACATAGCGCCCGGCGGGCAGCTGCGCACAGGCGCTGGCGGTCAGCAAGATCTCGCCGGGACCGGCGATGTCCTCGCCAAGCTTGCAGGCCAGGTTCATCTCATGGCCGAACAGGTCCATGCCCGCGATCACCAGCGTCGGCCCATAGCCGATGCCCATGCTCGCATGCAGGGCGGCCTCGGGCGCCTGCACGGCGTTCATGGCGCACAGCGCGCGGTCAATGTCCAGTGCCGCCTCCAGCGCCTGCACGGGGTGGCCGAACACGGCGAACAGGTTGTCGGCCTCCTGCTTGACCACCTCGCCGCCGTTGCCTGCGATGGCCGGACGCGCGGCCTGCTCCATCTGGTGCACCATGGCCAGGAAATGAATGATGCCGTGGCTCGCCGTGATGCGCGAGAAGCCGCACATGTCCAGCACCAGCATGGCCACGTCGCGCACAAAGGCCTGTTCGATGGCGGCATCAATTGCCGCGTGGCGCCCCTCGGACTGGTTGCGCTGTGCCAGCAACTGGCGCAGGTAGGCCCGGTCGTGGGCCAGGGGCTGGCCGGGGGCGTAGGCAAGAGGGTCCAGTGGCATGGCGTTTTCGGCGCGGGCGGGCAACGAAGCAATGTCCGGCATGGTAGCGCGCTGGCGGCCCGCCGTGCCACGAACCTTGCGCCGGGGCCCGTCCGGCGTGTTCCCGGTGTCAGAGACTGAAAGACACTCAGCCTCAGTTGACGGCAGGGTTTTGCGCTTCGGCTGTGGCCGTGTTCACCCGGCGGGCGCCGTCGAAGCGGCGTTTCCAGTAAGAATGCTGCATGTCTTCCACGCGCACCTCGGAGCCGCTGCGCGGGGAATGGATGAACTTGCCGTCGCCCACGTAAATACCCACATGGCTGAAGGCGCGGCGCATGGTGTTGAAGAAAACCAGGTCGCCCGGCTGAAGATCTTTCTTGTCGATCTTCTCGGCAAAGGCGGCCTGCTGGTCGGCACGGCGTGGCAGCAGCAGGCCCGCGGTTTTCTCGTACATCGCGCGGACGAAGCCGCTGCAGTCAAAGCCGGTTTCGGCGCTGGTGCCGCCACGGCGGTAGGGTACGCCCAGAAAGCCCATGGCGGTGACCACCAGGTCGGACGTGCGGTCCACCACCCCGTGGGCCTGCACGGACATGTTCTGGCGGATTTCGACAAACTGGCTCAGCAGGCGCGGCTGTTGCACGCTGCCGTCCATGTCGGCGGCAGGGGTTGCATCGGGGGCCGCTTGGGCGCCGGAACAGACCAGCAGCAAAATGAGGAACCAACGGGACATGGGGCGCAAGGGTACCACGGGTGCCACCCCCTCATCGGCAACGGAGGCATGGGGCGGATTCCGCGCCGGGACGCACTCCTGCCCGGCATGGCTGCCCGGTCCCCGATGCACAGGCCCCGTGGGGCCAGGTTTTCCGGGAGAAGTCCAATGTATTTGAATAAAAAATCGGCTAAAAGCCAGTACAGTCAAGCGCTTAAAGCTATCTTTATGGTAGCGTTCTGGGCGGCTGCCAGCTTGTGGTCCTGGCCCGTCCGAGCGGCGGATGGGCCATCGCTGACGGCGGTCACGGTGGCCGACGGCCTGCAGCACCCCTGGGCCGTGGCCTTTCTGCCCGATGGCCGCTTTCTCGTCACCGAGCGGCCTGGCCGTCTGCGCGTGGTGGCGTCCGATGGGCGTTTGGGGCCCCCTGTGGCAGGCCTGCCCCGGGTGGCGGCGGGCGGGCAGGGCGGCTTGCTCGATGTGATGCTGGACACCGGTTTTGCGCGCAACCGCCGCCTGTACTTCTGTTTTGCCGAGCCCGCCAGCGAGGGCGGCGGCAACAGCACGGCGCTGGCGAGCGCCACGCTGTCGCAAGACGCCAGCACGCTGCAGGACGTGAAGATTCTTTTCAGCCAGCAGCCCAAGGTGGCGAGCAGCCTGCATTTTGGCTGCCGCATCGTGCAGGCGCCCGATGGCAATCTGTTTCTGGCCCTGGGCGAGCGCTACCACCGCAAGGACGACGCGCAGACGCTCGACAACCACCACGGGAAGGTGGTGCGTATCCAGCCCGATGGCGGCGTGCCTGCCGACAACCCGCTGCGTCACCGTCCCGGCGCGCTGCCTGAAATCTGGAGCTGGGGCCACCGCAATCCCCAGGGCGCCGCCTGGGGTCCGGATGGGCGTCTGTGGGTGCACGAGCATGGCCCGCAGGGCGGCGACGAAATCAACCGCCCCGAACCGGGCCGCAACTATGGCTGGCCGGTGGTCACCCATGGCGAGAACTATGGCGGCGGCAAGATCGGAGAGGGCACGGCCAAGGCGGGCATGGAGCCGCCGCTGCATTCTTGGGTGCCGTCGATCGCGCCCTCGGGCATGGCTTTACTGACGAGCGAACGCTACGGCACAGCCTGGAAAGGCAGCCTGTTCGTGGGCTCGCTCAAGTTCGGCCGCCTGCACCGGCTGGAGGTGCGTGATGGCAAGGTGCTGCGCGAGGAGCGCCTGCTGGAAGACCTGGGCGAGCGCATCCGCGATGTGCGCCAGGGGCCGGACGGCTGGCTGTACCTGCTGACCGACAGCCCCCGGGGCCGGCTGCTGCGCCTGCAGCCGTCTACTTTGCCAGCAGCGCGTTGATGGTGCCCACGTCGTCGAGCGTGAGCGTGCCCGCCGCCTGGCGCAGCTTGAGCTGGCCCAGCAACACGTTGTAGCGCGCCACGGCCAGGTCGCGCTTGGTCTGGAAAAGCTGGCTTTGGGCGTTGAGCACGTCGATGTTGATGCGCACGCCGACTTGGTAGCCCAGCTTGTTGGCGTCCAGCGCGCTCTGGCTCGATTGCTCGGCCGCTTCCAGCGCCTTGACCTGGCCGATGCCCGACTGCACGCCAAAGAAGGCGCTGCGCGTGGCCTGGGCGACGTTGCGGCGCACGGTTTCCAGGTCGGCCTCGGCCTTCTGCTCCAGGGCCAGGGTTTCCTTCACGCGGTTCTGGATGGCGTATCCGGCAAACAGCGGCATGTTCAGGGCCACGCCCACGCTGGCGTTGTTGGTGCGCGTGTTGATGTTGGGCGTGGTGACCGTGCCGTGGGGGTTGTGCTGAATGGCGTAGCTGGCCTGCAGGTCGATGGTGGGCCGGTGGCCGGTTTCGGCCTTGCGGGTTTCCAGGCGGGCCACGTCCAGTGCCATGGCGGCCTGGCGCACGCCCGGCTGCTGGTCCTGCGCGGTCTGCACCCAGTGGTCCACGCTGGCGGGCTGCACCGGGGGCAAGGGAACGGGCTGCGCCAGCGGCCGGGGCTGGGCGCCGGTGGTGCCCACGAGCTGGTCGAGGGCGAGCTTCTTCACGCGCAGGTCGTTCTCGGCGGCGATTTCCTGGGCGCTGACCAGATCGAAGCGTGCCTGCGCCTCGCGCGAATCGGTGACGGTGGTGGTGCCCACCTCGAAGTTGCGCTTGGCGGCGGCGAGCTGTTCGGACACGGCAGATTTTTGTGCCTGCACAAAGGTCAGCGTGTCCTGCGCGGCCAGCACGTCAAAGTAGGCCTGGCTCACGCGCACCAGCAGGTCCTGCGCGGCGGCGTCGAGCTGCGCCTGTGCCACATCGATGCCGCGCTGGCCCTGCTCGAAGGCAATGCGGTTGGCGGGGCGGTACAGGGGCTGCGATGCGCTCACCGCCAGGCTTTGCGTGGTGCTGGTGCGCTCCACGGCCGGGCGGGTGATGTCGGTGTTGGTGCGCGAGACACCGGCGGTGAGGCCTGCGCTGGGCAGCAGGCCTGCACGGGCCTGCTCGGCGCGGCGCTGGGCGGCCTGCAGCTGCGCCTGGGCGGACTGCCACGCCGAGTCGTAGCCGCGCGCCGATTCCACCAGATCCAGCAGGCTTTGGGCCTGCACCGGAGCGGCAAGAGCGGCGCCCAGCGCCAGGGACAGGGGGAGAAGCCGGAACAGCTGCATGGAGGGAGTCCTTCTGGAAAAAGCCTGCGGAATAGGGTGTGCGCTTGCGAAAAGGGCCGGATCAGTAGCGGCGCACGCCCGGGTCGTGGTCTTGCGCCCAGGCGTCGATGCCGCCCGTGATGTTGGCCACGCATGCGTGTCCGTGGTGTGCGAGGTAGGCCGCCACATGCAGGCTTCGCACGCCGTGGTGGCACAGGCAGGCGGTGGGGCGCTCGGGGTCCAGTTCGTTCAGGCGCGCGGGCAGGCTTCCCATGGGAATGGCCAGCAGCTCGAAGCCGTGCGGGGCCACGGCCGCCTGCTCCAGCTCCCAGGGTTCGCGCACGTCCAGCACCAGCGGCGTGCTGCCGGGCGCCGCCTGGGCAAACCAGGCGGCGAGGTCAGCGGGCCGGACGTGGGCGATCATGCGTGGCTCTCCGGGCCTGTCCGCGTCAGAACTTGAAGCCCGAGGGTTCGCCGAAGCCGGACAGACGCGGCGCGTTCACGTCCCAGGGGTAAGCGGCCTCGAAGCGGTCGCCCGTCTTGCGCACCACGGTGGTACGCATCTGGGGTTCCTGGCCGGTGATGGCCACCAGGCGGCCGCCATCGTTGAGCTGGGCCAGCAGGTGCGAGGGCACTTCGGCCACCGAACCGCTGAGCACGATGGCGTCGAACGGGCCGTCGGGAATGCCGGCCTGGGCACCATCGGCCTGGTGCACGGTGACGTTGGTGATACCGGCGCGCTCCAGGTTGGCGCGGGCCATCTGGGCCAGCGCGGGGTTGATTTCAAGGGTGACCACCTGGCCGGCGTTGTAGGCCAGCAGGGCGGCCATGTAGCCCGAGCCGGTGCCGATTTCGAGCACGCGCTCGTGCTTTTGCGCGTTCACTTCCTGTAGCAGGCGGGCTTCGACGATGGGCTTGAGCATGCACTGGCCCGCCCCCAGGGGAATTTCCATGTCCACGAAGGCCAGGCTGCGGTAGGCCGGAGGCACGAATTCCTCGCGGCGCACCTGTTCCAGCGTTTCCAGCACGGCGTCGCTGGCCACGTTCCAGGTCCGGATCTGCTGCTGGATCAGGTTGTAGCGGGCGTGGACGATCGGATCGCTGGTGTCGGCGGTCGTGTTCAGGGGCATGTTCATGGGAAAACTCCGGGTTGTGGGGCGAGTCGGGACAAACCCTTGATTTTAAGACGCTGCAGGGCGTTTCCCGCCCAGAATCCGGCGCGCCCATTGCGCCAGATCGTCCATGTAGCAATAAACCACCGGCACCACCACCAGCGTCAGCAGCGAGGAGGTGATGACACCGCCGATCACCGCCTGCCCCATGGGGGCGCGCTGCTCCGAGCCTTCGCTGAGCGCGAACGCCAGCGGCACCATGCCGAAGATCATGGCCAGCGTGGTCATCAGGATGGGGCGCAGCCGCACGCGCGCGGCCATCAGCAGGGCGTCGTGGCGTGACATTCCGGGCACGGGGCGGCCGTCCTCGCCGGTGTGGTCCTCACGCGCGCGGATGGCAAAGTCCACCAGCAGGATGGCGTTCTTGGTCACCAGCCCCATGAGCATGATGACGCCGATGATGGAGAACATCGACAGCGACGAGCCGAACATCAACAGCGCCAGCACCACGCCGATGAGCGTCAGCGGCAGCGAGGTCATCAGCGCCAGCGGCTGCACGAAACTCTTGAACTGGCTGGCCAGGATCATGTAGATGAACACCACGGCCAGCAGCAGCGCCGAGATGGCGTAGCTGAAGGATTCCTGCATGTTCTTGGTCGAGCCGCCGAACTGGTAGCGGTAGCCCGGCGGGAAGGCCATGCCGTCGAGCACCTTGCGGATGTCGGCCGACACCTCGCCGGCCGAGCGGTGGTACACGTTGGCGTTCACGGCCACCTCGCGCGTCAGGTCGCGCCGATTGATCTGGTTGGGGCCGGTCGATTCGCGCACGCTGGCCACCTGGTTCAGGCGCACGATGCGGCTGGAGCCGTCGGCGCCGGTGAGGGCAAAGGGCAGGCGCTCCAGGTCCTGCGGCGTGTGGCGCGCCTCGGGGGCCAGGCGCACGTTCACGTCGTAGGTCTGGTCGTCGGGGGCGCGCCAGTTGCCCACGGTCTGCCCGGCGATCAGGGTGCGCAGGCTGTTGGCCATCTGCGCGACCGACAGGCCCAGGTCCGAAGCGGTGTCGCGGCGCACATCGACAGCAATCACCGGCTTGTCGGGCTTGACGCTGGAATCGAGGTCCACCAGGCCCGGAATGCCGCGCAGCTGTTCGTTCACGGCGCGCGTCAGGCGGGCCAGTTCCTGCAGGTCGGGGCCCTGCAGCGAGAACTCGATCTGCTTCTGTCCGCCCACCGGGTCGAGCAGGCCCACGTGTGTGACCGTGATGCCCGGAATCTGCCGCAGCCGCTCGCGCAGCACGCCCGACATTTCGTCCACGCTGCGCTGGCGGTCCTTGCGGTCCACGAGGCGCACATAGACGCTGGCGTAGATCTTGCCCTGCGTGCTGCCGGTGTTGATGGTCGAGAGCGTGTAGCGCACCTCGGGCATGGAGCGCACCACCGCCTCCACCTGCCGGGCCTTGGCCTCGGTGGCCTCGACCGACGAGCCCACGGGCACATAGAAGTTGATGGAGGTTTCCGAGAAATCGGCCTTGGGCACGAACTCGGTGCCCAGCAGCGGCACCATGACCACGCTGAGCACGAAAATGCCCGCCGCCATGGCCAGCGTGGCCAGTTTGTGCACCAGCGACCAGCGCAGGATGTGCTGGTAGGTTTCGGCCAGGGCGTCGGTGGCATGGTCGAACCAGCCGGTCACGCGGCCGATGGTCTTGTCATAGAAGGTGACGGGCGCCACCTTCTGCCCATGGGCGTGGATGCTGGGGTCGTGCCACACGCTTGACAGCATGGGGTCGAGCGTGAAGCTGACAAACATCGAGATCAGCACCGCTGCGACGATGGTGATGCCGAATTCGTGGAAAAACTTGCCGATGATGCCGCCCATGAAGCCGATCGGCAGGAACACCGCCACGATGGACAGCGTGGTTGCCAGCACGGCCAAGCCAATCTCCTGCGTGCCGTCCATGGCTGCCTGGTAGCTGCCTTTGCCCATCTGCACATGGCGCACGATGTTTTCGCGCACCACGATGGCGTCGTCGATCAACAGGCCCACGCACAGGCTCAGCGCCATCAGCGTGATCATGTTGATGGTGAAGCCGAACATGTTCATGAACAGGAAGGTGCCGATCAGCGCGATCGGCAGTGTCAGCCCCGTGATGACGGTGGAGCGCCAGGAGTTCAGGAACAGGAAGACGATGAGCACGGTGAGCAGCGCGCCCTCGATGAGCGTCTGGCGCACGTTGTCCACGGCCACGCGGATGGGGCGCGAGCTGTCGCCGATGGTCTCCAGGCGCACGCCCGGGGGCAGCTCCTTGCGCAGCGCCTGCACGGCCTGGTTCAGACCGTCCACCACCTCGATGGTGTTTTCGCCCTGGGCCTTCTGCACCGACATCAGCAGCGTGCGTTGGCCGTTGTAGAGCGCCAGGCTTTCCACCTCCTGCGGGCCGTCCTGCACGCGGGCGAGCTGGTCCACGCGCACCGGCGCACCGTTCTTGCGTGCCACGATGATGCGGCCGAAATCCTCGGGGCGCTCCATGCGCGCGTCGATCTGCACCACGCGGTCCTGGTCGAGCGAGCGGATGGCGCCCAGCGGCAGGTCCTGGTTTTCGTTGCGCACGGCCTGGGCCACCTGCTCGGGCGTGATGCCGAAGGCTTCGAGCGCCTTGGGGTCGAGGTAGATGTTGATCTCGCGCCGCGTGGCACCCACCAGCGTGACGGCGCCCACGCCGCGCACGTTTTCCAGGCGTTTTTTGAGCGTCTGGTCGGCCCAGGTGGTCAGCTCCACCGCACTCTGGCGCGTGGCCTCGTCGCCATCGGGCAGCACGGCCAGCGACCACACCGGGCGGCTCGCCGGGTCGAAGCGCAGCACGCGCGGCTCTTTCACCTCGGTGCGCAGTTGTGTGCGCACGGTGGCCACCTTCTCGCGCACGTCCTCGGCGGCCTTGCGCCCGTCGATGTGCAGCTGGAACTCGATGATGACGACCGCCGTGCCCTCAAAGCTGCGCGAGGTCAGCGCGTTGATGCCGGCGATGGAGTTGACGCCTTCCTCGATTTTCTTGGTGACCTCGCTCTCGACGATCTCGGGCGAGGCGCCGGGGTAGTCGGCAGTGACCACCACCACCGGAAAATCGATCTCGGGGAACTGGTCCACCTTCAGGCGCTGGTACGAAAAAATGCCCAGCACCACGAAGGCCAGCATGACCATGGTGGCGAACACCGGATTCTTCAGGCTGACCTTGGTAAACCACATGGTGTGTCGTCCTGGCGGTCAGTGTTGGGCTGAGGCAGCGCTGGCGGCCAGGGCCGGGCCGCTTTCGGGCAGGCGCAGCGCCGTGCCCTCGGGCAGGGCGCCCACGCGCCCGGCCAGCACCAGGGTGCCCTCGGGCAGGCCCTCGATGGCGACCACGGTCTGACCGTCCACCTGGGCACGCTGGCTGGTGCGCACGGTGCGGTGCGCCACGCGGCCACCGTCGGCCACCTGCACATAGGGCGCCGGCTTGTCGGTGCGCACGGCGTCCAGTGGGGCCGTCAGCATCTCGGCCATGCCCACGTCCAGCTGGCCCTGCACGAACAGGCCCTGGCGCAGCGCGGGCTGGTTCGTGCCCGGGGTCACGGCCAGGTACACCGGCACCGTTCGGCTGCCCGCCTGCGCGCTGGGGCTGATGCGCACCACCGTGGCCAGCAAGGGCTCGCCATGGCCCTCCAGCGTCAGGCGGGCCTTCTGGCCCACGCGCACGGCCACCGAGTCGGCCGGGGCCAACAGCGCTTCCAGCTCCAGGCGCGAGAGATCGACCACCTCCAGAATCCGCGCCTCGACGGCCACGCGCTCGCCGTTCTGCGCCAGGCGCTGGGCTACCTGGCCGGTGATCGGGCTGCGCAGCACCGTGTCGGCCAGGGCCTTGCGTGCCACGTCAGCGGCCGCCAGGGCGGCCTGGTACGAGGCCTGGGCCGCGTTCAAGCTGGCCTGCGAGGTGTCGAGCGCGGTGCGCGAGATGAAACCCTGGTCCACCAGCGCGCGGTTGTTTTCAAACTGGCGCTGGCTGATCTGTACCTGCGCCTTGGCCGCATCGGCCTGCTGCTGCGCCTGGCGCAGGCGGGCGTGGGAGTCGGCGGGGTCGATGTGCGCCACCTCCTGGCCCGCGCGCACGCTGTCGCCCTCGCGCAGCTGCAGGCCCTGCAGCTCACCGGCCACGCGCGCCTTGATGGTGGCCGACTGCACCGCGCGCAGCGAGCCCGATACCGGCACCTCCAGCACCAGGCGCTGGCGGCGCACCGGCGACACCTCGCCCTGCGCAACCTCCATCACCACCGGCCCGGCCTTGACCGTGGCCGCCAGCGACTGTTGTTGCGCCTGCCGCGCTGCGATGGCCCGCCAGGCACCGCCCGCGACCAGCACGATGACGATGGCCGCAGCCATCCAGGGAATCCAGCGTTTCATGGGATCAGACCGGTGGGGGTGGAGGAGGGGAGTCAGGGCGCACCAGCAGCCCGTGCAGCAGGTTGTCCACCTGGCTGCTGATATAGGCTTCGGGGTCGAATGCCAGCGCATCGGGCACGCAGGCGCCGATGGAATGCTTCCACAGCATCAGGAAAATCATGGGCGCCAGCACGGCATACACGGCGTAATCCATGTTCACGGTGCGGAACTCGCCGCGCTCGACGCCGCGCAGCAGCACGCGCCGGATGAGTTGCTGGCCGGGCTCGATCACCTCGCGCTGGTAGAACTGCGTGATCTCCGGGAAATTGCCCGCCTCGCTGAGCATCAGCTTGGTGATTCCCGAGGCGCGCGTGGAGCCGATGCTTTCCCACCAGGTGGTGTAGGCGTAGCGCAGCATGTCGGCCGTGCTGCCCTGGAACTGCGCCAGTTCCTGGCTCCATTCGCCAAAACGGCCCACGATGCTCTCGCGCACCACGGCCTTGAACAGCTCTTCCTTGCTGGGGAAGTAAAGGAACAGCGTGCCCTTGGACACGCCAGCGCGCGCTGCCACCTCGTCCACCTTGGTGGCGGCGTAGCCCTTCTCCACGAACAGGTCGAGCGCGGCGTCCAGCAGCTCGCCGGGGCGGGCTTCCTTGCGGCGCTCGCGCTTGGGCGAGGCGGGGGGCGGGGTGGGTGTGGCGGGCACGGCTGCTATTTACTGACTGACTGGTTAGTAATGTATCAAACCGCCCCGGCATGGTCAACCAGCGGATTGCATGCCACATCGCGGGCGTCGCATGGGCCGCCGCCACGGACGACCCGGACGTCAGCAGGGAGAAAGCCGCCAACGGCGCCACGCCGCACAATGCGCCACTGCACGCCCCACGCCCGCCCGAACCGTGAACACCGAACCCCGCGACCAGACCTTTCCCGCCTTCTATGCCGAAGCGCCCCGCCTGACGGTGCGCGACCCCCTGGCCCAGTTTCTGGGCGCGGCGCGGCAGGGTGTGATGGAGTACTGCTATGCCGACGCCGTGCGCCTCGCAGGGCACTCGTGCCCCACGGTGGCCGGCGCCTGGCTGATGACGCTGCACGGCCTGCGCGCGCTGTATGGCAGCGACATGCCCGTGCGCGGCGAGGTCGAAGTCGTTTTGCGCGACGCGCAGGACCAGGGCGTGACCGGTGTCATCGCCAGCGTGGCGCAGCTGCTGACAGGGGCGGCGCCCGCGACGGGCTTTCAGGGCATCGGCCCGGCGCGCCGCTTTGCGCGCCACAACCTGCTGGCCTTTGGCAGCGCCATCGACGGCGTGCTGGGCCTGCGCCGCCAGGACACCGGCCAGGCCGTGCAGGTGCGGCTGGACGCCTCGGCCGTACCCTGGCCCGACGAAATGAAGGCCCTCATGCCCCGGGCCATTGCCGGGCAGGCCACCAGCGGCGAACAGGAACGCTTTGCCCAGCTGTGGCAAGACCGCGTGCGCCGCATGCTGACCGAACACGCCGAAGACACCGCGATGGTCCAGGTCAGCCCCTGGACCGCAACGCCCTGAACCCCGCCAGAACCCCCACGACACCATGACCGGCACCCCCGCGCACACGGCACCTCCCTTGTCCACGCTCACCCTCGGCGGGGGGTGCTTCTGGTGCACCGAGGCGGTGTTCGACAGCGTGCGCGGCATCGTGGACGTGGAAAGCGGCTACTGCAACGGCGAGGCGCTGCGCCCCCGCTACCAGCAGGTCTGCACCGGCTCCACCGGCCACGCCGAGGTGGTGCGGCTCACCTTCGACCCGGCCGTCATCGGCGTGCGCGACATCCTGGAAATCTTCTTTGGCACGCACGACCCCACCACGCTCAACCGCCAGGGCAACGACGTTGGCACGCAGTACCGCAGCGGCATCTATTACGAAGACCCCGCGCACGCGGAAGTGGCCAACGACCTGATCCGCGAAATGTCGCAAGACAAGCTGTTTGGCGCCAGCATCACCACCGAAGTGCTGCCCCTGCACAACTACTGGCCCGCCGAGGACTGCCACCAGGACTACTACGCCAAGAACCCCCTGCAGGGCTATTGCTCGTATGTTGTGGGTCCCAAGGTGGTCAAGTTCCGCCAGACTTTCGCGCGCTTTCTACGATAAAGGGGCGTGTGCGGGCGCCCGGCTTGGGTGATCTGCAATAATGCAACCCGCTTGCGTTATGGCGGCCGTTCTGCCACGCACGCACAGCCATGCCCACCTCCAGCCCCAGCCCCCTTGCCGCCACCCCCTGGACCATGCCCCCCGGCCTGCGCGCCACCCGCGCCACCCGGGCGCTGGCGGCGCTGTACCAGGCACAGCCCCAGGCGGCTTTGTCCGAAGCCGAAGTCGAGGCGGCACTGGACGCGGCGGGTGTGGCGGTCAACCGCGTCACGGTGTACCGCATGCTCGACCGCTTTGCCGCTGCCGGGGTGCTGCACCGGCAGATCGACAGCGCACGGGTCACCCGTTTCGCGCTGGCCACGACCGACCCGGCCTGCAAGGCACCGCGTTTTGAGTGCGACGCCTGCCACCGGCAGTTCCGGCTGGCGCAGGGCACGGCGCGCATGCAGTCGGCCGTGCAGCAGGTGCTGCGCGCCCTGGCCTCGGCCGGGCACGAAAGCCTGGCCGTGGACATTGCCGTGCGCGGCGTGTGCGCGGGCTGCGCCCACCCCGAGGGTGCTGGATGATCCGCACCCGCGGCCTGGCCCATGCCTACCCGGGCACCGAGCGGCGGCGCTACCCCGATGTGGATGTGCGCCAGGGCGGTACGCTGCTGGTGCGCGGGCGCTCGGGCAGCGGCAAATCGACCTGGCTGGCGCTCATTGCCGGGCTGCGCGGCGCGGCCGAGGGTGACCTGTTCGTGGCGGGCCTGCAGATTGGCACGCAGCGCGGCGCCGAAATCGACGCCTGGCGCGCGCGCTGCATCGGTTTTCTGCCGCAAAAACTGCACCTGAGCAGCGCGCTGAGCGTGGCCGACAACCTGGCGCTCAGCTACTTTGCCGCCGGGCGGCTGCGCGACGATGCCGCCATTGCCCAGGCGCTGGCCCGCGTGGGCGTGGCCGAGCTTGCTGCGCGCAGGCCGCACCAACTCTCGGGCGGGCAGGCGCAGCGCGTGGCACTGGCGCGCGCCGTGCTGTTGCAGCCCGAACTGCTGCTGGCCGACGAGCCCACCGCCAGCCTGGACGATGAGGCCGCCGCCAGCGCCCTGGCCCTGCTGCAGGACAGCGCCGCCGCCTGCGGAGCCACCCTGGTGATTGCCACGCACGACCCGCGCGTGCTGCAGGCCCTGCCGGGCGCGGCCGTGCTGGATTTGAATCAAATTGGCCTCCAGGCCAATGTAGACAAGCGCCAGCAGCTATGAAACAAATAGCATATCTGGCCCGCCTGTCGTGGCATTACCTCTGGTCGCGCCCGCTGGCCGCCGTGCTCAACCTGCTGCTGCTCACCCTGGGGCTGGCCGCCATCACGCTGGTGCTGCTGGTGGCCGCGCAACTCGACCGCGCGTTCGAGCGCAACCTCGGCGGCATCGACCTGGTGGTGGGCGCCAAGGGCAGCCCGCTGCAGCTCATCCTCTCGGGCGTGTTCCATATCGACGTGCCCACCGGCAACATTGCGCTGCACGAGGTGCAGGCCCTGGAGCAGCACCCGCTGGTGGCGCAGGTGATTCCGCTGAGCCTGGGCGACAGCTACCGGGGCTACCGCATCGTGGGCACCACGCCCGGCTATGCGGCGCACTATGGCGCCGTGCTGGCCCACGGCCGCGCCTGGCAGGCGCCCATGGAGGCCGTGCTTGGCGCCGAGGCTGCACGCGGCATGGCCCGCCCGGGGCACGAGGGCGCGGCGCTGCTGGGCGCCGCCTTTGTGGGCAGCCACGGCCTGGGCGGGGGAGGGCATGCGCACGGCGAGCACCCCTACACCGTGGCCGGGGTGCTGGCGCCCTGCGGCTGCGTGCTTGACCGGCTCATTCTCACCAGCACCGAATCGGTGTGGCAGGTGCACGAACATGCCACCGCCGACGACGAGGAAGACCTCGCCATCCTGCGCCAGGAGCGCGAAGTGACTGTGGCCCTGCTGCGCTACCGCACGCCGCTGGCCGCCGTCACGCTGCCGCGCCACATCAACGCGGGCACAGCCCTGCAGGCCGCCGCCCCGGCCATCGAGGTCACGCGCCTGCTGCGCCTGCTGGGCGTGGGCGCCGACGTGCTGCGCGCCTTTGGTGGTGTGCTGCTGGCCGTGGCCGCGCTGAGCGTGTTCATTGCCCTGTGGAACGCCGTGCGCGAGCGCCGGGCCGACATTGCCATGCTGCGCATGCTGGGTGCCCCGCCCGGGCGTGTGGCAGGCCTGCTGCTGAGCGAGGCACTGTGGCTGGCTCTGCTGGCCAGCGCCCTGGGCCTGCTGCTGGGCCACGGCCTGGCCGAGGTGCTGGGCCGCGTGCTGCTGGCCCAGGGCCTGCTGCCCGTCAGCGGCTGGCTGTGGCTGCCTGCCGAGGCGGGTGTGCCCCTGCTGGCCATGGGCGTGGCCGCCCTGGCGGCGCTGCTGCCCGCGCTGCAGGCCTACCGCACCGACGTGGCCGACCTGCTGAGCCACACCTGATTTCCATCCCTTGAAAGGACCCGCACCATGAAGAAAACCCTCACCGCCCTGGCCCCCCTGCTGCTGGCCGCCACGCTGGCCCAGGCGCAAGGCCATTCCGACAAGGAGACCAAGGCCGACGTCGAACGCCACCGCGCCATGGCCGCCGCCCACGAGGCCGCCGCCAAGTGCCTGGAGTCGGGCAAGGGCCATGACGCCTGCATGAAGGAGCTGCAGGCCGCCTGCAAGAACCTGGCGATTGGCAAATACTGCGGCATGAAGCACGCGCACTGACGGGCGCTGGCGCCACAGCCCCCCCGGATTTCCTTCGCACTACCGACCTAGCAGCCTGCCATGCCCCACCCATTGACCCGCCCGCGCCTGTATCTGCACTGTGCCACGGCAGCGCTGTGGGCGCTGGCCGGTGCCGCGCTGGCGCAACCCACCCCCGCCACCAAGCCCGCGCCGGGCGACTTTGAACGCGCACGCGGCCCCGTGCTCACCTCGCCGCTGCCGCCGGGCACCCCTGGCGCGGCGCCCTCGGGGGCAGGGGGCGCGGGCCTGGCTTCGGGCAGCGGTGCGGGCTACCACAGCCCCGAGAGCCCCATCGCGCCGCTGCCCGAGCGCGCCGACGTGGTGCCCTGGACGGTGCTGACCGACCTGGCCAAGAAGGTCACCAAAACCAGCGTGGTGCCCGAATTCAACGCCCGGCAGCAGGCGCTGGAGGGCAAGACACAGCGCATCCAGGGCTTCATGGTGCCGCTGGACGCCAAGGCCACGCAGATCCACTTCCTGCTCACCTCGGTGCCGCTGAGCTGCTCGTTCTGCATTCCCGGCGGCCCCGAGAGCATGGTGGAGGTGCGCGCCAAGACCGCCGTGCGCCACTCCATCGAGCCCGTGGTGGTGGAAGGCCGCCTGGTGCTGCTGCGCAACGACCCCTACGGCCTGTACTACCGCCTGGTGGACGCCGTGCCGGTGAAATAACCGCGCCCCCACCCATGCCCCACCAGCGCACCCCGCACACCCTGGCCTGGCGCCTGCTGCACGGCCCGGCCCTGCTGTGGCTGCTGCTGGCCCTGGTGTGGGTGCCGTCGCTGGGGCGCATGCACCAGGTGGCGCACGCCCTGCCGCTGGCCGGGGTGCATGCCGGCCATGGGCACGATGAAGGGCACGCCCACGACAGCACAGCGCACGGCGCCAGCGCCTTGCTGCCGCCCCTGCTGGCCCAGCACGCGCCGGTGGACTGCCTCTTGCTCGACCAGCTTGCGCTGGCCGACGCCGCCCTGGGCGCGCCCCAGGCCCTTGCGCCCCCGCCGCCCGCCGCGCCGCCCGCGCCCTGGCGCGCCACGGGCACGGCGCCACGCCATGTGGTGCTGTTCCACGCCCGGGGGCCGCCCCTGCGGGCGCTGGGCTGAGTCCGGCCCTTCGCGCTTCGGCGCAATAACTCCTGAATTCATCGCTGCGAGCGCTTGATACATAAGCGCGGGAGGCCAATTTCGCTTGAAACCGTGGCATGGCCATGGCGTGCGCGCGCCCGCATCTGGCGGGCTGGCGCGGCGCCGGCCGTGCCGCACCCGCACACCTATTTCCATGCCACAACACACCGCAACCCCGTTCC
>JANJVX010000193.1 GCA_024709845.1 Burkholderiaceae bacterium | reverse complement strand
GTCATCCGCACCAACTACAGCAACCCGCCCACGCACGGCGGCGCCGTGGTGGCCGCGGTGCTGAACAACCCCGAGCTGCGCGCCCTGTGGGAAAAGGAACTGGGCGAGATGCGCGTGCGCATCAAGGCCATGCGCCAGAAGCTGGTCGACGGCCTCAAGGCCGCCGGCGTGCAGCAGGACATGAGCTTCATGACGCAGCAGATCGGCATGTTCAGCTACTCGGGCCTCTCCAAGGACCAGATGGTGCGCCTGCGCAGCGAGTTCGGCGTGTACGGCACCGACACCGGCCGCATCTGCGTGGCCGCGCTCAACAGCAAGAACATCGACTACGTCTGCCAGGCCATTGCCAAGGTGATGTAACCACCGTCCATAGACCAACCGCCCCACGGGGCGGTTTTTTTTTGGCAGACTCACACCCGTGCACAGCAAAGCACTTCGCCGTTACAAAGCCTTGCATAATTCGAACGCCCTGCGCACAAAACCCATTCTCATTCTGTTTCCACCCATCAAAGCACATCATGAATCACTTCAAGATCTCTACCCGCCTGGTGTTGCTGATCGGACTGATGTCCGTCTTGCTGCTCATCGTGGGCGGCATCGGCCTCTATGGAACCAGCCAGACCCGGGACGGCCTGCGCACCGTGTATGAAGACCGCGCGGTGCCCCTGGGACAGCTGTCGCAGATACAGTCCAAGCTGCTGGAAAACCGTCTGGCGCTGACCAACGCCCTGGCCAACTTCACGCCAGAAGAAGTGCGACGCGCCACCGCCGAAATTGACCGGAACCTGGCCGACAACGACGCGCTCTGGACTGCCTATGCGGCGACCAAGCTGACACCGGCCGAGAAAAGGCTGGCCGACAAATTTGCCGCAGACCGCGGCAAGTTCGTGGAAGAAGGGCTCAAGCCCACCTTGGCCGCACTGCAGGCGGGCGACTTCGACCTGGGCAAAAGGCTCAATGATGAAAAGGTGCGCCCTGCCTACGCGCCGCTGCGTCAAGACATGAATGAATTGCTGGAACTGCAGCTTGACGAAGCCAAGAGCGAGTACAACACGGCGACCACGCGCTACAGCAATCTGCGGGCCCTGTCGATCGGCTCGGTGGTGGCTGGTATTCTGTTTGGGGTGCTTTTTGGCCTGGCCGTGATGCGCAACATCACCCGCTCGCTCAAAGAAGCCGTGGACGCAGCCGACGCCGTCGCCCATGGCGACCTGACCCGCAGCATCCCCGTCAATGGCAATGATGAAATCGCGATGCTGCTGCGCTCGCTGGCCTCCATGCAGGACTCGCTGGCGCAAGTCGTGCAGCGGGTACGGCAAGGCTCCGAATCGGTGTCCCTGGCCAGCGCCGAGATTGCCCAGGGCAACCAGGACCTTTCGGGCCGCACCGAAAGCCAGGCCAGCGCACTCGAAGAAACCGCCGCCAGCATGGAACAGCTGGGCTCCACCGTGCGCCAGAACGCCGACAACGCGCGCGCAGCCAACCAGCTGGCCCAGAACGCGAGCACCGTGGCCGTGCAGGGCGGACAGGTCGTGGCCCAGGTGGTGGACACCATGAAGGGCATCAACGACAGCAGCAAGCGGATCGCCGACATCATCAGCGTGATCGACGGCATTGCATTCCAGACCAACATCCTGGCACTCAACGCCGCCGTGGAAGCGGCACGGGCAGGCGAACAGGGCCGGGGCTTTGCCGTGGTGGCCAGCGAGGTGCGCAGCCTGGCCGGGCGCAGCGCCGAAGCGGCCAAGGAAATCAAAAGCCTCATCACAGAGAGTGTCACCCGCGTCGAGGCTGGCAGCGCCCTGGTGGACCAGGCTGGTACCACCATGCAGGAGGTGGTGGGCTCCATCCGCCGCGTGACCGACATCGTGGGCGAAATCAGCGCCGCCAGCAGCGAACAGAGTGCGGGCGTCTCCCAGGTGGGCGAAGCCGTGACCCAGATGGACCAGGCCACGCAGCAAAACGCCGCGCTGGTCGAAGAAATGGCCGCCGCCGCTAGCAGCCTGCGCAGCCAGGCGGCGGACCTCGTCAGCACCGTCTCGGTCTTCAAGCTGGGCGCGCAGGCTGGCAGCATGGCGGCCCGCCCTGCAGCAGCCACTGCGCAGGCACCAGCAGCGTCGCTCCCTCCGTCGCCCGTACCTGCACCGCCCCCCCGCCCCGCCCTGCGCAAGGCGGCACCGGCGGCCAGCCGTCCCGCCACGCAAGCCAAGGCCAAGCCCGTGGCAGCCCTTCCACCCGGCACGCCCAAGGCCCCGCCTGCAAACGCGGGCAAGGACGATGACTGGGAATCCTTCTGAACATGCACACCCCGCTTGCCAACACCCGCATCCTGAGCCTGGCACTCAACCTTCCCGGCCCCGCCGCTCTTCTGCGCTGTGCGCGGATGGGCGCGCAGTGCACCAAACTCGAGCCACCTCCAGCGGCAGGCCACCCCAGCGCAGACCCCATGGGCATCTACAGCCCGGCCGCTTATGCCACGCTGCATGAGGGCGTGCGCGTTCTGCACGCACACCTCAAGACGGATGAGGGCCAGGCCGCGCTGCAGGCCGAACTGGCACACACCGACGTGCTGATCACCTCGTTCCGTCCCTCGGCGCTGTCCAAGTTGGGAATGGGCTGGGAGGCGCTGCACGCGCGCTACCCGCGCCTGTCGCTGGTGCGCATCGTGGGCGCGCTGGGAGAGCGTGCCGAGGAGCCAGGCCATGACCTCACCTACCAGGCCGAGGCGGGGCTGCTGGCCAGCCTGGAGGTGCCACCCACCCTGTTCGCCGACATGGCCGGCGCCCTGATGGCCAGCGAGGCGGTGCTGCAGGCGCTGCTGGCACGCTCGCAGCAGGGCACGGGCGTGTGCATCGAGGTGGGCCTGGCCGAAGCCGCGCAATGGCTGGCCCTGCCCCTGCAGTGGGGTCTGACCACGCCGCAGGGCGACGTGGGCGGCGCGCACGCGGGCTACCGCATCTACCCCTGTGCCGATGGCCGCGTGGCCGTGGCCGCGCTGGAGCCGCATTTCGCCGCGCGCCTGTGCGAGGCCGCCGGATTGAGCGCGGTGGGCGACATGGAGCACCTGCGCGCCCCGGCCACCCATGAGGCCATCGCCCGCTTCCTGCAGGGCCAGACCCGCGAACAGCTCACGGCGCTGGCAAAGGAGCGCGACATTCCACTGCACGCGCTGCACTGAGCCATGCCAGTGAGGTCCCGGGCCACGCGGACCGCTGCGAGGCCCCGGCGAGCCCGTCCGCAGGACAATGCCCCCACCGGCACCCGCCTGGCCGTGGCGCTGATGATGCTGGCTTGGCTCGCCCTGCTGGCCTGGGGCACCTGGGCGCAGCGCCTGCCGCTGGGGTTGCTGGGTATCCTGGTGCTGCTCAATGGAGCGACCTTTTTCGCCTACGCCCTCGACAAGAGCGCGGCCCAGCGCCGCACCTGGCGCACGCCGGAGCAGACGCTGCACCTTCTTGCGCTGCTGGGTGGGTGGCCCGCCGCCTGGTGGGCACAGCAATGGTTGCGCCATAAATCGCGCAAACAGAGCTTCCGGGCCACCTACTGGGGCACGGTGGCACTGCATGTCGCAGGCCTTTCCATCGCCGTTTTGCGCCCCGGATTGCTACGTTTTTTATAGCTAATAGCGCTTGCTAGACGGGCCAAAAACCCAAAAATCCTTTGAACTTTCAGGTCGAAGCGCCTATGCAGGCGCCTGCACCGCATGCAGCAGGACGGGCGAGCCATCTGCACCCTCCGCACTTTCGATCTGCACGCCAAAACCCCACAGGCGTGCCACATGGCGCAGCACTTCCGGGGTGTCGTCGGCCAAAGGGCGCCCCTGGTAAGGCGTGTGGCGCAAGGTGAGGCTGCGGTCACCGCGCAGGTTCACGTTCCATACTTGGATATTGGGCTCGCGCGTGCCCAGGTCGTACTGCTGCGACAGGGTCTGCCGCAGGGAACGGTATCCCGTTTCGTCGTGGATTTCGCTGACCACCAGTTCACTCTGGCTGGCGTCGTCATGCAGGGCAAAAAGCCGCATCTCGCGCATCAGGTGCGGGCTCAGGAACTGGCCGATGAAACTCTCGTCCTTGAAGTTGCGCATGGCATGGTCCAGCGCGGGGAGCCAGGGGGTGCCGGCGATGTCGGGAAACCAGCGCCGGTCCTCTTCGGTGGGATTGCGGCAGATGCGCTGGATATCACGGTACATGGCGAAGCCCAGCGCGTAGGGGTTGATTCCGCTGTAGGCGCGGTGACCCACGGGGGGCTGGAAAATCACGTTGGTGTGCGAGCCCAGCCACTCGACCATCACCCCGTCGCTGAGATAGCCCTCGTCGTACAGCGTGTTGAGCAGCGTGTAGTGCCAGAAGGTGGCCCAGCCCTCGTTCATCACCTGGCTTTGGCGCTGTGGATAGAAATACTGCGCGATCTTGCGCACGATGCGCACGATCTCGCGCTGCCAGGGCTCCAGCAGCGGTGCATTCTTCTCGATGAAATACAGGATGTTTTCCTGCGGCTCCTTGGGAAAGCGGTCCTGCTCCTGCACGACCCCGTCCTTGCCAGGGCGCGTGGGCAGGGTGCGCCAGAGTTCATTCACCTGCTGCTGGGCATACTGCTCGCGCTGCGCGCGTTCGAGCCGCTCTCGCGCCAGGGTGCGCTTGGCGGGACGGCGGTAGCGGTCCACGCCAAAGTTCGCCAGCGCATGGCAGGAGTCGATGATTTTCTCCACCTCCTCGAAACCGTAGCGCTCCTCGCACTGCGCCACGTAATCCTTGGCATAGACCAGGTAATCGATGATGCTGGACGCGTCCGTCCACATGCGGAACAGGTAGTTGCCTTTGAAGAAGCTGTTGTGCCCATAGGCTGCATGGGCGATCACCAGCGCCTGCATGGCGGTGGTGTTTTCCTCCATGAGGTAGCTGATGCAGGGGTTGGAGTTGATGACGATCTCGTAGGCCAGCCCCATGTGCCCGCGCCGGTAGCGCCGCTCGGTGGCCAGAAACTCCTTGCCGTAGCTCCAGTGGCGGTAGTTCACCGGCATGCCCACGCTGGAATAGGCGTCCATCATCTGTTCGGCGGTGATGATCTCCAGCTGATTGGGGTAGGTGTCGAGCCCGAAGCGCTCGGCCGTGGCAGCAATGGCAGCGTGGTAGCGCTCGATCAGCTCGAACGTCCAGTCACTCGGGTCGGGCAAAGGCTGCGCCGGGCGCGCTCCGGCAGGCAGGGGCTGCTCCGGCACCGTGCGATGGCGCCGTTCGCCCACGGCTGCTGTCTTCCACGGGTTGTCCCCCAGGCGCCGCTCAAGCACGGGGTAGTGAGCCATGTTCATGCTTGCACCCCCTCTTTCTTGAAAAGATCGCGAAACACGGGGTAGATTTCACCCGGCTCGGAGACCTTGCGCATGGCAAAGTGGGAATGCAGAGGCAGCAGCTGGCTGTATTCGTCCCACAGGTTCTGCTCTTCTTCCGCCACCTGCACGTAGGCAAAGTAGCGCACCCGGGGCAGGATCTTGTCCACCAGCAGGCTGCGGCAATTGCCGCTGTCGTTGGTGAAGTTGTCGCCGTCACTGGCCTGGGCCACATAGATGTTCCAGTCACCCGCCGGGTAGCGTGCACGGATGATCTGGTCCAGCAGCACCAGCGCGCTGCTGACCACCGTGCCACCACTCTCGGTGGAGTGGAAAAACTGCTCTTCGCTCACTTCGGCGGCCTGCGTGTGGTGACGGATGAAGACGATGTCGATCTTCTCGTAGTGCCGCGTGAGAAACAGGTATAGCAGGATGAAGAAGCGTTTGGCCAGGTCCTTGCGCGCCTGGTCCATGGAGCCCGACACATCCATCACGCAGAACATCACCGCCTGGCTGCTGGGCACGGGCACGGGGGTGCGAGCACGAAAGCGCAGGTCGATGGGGTCCAGGTAAGGAACCCTGCCGATGCGCTCCCGGAGGGCATCGATATGGCGCTGCAGTTCTGCCACCGCCTCGCTGGTGCCATCGTCCTGCGCCAGCAAGGCGTCAAGCTGCGCCTGCAACGCCATAAGCTCCCGGTGCGGTGACTTCGTCAAGGCAATGCGCCGCCCCAGCGCGCCACGCATGGTGCGCACCACGGCCAGATTGTTGGGGGTGCCATCCTGGCTGTAGCCTGCACGGCGTGATTTCCACTGCGGGTTCTCGCCGATATGGGTGCGCAACAGGTGCGGCAAGGCCAGATCCTCGAAAAAGAGCTGCATGAACTCTTCCTTGGTCAGCGTGAAGGTGAAGTCGTCCTCCCCTTCCCCGCTGTCGCTGGCCTGCGAGCCGCGACCGGCGCCCCCCTGGGGCCGCTGGAAGCGGTCACCCCGTACATGCTCGGTATTGCCCGGATGCACCACATCGCGCACCCCGCCCTGGCCATGGTGGAACACCGGCTCGTTGATGTCCTTGCGGGGAATGGTGATGCTTTCGGCCTGCTCGATGTCACGGATGCCGCGCTGCGACACCGCGCGGCGCACTGCGTCGGCAATCTGCTCCTTGTAGCGACGAACAAATCGCTCCCGGTTGCCCACCGATTTGTTCTTGCCTGCGAGCCTGCGGTCGATGATTTGCAGTGCCATCCGTTGCTCCGTTCCCCATGCAGGGCCTCAGGCCCAGATGCAGACCTCAACTGCTCTTGCGCACGCGCAGGTACCACTCACAGAGCAAGCGCACCTGTTTGGGCGTGTAGCCCTTGTCCACCATGCGGGTGACGAAATCCTCGTGCTTGCGCGCATCTTCCGCGCTGGCCTTGGCATTGAAGCTGACGACCGGCAGCAACTCCTCGGTGTTGGAGAACATCTTCTTCTCGATCACCAGGCGCAGCTTCTCGTAACT
>JANJVX010000180.1 GCA_024709845.1 Burkholderiaceae bacterium | reverse complement strand
GACAAAAAAGCGAAGAAGTAAGGAACGACCATGTCTGAAACACGTGCAGTCCTCCGGGGCGTCCGTCTGTCGGTCGACAAGGGCCGTCTGGTCGCTGACCTGATCCGCGGCAAGAAGGTGGACCAGGCTCTGAACATCCTGAACTTCACGCAGAAAAAAGCTGCGGGAATCGTCAAGAAGGTTCTGGAGTCGGCCATCGCCAACGCCGAACACAACGATGGCGCCGATATCGACGAACTGAAGGTCAAGACCATCTACGTCGAACAAGGTACCACGCTCAAGCGTTTCACCGCGCGCGCCAAAGGCCGCGGCAACCGCATCAGCAAGCCCACGTGCCATGTGTACGTGACGGTTGGCAACTGAGGCCAGAGGAAGACTATGGGACAGAAAATCCATCCTACCGGTTTCCGCCTGGCGGTCAGCCGTAACTGGGCCAGCCGCTGGTACGCGAGCAACCGTGACTTCGCCGGCATGCTGGCCGAAGACATCAAGGTGCGCGAGTACCTGAAGGCCAAGCTCAAGAATGCCGCCGTGTCGCGCATTCTGATCGAGCGCCCCGCCAAGAACGCCCGCATCACCATTTACTCGGCACGTCCGGGCGTGGTGATCGGCAAGAAGGGTGAAGACATCGAGAACCTGAAGAGGGAACTCGCTGTCCGTCTGGGCGTGCCTGTCGCAGTGAACATCGAAGAAGTGCGCAAGCCCGAAATCGATGCCAAGCTGATTGCCGACTCGATCACGCAGCAGCTCGAGAAGCGCATCATGTTCCGTCGCGCCATGAAGCGTGCCATGCAGAACGCCATGCGTCTGGGTGCCCAGGGCATCAAGATCATGTCGTCCGGTCGTCTGAACGGTATCGAAATCGCCCGCTGCGAGTGGTACCGCGAAGGCCGCGTGCCGCTTCACACCCTGCGCGCCGACATCGACTACGGCACCTCCGAAGCCAAGACCACCTACGGTGTGATCGGCGTGAAGGTGTGGGTCTACAAGGGCGACACGCTGGGTCGCAATGACCTGCCTGCCGTCGAAACGCCGCGCCCTGACGAAGAGCGCCGTCCCCGTGGTCCGCGTCGTGATGGCCGCCCTGGTGGCGATCGCAACGACCGTGGTGCTGGCCGTGGTGGCCCGCGCCGTCCCGTGGGTGCCAATGTGGCACCTGCCGACGGCAGCGACAAGCCGCTCGGTGCCGGTGGCGCCGATGCAACCGCCGTTAAGCGCGTTCGTAAAGCAGACGCGCCCGCTACAGCAGCGGACGGAAAAGGAGAATAAAACATGCTGCAACCTGCTCGCCGCAAATACCGCAAGGAGCAAAAAGGCCGCAACACTGGCGTCGCAACCCGGGGCAACTCGGTGGCGTTCGGTGATTTCGGTCTGAAGTGCACCGATCGGGGCCGTCTGACGGCTCGCCAGATCGAGGCCGCTCGCCGCGCCATCTCTCGCCACGTCAAGCGTGGTGGTCGCATCTGGATTCGCGTGTTCCCGGACAAGCCCATTTCCTCCAAGCCCGCCGAAGTGCGTATGGGTAACGGTAAGGGCAATCCCGAGTTCTACGTGGCTGAAATCCAGCCCGGCAAGATCGTGTTCGAGATCCTCGGCGTGCCCGAAGAGCTTGCCCGCGAAGCTTTCCGTCTGGCGGCTGCCAAGCTTCCCCTGCGCACCACGTTCGTGGCCCGCATGGTTGGCCAGTGAATTCAGGAGAAACTGATATGAATACTGCTGAACTGCGCCAAAAAGACGTTGCTGGCATCAAGGAAGAAATCAAGGCGTTGCAGAAGGCCCACTTCGGCCTGCGCATGCAGAAGGCCACGCAGCAACTGGGTAACACCGGTACCCTGCGCACCACGCGCCGTGATATCGCTCGCGCCAAGACCATTCTTGCTGAAAAGCAAGCCGCCAAGTAAGGAGCCCACATGACGGAAGCTAAAAAATCCCTCAAGCGCACCTTGATTGGCAAGGTGGTCAGCGACAAGCGTAACAAGACCGTGACCGTGCTGATCGAGCGCCGTGTGAAGCACGAGCTCTATGGCAAGATCGTCGGCAAGTCGAGCAAGTACCACGCGCACGACGAAAACAACGAGTTCCACACGGGTGACGTGATTGAGATCACCGAAAGCCGTCCACTCTCCAAGACCAAGAACTGGGTTGCCACCCGTCTGGTGACAAAGGCCTCGTTGGTATAAGCCTTCGCGCTCCTGCGCAGCAAAGCCGATGAAAACGACCCACAATGTGGGTCGTTTTTCTTTTTAGGGACCTGCTTTTCAGGCAGTCCCTTCTTCCACGGCTTACAGGAGACCAGCATGATCCAGATTGGCGACAACCTTCCAGACACCACCTTGATGGAGTTCATCGAAGTGGAGGGCAATGGCTGCAGCCTTGGCCCCAATCCCGTCCAGGTCGGCGCCGCGACCACTGGCAAGACCATTGCCCTGTTTGCCGTTCCCGGAGCGTTCACCCCCACCTGCTCGGCCAAACACGTGCCGGGCTACCTGGAAAAGGCGGCCGAGTTCAAGGCTGCTGGGGTTGACGAGATCTGGTGCCTGGCAGTCAACGACGCATTCGTCATGGGGGCATGGGCGCGCGATCAGAAAACCGGCGGTGTGGTCCGCATGCTGGCCGATGGCGACGCGACTTTTGCCAAGGCAACGGGACTGACACTGGATCTGAATGGCAAGGGCCTGGGCCTGCGCAGCAACCGCTACTCCATGCTCGTAAAGAATGGCAAGGTGGTCACTCTCAACATTGAGGCGCCCGGAAAGTTCGAGGTCAGCGACGCAGGCACTTTGCTGGAGCAGGCCCGCGCCGCTGTTGCGGCCTGAAAACCCCGGTCGCGGGGCATTTCGGTGCGGAGTTTCTCCTTGGAGAACGCCGCCCTGCCTTGCAGACGAAGGCGCAGAATCCTGCACGACAAGCACCGGTGACCCCAACCGGTGCGGGACGCCCTGGCAAGCGCGGCGTTGCCGCGAAGGGGGCTGAGGCGAAGCTACAATAGCAGCAAGATTCGTGCCCCGCGCACGCCATTGCTGCTCTGGCGGCATGCCCCTCTCTGGAACGCTGCATGGACAACCCATTTCTCCACAACCCAGGATGCCAGCCGCCGGGCGTCCACGCATTGCGTGCACAGACGCCCTTCAGCGCTGGAGCGTGGGTGTTTCATGGGCTCAGGCTGTGCGTGCTGGCTGCCCTGGCCTGGGGCAGCGCGGGCACGGCCTGGGCGGAAAAGGCAGACCGGAACAAACCCATGAACATCGAGGCCGATGCGCTGCGCCACGACGATCTCAAGCAGACCAGCGTATTCACGGGCCGCGTGGTCATGACCAAGGGATCGATCGTGTTGCGAGGCGCGCGGCTGGAGGTGCGCCAGGACGCCGATGGGTACCAGATGGGCGTGGTGACTGCAGAGACGGGGCAACGGGCCTTTTTCAGGCAGCGGCGCGACAGCACGCCGGGAATGATCGAGGAATACATCGAAGGGGAAGGCGAGGTCATTGAATACGACGGCCGCGCGGACACCGTGCGATTTGTCCGCCGTGCAGAGTTGCGCCGCCTGCGCGGAGCCGTGGTGAGCGATGAAATCACGGGTGCCGTCATCGTCTACAACAACCTGACCGATGTGTTCACCGTTGACGGACAGAAGGCGTTGGGCAGTGGATCCGGAGATGCCCAGGAAGGTGGCGGGCGCGTGCGGGCGGTGCTGTCACCCAAAGAGGCTACGCCTGGCGGCCCCGCGCCGCAGGGCGTGCCTGTCGCTCCGCCTGGATTGCGCCCGAGTCCTGTGCTGGGTGGTGGCGCGAAGTGAGTGCGGCACCCATGAATGCGCCCCTGGACGCGGCGCAGGCCAGCCGCCTGGAAGTGCTGCATCTGGCCAAGGCCTATGGTAGCCGCAAGGTGGTCAAGGATGTCTCGCTCGCCGTGCAGAAGGGCGAGGTGGTGGGCCTGCTCGGCCCTAATGGAGCGGGCAAGACCACCTCGTTCTACATGATTGTGGGCCTGGTGCGCAGCGATGCCGGTGACATCCGCATCGATGGCCAGTCCGTGGCGCACATGCCCATCCACCGGCGCTCGCGCCTGGGGCTGTCCTACCTGCCGCAGGAAGCGTCGATCTTCCGCAAGCTTTCGGTGCAGGAGAACGTGCGCGCCGTGCTGGAACTGCAGCGGGGCGACGACGGGCAACCGCTGCCCGCGGCCACGGTCGAGGAACGCCTCACGGCACTGCTTCAGGAGCTGCGCGTGGACCACCTGCGTGACTCCCCGGCGCTGGCACTGTCGGGCGGCGAGCGGCGCCGTGTCGAGATTGCGCGCGCCCTGGCCACACAACCGCGCTTCATCCTGCTCGACGAACCCTTCGCGGGCATTGATCCCATCGCCGTGATCGAGATCCAGCGCATCATCGGTTTCCTCAAGGCGCGCGGCATCGGCGTTCTCATCACCGACCACAACGTGCGCGAGACACTGGGCATTTGCGACCACGCCTTCATCATCAGCGACGGACGCGTGCTCGCCCAGGGTACGCCGTCCGACATCGTCGACAACGCCGAGGTGCGCCGCGTGTACCTGGGCGAGCATTTCCGGATGTGATGAAGCCCGGGCTGTCGCTGCGCGTCTCGCAGCATCTGGCGCTCACGCCGCAGCTGCAGCAGTCGATTCGCCTGCTGCAGCTGTCCACCCAGGAGCTGTCGCAGGAAATCGAGCAGATGCTCGACGAGAATCCGTTTCTGGAGCGCAACAGCGAAGAGGCTCCACGCGAGGAATTCGGCCTGGCACAGGCGGACACTCCGGCCCAGCCGGACGAATAGGCCACCGATATTGCTATCTATTCTGGAGCTGATAGCGAAGGCACATCAAGCCTTGAAGCCAAAAATGATGTTGAATCTCCCGTGGGCCAGGACGAGCCCGACTGGGGTGGCGACGGCACCACCGAGATGGTGCCCGACGATGGCGAATGGGGTGGCGAGGCCCCTGCGCGCAACCACAACAACGACAGCGATGGCGAGGCCGACGCCGCCGAGCTGGCGCACGGCCATGAATCGCTCACGGACTTCCTGCATCGCCAGGCGCTGTCGTTGCGCCTGTCGGACCTCGATTGCGCGGCGCTGCGCTTCCTCATCGAATCGTTGAACGACGACGGCTATCTCGAAGACTCGCTGGAATCCCTGGCTGCTGGCCTGGCGGGGACGGAGGACCTGGAACAGACGGAAGAACTGGTGCATCGCTTCACCGTCGCCCTGCGCCTGTTGCAGAGCCTGGAGCCCACTGGCGTGGGTGCGCGCAATCTTGCGGAATGCCTGACGCTGCAGATCCGGGCGATGCTGCACGACGGCACGGGCGATGCTGAAGCTCTGCACACGGCGCTGCAAATCTGCCAGCAGCCGCTGGAACTGCTGGCGCGCCGCGACGTGCGCCGCCTGGTGCAGGCCTGTGGTGCCACGGAGGAACGCACGCGCGCCGCCATGGCACTCATCGCGCGGCTGGAGCCCCGCCCCGGGCGGCGCTTTGCCGACGTGGAGCGCAACGCCGTGGTGCCCGACGTGCTCGTCACACGCAGCGGGCGCGGGGGCCAGCAGTTCAGCGTGCAGCTCAACCCCGAGGTCATGCCGCGCCTGCGCGTGCATGACATCTATGCCGGTGCCTTGCGGGGTCACCGGGGCGGGGATGGCCACCAGGCGCTGCAGCAGCGCCTGCAGGAGGCTCGCTGGTTCATCAAGAACATCCAGCAGCGCTTCGATACCATCCTGCGCGTCTCGCGCGCCATCGTCGAGCGGCAAAAGAACTTCTTCGTGCATGGCGAGCTGGCCATGCGCCCGCTGGTGCTGCGCGACATCGCCGACGAACTGGGCCTGCACGAGTCCACCATCTCGCGCGTGACCACGTCCAAGTACATGGCCACGCCGCAGGGCACCTACGAACTCAAGTACTTCTTCGGCTCGGGCCTGGGCACCGACACCGGCGGCAACGCGTCGAGCACGGCCGTGCGCGCGCTCATCAAGCAGTTTGTCGCCGCCGAAAACCCTGCCAAGCCTCTGTCGGACAGCCAGCTGGCCGATATGCTCAAGGAGCAGGGTATCGAGTGCGCGCGCCGGACGGTGGCGAAGTACCGCGAGGCCCTGAAGATCCCCACCACCAACCTGCGCAAGGCCTTGTAGGCGCCCCGGTGCGACGGCCCTGGCCGCCTCCACCGTGCGCAGTTGCCAGCACCGTGAAGCGCTGCTCCAATCCGGGCATGGCCTCTGAAATACCGTTCTTTGTATTCCCGGCACGGCACGCCGTGCGCGGCGCCCTGACTGGGCCAGGGAGTTGCCATGCATGAGCTGAGCCTGGCTGGCGGCATCCTGTCGATGGTGGAAGAGGCCGCAGCACGGGAGGCGTTCAAGCGCGTGGTGCAATTGCACCTGGAAGTGGGGCGTCTCGCGGCGGTCGAGGTGCCGGCGTTGCGCTTCGCACTGGCTTCGCTGGCGCCTGGCACGGTGCTCGACGGTGCCGAGGTGCTGATCGACGAGCCCGGGGCCATCGCGGAATGTCCTGGCTGTGGCCAGACGGTGGACATCGCGGCGCATGGTGACCCCTGCCCGCGTTGCGGTGCCTGGGGGTTGGTGCCTCGCGGTGGCGACGCCTTGCGCGTGGTGGACCTGCAGGTGCTCTGAGTCTGCAGAGCCTGAAAAAAAAAGGAGTCTGGACGATGTGCGTAGTGTGTGGATGTGGCAACTCCGGCCCCCCCGGTGCGGACAAAAATGGCGTGGTGGTGGATGCCCGCACGGGTGACCTGCACTTTGGCGCGGGCATGGCGCGGGTGTCGGTGCCGGGGCTGAGCGAGTCGCGGGCCATCCGCATCGAGCAGGACGTGCTGGGCGCCAACAACCAGGTGGCGCAGCAGAACCGGGCGCATTTCCATGCCCATGGCGTGCGTGCGCTCAACCTCGTTTCCAGCCCCGGCTCGGGCAAGACCACACTGCTGTGCGCCACCATCCGCGCGCTGCAGCAACAGCACCCCGGGCTGCCGCTGGCGGTGATCGAGGGCGACCAGCAGACCTCCCACGACGCCGACCGCATCCGCGCCACCGGCGCGCCTGCCATCCAGGTCAACACGGGCAAAGGCTGCCACCTGGACGCCCCCATGGTGGCCCAGGCCTTTGCCCGCCTGGCGCTGCACGACCATGCGCATGGACACGGGCACCATCATCACGACCACGACCACGACCACGACCACGACCATGGGCATGGGCATGGGCATGGGCATGGGCATGGCACCCCGTCGCTGCTGTTGATAGAGAACATGGGCAACCTGGTGTGCCCCGCGCTGTGGGACCTGGGCGAAGACGCCAAGGTGGTCATCCTCTCGGTCACCGAAGGCGAGGACAAGCCGCTCAAGTACCCCGACATGTTCGCCGCGGCGCAGCTCATGGTGCTGACCAAGACCGACCTGCTGCCGCACCTGAGCTTCGACGTGCAGCGCTGCGTGCACTACGCGCGCCGCGTCAACCCAAGCATCCGCATCCTGCAACTGTCGGCCACCACGGGCGAGGGGATGAACGCCTGGATCGACTGGTTGCTCCATCCCGATGCCATCGAGCCCACCAGTGTGCAGACGCGCATCGCGCAGCTCGAAGCCGAGCTGGCGCGGCTCAAGGCCAGTGCAGCATGAGACAACTCCCTGTGTCGCCTGTGTCGCCTGCGGCGCCTTCCCCCTTCTCTCGAATTGCTGCGCAATTCGGGAAGGGGGACGCTCCCAGCGCCCGAACATCGAGGCAGTGGCGGCCCTTGCGCGGTAGCCCTGGTGGACAGCGTGCGGCGCCATGGATAACGGAGTGGGTTTGAACATGGCACGCATCCTGGCCTGCGGGGCCTTCCTGAAAAACAGCGCCTGCCTGTTCGACACGCAGGCACCCCAGGCGCCGCTGTGGTCCGTCGTGCACGGTGACCTCTCCGACCCGGCCGCCTGCGTGGCGCTGGAGCAGTCGGTGCAGGACCTGCTGGCGCGCTCTGGCGCCCCGCTGGACGCCGTGGCGCACGACCTGCACCCAGACTTCTTCAGCACCCGC